>JBFYZH010000036.1:0-106970 GCA_041309605.1 Candidatus Krumholzibacteriota bacterium
CGGCGAGATCATCGAGCTTCACGGCGACCAGGCTTATATCCAGGTTTACGAAGATACGTCGGGCCTCGGCCCCGGCGAGAAGGTCGTGGGGACGGGGCAACCCCTCAGCATAGAACTCGGCCCCGGTCTCCTTGAATCGATCTATGACGGCATACAGCGGCCTCTGAACGAGATCTATCACAAGGCCGGCTCCTATATCACAAGGGGAATAAATATCCCCGGTCTGGACCACCAGCGCAGGTTCGAATTCAAACCGAACGAGGATCTCAGGGAAGGACAGGAAGTGGTGGTAGGAGACCTTCTCGGAAAGGTCCGCGAGACGGAGCTCATCGACCACAGGATAATGGTTCCCCCGACACTCAGGGGGGGACGGCTTGTTAAAAAGCCCGTTGCGGGGACGTACACGATCGATGATGTCATCGCACGGATAGATGCAGGAGGCGAAGTCCAGGACATCAGGATGTTCCACCGGTGGCCCGTCCGGACTCCCCGGCCGGTCGCGAGAAAGCTGGTTCCGGAGGTGCCGCTGGTAACCGGCCAGAGGGTCATCGACCTGTTTTTCCCGATCGCCAAGGGCGGTACGGCGACGGTTCCAGGGCCTTTCGGGGCTGGAAAGACCGTGGTCCAGCACCAGCTGGCGAAGTGGGCGGACGCCAATATCATCGTCTACGTCGGATGCGGAGAGCGCGGGAACGAGATGACAGACGTGCTTCAGGAGTTCCCGGAGCTGATCGATCCCGCGACCAACCGCCCGCTGATGGAAAGGACGGTTCTGATAGCCAACACGTCGAATATGCCGGTCGCCGCGAGGGAAGCCTCGGTGTACACCGGAATCACGATCGCCGAGTATTTCAGGGACATGGGTTACGACGTGGCAGTGCTCGCCGATTCCACATCGAGATGGGCCGAGGCGATGAGGGAGATGTCCGGACGTCTCGAGGAGATGCCGGGCGAGGAGGGTTATCCCGCATATCTTCCGTCGAGGATCGCCGATTTCTACGAAAGGGCCGGAAGGACGATCTGCCAGGGAAGCGACGGCAGGATCGGAACGCTCAGCGTCATCGGCGCCGTCTCCCCGCCGGGGGGCGACCTTTCCGATCCGGTAGTGCAGGCGACACTGAAGGTCGTGAAGGTCTTCTGGGCTCTCGAGGACCAGCTGGCGTTCGAGCGGCATTTCCCGGCCATAGGCTGGCTGACCAGCTATTCGCTCTACCATGATAATATTTCAGGCTACATTCGAAACGAGGTGGACGAACGCTGGGCGGAGATCAGGGTTGCCGCAATGGGACTGCTGCAGAAGGAAGCCGAGCTCAAGGAGCTGGTCAGGCTCGTGGGGTTGGATTCCCTTTCCGACAACGACAGGTTGATTCTGGAGACGGCGAAGCATATCAGGGAGGATTTCCTCCACCAGTCGGCTTTCGATCCCGACGACGCCTACACGCGGCAGGTCAAACAGTTCAGGATGATGCAGGTGATCGTCGAGCTGCATCGGGCGTGCGAGCGGGCGATAGAGAAAAAGGTGCCGTTGAAAAAACTGCTCGACCTGCCGATCAGGGAAAAGATCGCGAGGATGAGGCACGTGAAGGAAGACAGGCTCGGTGTGTTCGACGAGATGCTGGGCGAGATAAAGATCCAGACCGCCGATGGCGCGGCTGATACCAGGAAGGTGGAAGTCTAGGCCGTACTCCGCCTGCGAGGCAAAAGACAGAAAGAGGAAAGAAGGGGTCCCGAATGGTTACCGAATATACTACGATCAGAGAGATCGCCGGTCCGCTCGTACTGCTGGAAAATGTGGATCACGCCACTTACGAGGAACTGGTCGAGGTCGAACTTCCAAACGGCGAGCAGCGCAGGGGAAAGGTCCTCGAGGTCAACCGGGACCGTGTCCTGGTGCAGGTCTTCGAAGGGACAAGGGGAATCGACGTCGCCTCGACGAAGGTCCGTTTTCTCGGCAGGAGCCTCGAACTGGCCGTATCGCCTGACATACTGGGAAGGATCTTCAACGGCCTGGGACGCCCCATAGACGACGGCCCGAAGATCATCGCCGAAAAGATGCTCGATATCAACGGCAACCCGATCAATCCGTACGCCAGGGTCTATCCCCAGGAATTCATACAGACCGGGATATCGGCGATCGACGGGCTCAACACGCTGGTCCGCGGGCAGAAGCTCCCGATATTTTCCGGATTCGGCCTTCCGCATTCGGAGCTTGCCGCCCAGATCGCGAGGCAGGCTTCTGTACCGCGGTCGGAGTCAGCGTTCGCGATCGTTTTCGCCGCGATGGGGATCACATTCGAGGAGGCGAACTATTTCATCCGCGATTTCCAGCAGACCGGCGCGATGGAAAGGGTGGTCCTCTTCATCAACCTGGCCAACGATCCCACTATCGAGCGCATAGCCACCCCCAGGGCGGCCCTTACGGCGGCGGAGTATCTTGCATTCGAACGGGGGATGCATGTTCTTGTGATATTGACCGACATGACCAACTACTGCGAGGCTCTCCGCGAAGTGTCGGTGGCCCGCAAGGAAATCCCCGGCCGCCGGGGTTATCCCGGTTATCTCTACACCGATCTTTCGATGATATACGAACGAGCCGGGCTTCTAAAGGGGGACAGGGAAGGGGAGGTCAGGGAAGGATCGATCACCCAGATCCCCGTTCTGTCGATGCCCGACGATGACAAGACGCATCCCATACCCGATCTTACGGGGTACATCACCGAGGGCCAGATAATTCTCGACCGGTCGCTTCACCGCAAGGGGATCTACCCGCCGATCAATGTTCTCCCGAGCCTTTCGAGGCTGAGGGACAAGGGTATCGGAGCGGGCCGCACGCGGGAAGACCACGGGCAGGTCGCCAACCAGCTCTTCTCCTCGTACGCGAGGAGCAAGGAGGTCGAGGAGCTCGCCGTAGTGCTGGGCGAAGCCGCCCTGACAGATACGGACAGGGCTTTTATGGCCATGGGGCAGGCCTTCGAGGATAAATTCGTACGTCAGGCGCTCGACGAGAACAGGACGATAGAGGAAACCCTGTCGATCGGCTGGAAGCTTCTCGGCGGCATTCCCCGCAAAGAGATCAAGCGCATCAAGGACGAATTCGTCGACAAGTACCTCGACGGCGGCGCCGCGGTGGAAAAGGAAAAGGTGGAGGAACAGAGGTGAAGAGGAAGATCAATCCGAACAGGATGATGCTTCTGCGCCTAAGGCGCAGGCTCGAGCTGGCGCTTCGGGGGCACAAACTTCTCAAGAACAAGCAGGAGAAGCTGATGCAGAACTTCTTCGCGCTCGTGCGCGAGACGACGAGGTTGCGGACCGCGGTCGAAAAACAGCTCATCGAAACGGGAATGCATTACATAACGGGACGATCGGCGACGGATCGCCAGTCGCTTGAGGACGCCCTGGAGCTGAGCACGAAGAGGGGAAAGCTGAAGATAGAGACACGCTACGAGATGAGCATGCCGATACCCGAATTTTCTTTCGCCGTGCCTGAAACGGAGACATCCTACAAGCTCGGTTCCACGTCCGCGGGGCTCGACCAGGCGTTCGAGATGCTGCTTGCCTGTTTTCCCGATCTCATGAGCCTGTCCGGAAAGGAAAACGCCCTTTTCAGAATGTCCGAGGAACTGGAAAAGACCAGAAGGCGGGTGAACGCCCTCGAATACGTCCTCATACCGGATCTGGAGGAGACGATAAAGAATATCGAAAGCAAGCTCAGCGAGGCCGAAAGAAGCACGCAGACGCGCCTGATGAAGATAAAGGACATGGTCCAGGCGAGGGAGGAAAGCGTCTGACCCCGGCCCTTTTCCCCCGGACGGGGCGATTCCCCCGGCGGGGATGCGACCGGTAGAAGCCGATGATTAAAGCGCGATAAACGTGAAATAGATACTTGACCGGCAGAGAAATTGCGGATATATTTATGTCGACTTCAATACGAGAGCTGCCGTAGAGACCCCCCCCTGGTTTCCTGTCCCGACGCAAGGATTCCGATATGTACCCTGAATGTTGCGATTATCTGTCAAAGGAGCGCGATTATGGGTATTGTCTCGGTATCCGGTTCGGCTCGCAGCGGATATCTGGTGTTCGATCCATTCGAAACATTCAGGAGCTTCTTCGTATCGGCGCTCGTCCCTTTCATGCTGGTCATCGCGGCCTCGGCGGCCAGGGGTGAAATAACCCTTGGTGAGGAGCGCGACAAGCTCAGGGACATCGACAAGATCTGGGTCTTCGACGGGTCGGGGATCCACAATGTGGGCAACCTCAATCTGCATGTCACCAACTGGGGATGTTTCGGGTCCTACCCGGATGCAAACGGGGCGGTATCGCACCTTATCTCCGCGCAGTGGCCCGCCAACTCCGGCGTTGAATACCTCTTTATAGCCGGGCTCTGGGTCGGAGCCAGAAAAGGCGGCGTGCCGGTTGTTTCGACGTCCGCCTTCGAAGTGGAATTCAGGCCGGCGGGGAGCGAAGACCCCCTGTGCAGAATATACGAGACCTCGGAGGGAGCTGATGGAGGAAACCGGCTGCCCTCCCCGAACGATGACGACAGGGACGGCGTGGCGGACGAGGACTGGCAGAACGGTGTCGACGATGACGGCGACGGTCTCATCGACGAGGATTTTGCCGCGGTCGGGAAACAGATGTTCACATGCTGGTACACCGACGATCATCCCCTGTCGGTGATGTCAAACCCCGAGCACACACCTCTTCATCTTTTCGTGAGGCAGGAGAGTTACCAGTGGGACGACGAGCAGTTCTGGGATTTCGTGGGCGTGGAATACGCGATCACTAATTACGGGCGCGATATCATAGAGGACCTGTACGTCGGGTTTTTCGCGGATGGCGATGTCGGTGTGAGGGGTTCGGACAACCTCGCCGGCGATGACAACACCGGACTGTGGCAGGGGATAAGGTGCGCCCGAAGGGGCGAAACGGAGGTCCCGGTCTATATAAGCGTGGCTTACTTTTTCGATCCCGACGGAGACGACGGAGAAGCCCCGGGGTATTTCGGGATACTGTTTCTCGGGCACAACACCGATCCTCTCGGCGAGAACGCGCCTGCTGTCGTGGGGATCACTTCGTATCAGAATTTTTCGGGAGGCCTGCCGTATGCGGCCGGCGGCGATCCTACGAACGACTTCGAACGATATGAACTCATGAGCGCCGGAAGATTCGACAGGGACGGCGAGGTTCCCCGCGACTACAGGATGCTCATGGCCACGGGACCTTTCAGGGAGCTTCTTCCCGACAGCACGATGAAGCTCCAGGTGGCTTTCGTGTGCGGGTACGGCCTTGAGGGCATGCTGGACGCCGCGGCGTCGGCGGCGATGGTCTACGACGGCAACTGGTTCGACGTCGACGGCAATCCCATGACCGGTGTGAACGGCAGGGAAACGGCAATGAACGGTCCCGTAAGCGAGATCGATCCCGATACGTGCGACACGGAGTCGGAATTCCTTTCGGCCGTCAGGGGGGAGGTCATCTGGGTGAACGCCGATTGTTCCAGGGAACAGACACTGTGGCTGGGAAGATCCCTATGCCCCGGCGGAACGTTCGATTACGCCGATTATCAGACCGGCGTCGAAGGAAATGAGACCCAGGTAAAATGGCTCGTAGGCTCGGCGCCTCCCCCCCCGAACATGAGGGTGCTGCCCGGCAGCGGAAAGATCACCCTCCTGTGGGATAATTTCAGCGAATCCACGCCCGATCCCAGCACGCAGGAGTTCGATTTCGAGGGGTACCGTATATGGAGGGCGGATAACTGGGACCGGCCCTACGGGACTTCAATCCTGACCGGCCCTCCTAGGGAACTCTGGCAGCTGCTCGAGGAAAGGGATGAAGTGAACGGCGTGCTTGCCGATATCGACTTCAGAAGTCCTTTTTCGCAGGATGGATGGGAATACGAGCCCCTGATCGATCTTCCGGATAAGGAATCGATCATAAAGCTTTTCGAAGAAAGCGTATGGTACTCGCCGATGGATACGGTGCCCTGCCCTCCAGGCCTGTCGGATGATGAGTGCGACACACTGGAGGCGCTCGCCAGGTACAACATGGGATTCGAGGGAGGGATGAGCTACTACAAGTTCGTCGATGAAAACGTCCATGACGGGATGCACTATTTTTACAGTGTGACGGCCTTCGACCACACGATCGTGGATGGGGTCCCCGCGGGAGAGGGAAAATACGGAGACCCGGCTTCCAACTTTTTTTATATCAATCCATTGAGTACGGCCGGCACGACGGGGGGCGGCGAAATCTTCGTGGTTCCAAATCCCGCGACGGAGCAGTCGATGGACCCGTGGAGACTCGAACCGAACATGGAAGATCCCACAGGGATCAAGGTGGAGTTCAGAAACCTTCCCGCCTGTCGTTCAACCGTGAGGATATTCACTCTTTCGGGAGACCTCGTGGAAGTCCTTTATCATGACGGTTCGGGCGGTTCGGGCACGCTCAGGTGGGACCTGGTTTCCAGGAACGGGCAGAATGTCACAAGCGGGGTTTATTTGTACGCTGTCGAGCCCGAAGGCGGATTCGAAAAGACGATGGGAAAATTCGTGATAATACGATGACGCGGGTGCGACGCGGGGACCCGGACCCCCAGCGGGAGGGTATCGATGGGGAAACAATATCCGCCTCTTGATGTGCCGGGGATGGGGAAGAGCCGGGGAGAGGGTGAAGCTTTTTTCCCGGCGGCGGCCAATTTGTTTGACACTAAAAGAGTGTGCAATTATATTATCGGTGAGGAGTAACGGAGAGTTGAGAACCCACCGCAAGCATTGTGTCCGCCGGCATGCTCTCGGAAAGCCGGGGGAGTGAATTCTGGTGCAGAAACTATTGAATCAGGCAAGGAGTCGTAAGATGAAAGTCCGATCGGGTATGGTATTGACGGCAGTGATACTACTGCCCGTTCTCATCCTGTCTTTCAGCAGTACAGTTGCCTGGGCCCAGACGGGAAGGATTGCCGGCAAGGTGACCGTGGCGACGACCGGTGAAGCGCTGCCTTACGCCAACGTGGTTCTTCTGCAGGGAGGCGTAGGAACAAGGATGGGCGGCATGACCCTTACCGACGGCACCTTCATGATCACCGGCGTTCCAGTCGGAACTTATACCGTCAAGGTCATGATGATGGGTTACAAGATCGAGGAAAAATCGGGTATACGGGTCGATGCGGGGCAGACCGCCAGGGCGGAATTCCAGCTGACCGAACAGATCGTGGGAACGACACAGGAGATTCTGGTCGAGGCGGAAGCCAAGCAGATCGAGGTCAAGGACAGCGACGTGAGCTACAAGGTTTCGAGCGACGAACTCG
This sequence comes from Candidatus Krumholzibacteriota bacterium, assembly GCA_041309605.1. Classification (GTDB taxonomy): domain Bacteria; phylum Krumholzibacteriota; class Krumholzibacteriia; order Krumholzibacteriales; family Krumholzibacteriaceae; genus JALOPX01. Next base: position 7,304 of record JBFYZH010000036.1, read on the forward strand.
AGGAACTGCCCGTCGACGATGTTGTCGAGGCGATCGCTCTCAAGGGCGGTATCGTAAAGACCGGCGACGACCTTCATGTGAGGGGAGGCCGGTCCGGCGAGGTTTCTTTCCAGATCGACGGTGTTCCCGTCGACGATCCGCTGGGCGGAGGTCAGATCTCGGTGGGCCTTCTCGGAACGGCCAACAGCGAGGTCATCACGGGCGGCATGGACGCCGAGTACGGAAACGCCCAGTCGGCCGTTGTTCAGCTTCGAACGAGGGAGGGCGGCAAGACCTTCGAGGGCCAGATCAGGTACATGACGGACGATTTCGGGAGGATGGACAAGACCTATACGAACTACGACAGGCTCAGCCTCGGATTCGGAGGACCCACGCCGCTGAGGGACCTCACTTTCTACCTGTCGGGCGAGATCTCATACACCGACGGTGAAAACTGGATGAAGAATGAAAAAGAGGAGTATTCCTTTTTGAACGATCTTTTCAAATTTTCCGAAAGGGCCAGCAGCGACTACAACGTCCAGGGCAAGCTCGCTTACAACCTCAAGCCGGGGATGAAACTGGTGGGAGAGGCGATATATTCGCACTCGGCCAACATCGGCTACGCACACAACTGGAACATCGACGGGTATGTTCAGAAGATATACAGGTTCATGACCCTTCGGGCAAGCAGGGAAAGTCTTGCGGACAACGCGAGGTCTTTCGGTCAGTACGTGAGTTTTTATCAGGGCGACTGGATCAACAAAGACCTTCCGAGGGTGTTCACCTATCCGGGCACGCTCGATGAAAGGCGCAGGGTCATCTACCCGATCGTCGTTTTTTCCAAGGTAAGGGATCCGAACAACCCCGATGCGGGGACGTACATCATAAGATATAACCATTTCTTCGTCCGCTACGCCACCAACATCTATGGCGAGGACGTCGAAATCATATGGGACGAAGCCGTTCTCAACGAGGGCGGTACGGTCGAAAGATACGAATCGAAACTTCTGTTCGAAGGGTTTCAGAACCCCGAAAGCAAGTTCAGCCATTTCAGGGACGATTCGAGTTACGTCTACTTCAACGCTGCGGACATGACCACGACGCTGGAGAATGACAACCTCCAGCTCAAGGTTGCGTTGAACCACAACCTTTCCGAGAACCTCCTGTACTCGGTCAACCTCAGCCGGGTGCAGTTCAACACGATAAATACGGTGGACGGCAAGTCTCCCGAGCAGTTCCTGACGGCCGGCAATCCGGTTATACTGCCCAGCGGAACCTACCAGTTCACCGGCGCAAGCAACGCGGTTTACTATACCGATCCCGATTATCCCTACTACGTGACCTGTTATGACCAGCCGTTTTACCAGGACAGGAAGAGCGTGACATATATCCTGAAAAGCGACATCACCTCGCAGCAGTGGGCGAACCACGTCTTCAAAACGGGTTTGCAATTGTTATACAACGATCTGGACAACATAGCGATCAATTCGCCCGGCAACGTCCGCCGGCTGGAGGACGGTAGCTTCGTACAGGGTTTCAGCGACAACCTGTTCCACAATTACAACCCCGAAGCCTCGTACTACATCCAGGACAAGTGGGAATACCAGGGGATGGTCGTGAACGGCGGGCTCAGGGTCGATTATTTCTCGCCCGGCAACAACGCCGAGATCCTTATCACAAACAGCGAGATCGATCCGAACGTCGAGGAAAACAAGTTCCAGATCAGTCCGCGACTCGGGTTCGCGTTCCCGATCACCGACAAGGATAAATTCCATTTCCATTACGGCAGGTTTACTCAGTGGCCCACCAGGAACTTCCTGTTCCAGTCACAGAGCCTGATCGGCGGCGCCGCCATTCTGGGCAATCCGGATCTCGACGAGGAGCTGACGGTGTCTTACCAGGCGGGGATCTCCCACCAGTTCACGGAGACCGTGGCCGCCAACTTTGTCGTCTTCAACAAGGATATCTACGGGCTCATATCGTCCACAAGGGTGACCGACGAAAATCTGGGAATCACGGGATACCGTTATATAAACAGGACATATGCCAGTTCGCGCGGTCTGGAAATCAGCATAGACAAGCGCCTGAGCCACTATATAGGCGGGGAGATATCGTACACATTCTCCTACGCCGACGGCGTGGCCTCGAACGCGAACTTCGGCATATCGGCGGAAGGGCTTACCCACCTTCCCACCCAGGAGATGCCACTGGACTGGGATCAGCGCCATACGCTCAACGTAACCCTGCGCCTTCAGGACGAGAACAAGTGGGGAGCGACGGTTGTCTATATGTTCGGGAGCGGCCTGCCATGGACTCCTTTCGATCGTTATGCCCGCCGGCAGGATCCACTCGATGAAAACTCGCTGCGGCTTCCCGTCACTCACGTGATTAACCTGCAGGGAAGAAAGAAATTCGATATTTACGGGCAGGAACTCACCCTCTTCTTCGAGGGCAGGAATCTGCTCGACGAGGATGTCCTAAATCCGTTCGGGACGGCTCCGGGCGTATTCCCCGGTATGGTCAACGCCCGGATGGACGGAGGCGCATATCTTACGGAGACCGGCCAGTACGGAGGCGCATATCTTCAGGATCTCGACGAGGACGGTCTCGACGATTTTACCCCGGTGAACGATCCGACCATCTGGGGCGGAAGAAGGCAATGGAGAATGGGATTCGGTTTCGAGTTCTGAGGAAATCACTTTGCGGATGCAACAGGTAAAGGAGTGGAGGTCGTAACATGATGCAAAAAGGGTGTCTGCTGCCGGTGCTGATCGCCCTGGCGGCTTCTCTGGTCCATTCCCCGGCATCGGCCAGGAACGAGTCGGCGCAATGGGCGGAGAAGCTCAAGAAGATGGAGCAGATATGGGTTTTCGACGGATCCGGAATACACAATGTCGGAAACCTGCAGATGCATGTGACCAACTGGGGGGCTTTCGGCTCTTATCCGGCTTCGAACTGGCCGACAGCCGAATTTCCTTCGGCTCAGTGGCCGGCCAACTCCGGAACGGAATACCTCTATATCGCCGGGCTTTGGATCGGCGCCAAGAATGGCGGCGTACCGGTCGTATCGACGGCGGCCTACGATATAGAGTTCAGGCCCCCCGGGGCCGAGAACCCCGATGCAAGGATATACAGGGCCTTCGAAGGTATACAGAACGGCGCCCGCCTGCCGAGTCCCGCCGACGATGACAAGGACGGAGAGATCGACGAGGACTGGCAGAACGGGGTCGACGATGACGGTGACGGCAATATAGACGAGGATTTCGGTGCTATCGGCAAGCAGATGTTCACTTGCTGGACGACCGATGACGACCCGCTGTCCGTACAGGTCAATCCCGAACATACACCCCTTCACCTTTTCATCCGGCAGGAAAGTTATCAGTGGGAAGAGGAGCAGTTCTACGATTTCGTCGGTGTGGAGTACAAGATAAGAAATTACGGCCAGAGTATAATCGAGGATATTTATATCGGTTTCTTCGCCGACGGTGATGCCGGCAAAAGGGATCGTGAACAGTACTGGACCGACGACTGTACGGGGCTCTTTGAAGGTATCAGGTGCGCCAAGAAGGGTGAGAACGAGGTGCCGGTGAGGCTGAGCGTCGCGTATTTTTATGACAAGGACGGCGACGAAGGCGAGTGCACGGGGTATTTCGGTATCATCTTCCTCGGGCACGACACCGATCCTCTCGGGGAGAACGCGCCGAGAAGAGTAGGTCTTACTTCATATCAGAACTTCTCCGGCGACCAGCCGTACGAAAACGGGGGAGACCCTACGAACGATTTTCAACGCTACGAGCTGATGAGCAAGGTTCAGAAGGATCGTAACGCGGAGGTGCCCAGGGACTACAGGATGATGATGGCCACCGGCCCCTTCCGCGAGCTTCTGCCGGACAGCACGATGATTCTCCAGGTGGCTTTTGTATGCGGAGAGGGTCTCGAAGGCATGCTCAATGCGGCCGCCAGCGCTTCGATGGCATACCAGGGCAACTGGTTCGATATAGACGGTAACTCCCAGACAGGGATCGACGGAAGAGAAACGCCGGTTCCGGGACCCGTCAGCGGGATCGTTGCCGATTCGTGCGCCGCCGGCGGTGACCTGGAACTTCTGTCGGCCGTCAGGGGCGAGATCATCTATATAAACAACGACTGCCGCGAGGAACTGGAAATCTGGACGGACACGAGATGCGCAAAAGGGGACGCCGCTTTCTCGGAATTCCAGACGGGTGTCGACGGCAAGGAGACCCAGGTGAACTGGCTTGTCGGATCGGCTCCGCCGCCGCCGAACATGAGGATCCTGCCGGGCGACAATAAGATCGTTCTGCTGTGGGACAACTTCAGCGAGGTCACGCCCGATGTCAGCACACTCGAGCTCGATTTCGAGGGGTACCGGATCTGGAGGGCGGACGGCTGGGAAAGACCCGAGGGCACGTCGGTTCTCAGCGGCCCCGCAAGGGAACTATGGCAGCTCATAGAGGAAAGGGATGTCATCAACGGAATTAATCCTAACATCGATTTCGAGTATCCGTTCTCGGTAATCAGGGATAACAGGAACGGCTGGCAATATGAGCCGCTTATCGACCTTCCGGGCAAGGATGCCGTAATAAAGCTGTTCGAGGAGAGCGTATGGTATTCGCCGCTCGATACGGTTCCCTGTCCCCCCGGGCTCGCGGACGAGGAATGCGACACGCTCGAGGCCATGGCGAGGTACAACCTCGGGTTCGAAGGCGGGCTTCAGTATTATAAATTTGTCGACGAGAGCGTGCATAACGGCATGCACTATTTCTACAGCGTCACAGCATACGATCACCAGATTATAGATGGCGTGCCGATAAGGGCCGGCAAGTACGGGGATCCTTCCTCCAACTTCCAGTACACGAGGCCGGTCTCCGATTCCCAGGATTCCGGGGAATTCAACGGGGACGAGATCTACGTGGTCCCGAACCCGGCCACCGCCTCGTCGATGGCGCCATGGGAACTCGTACCGAACATGGATGATCCCACCGGCATCAAGGTGGAGTTCAGGAATCTGCCGAGATGCATGTCGACCGTAAGGATATTTTCCCTGGCGGGGGACCTGGTTGAGATTCTCTATCACGACGGCAGCGATGGAGACGGTACGCTCGTCTGGGATCTCGTTTCGCGAAACGGTCAGAACGTTACGAGCGGAGTCTACCTGTTCACCGTGGAACCGGGGGACGGGGATTTCGAAAAGACTGTGGGAAAATTCGTGGTTATCAGGTAATAGTCGTTTATGTTAATTTCCGGGAGGTCTGTTGATGAAAAGCAAGGTTTTTGCGGGGATCCTGATACTGGTTTTGGTGCCCGGTATCGTTCTCGCAGGCACGCACCCTTTCGAGAAGGTGGGCACCTATGCCGCTCAATTCCTCAAGATAGGCACATCGGCGCGCGCCAGCGGTATGGGGAACGCCTTTACCGCGGTGGCGAACGACGCGACGGCGATGTACTGGAATCCGGCCGGCATGGTTGAGATCAGCCGGACCCAGGTGACCCTGAACTCCGTCACGTGGCCCGCCGATATCGACATCTACTTTGCCGGAGCCGTCTTCACGACGCCCTATCTTCCGGGGACTTTCGGGATAAGCGCCAGGGCGCTCGCGATGGATCCGATGCCGGAGCGTACCATCTACATGCCCGATGGAACGAACAGGTTTTTCGATGCCGGCGACATGTCGTTCGGGCTCTCGTACGCGATGTATTTCACCGACAAGTTCTCGGCCGGTTTTACATCCCATTTCATCCATATGGGGCTGGCAGACAAGAGCGTGGAATCGATGGCGTTCGATTTCGGCCTCCTTTACAGGATCGGTATCCAGGGTATGAAACTGGGCATGATGATCCAGTCGCTCGGCGGAGAGGTCGATTTCGATGACCGCGCATCGAAGATGCCCACCCTTTTCAAGGTCGGGCTTTCCATGGACGCCTACAGAAGGGGAGCGCATTCGCTTCTGGCTTCGGGAGAGTTTTCGCATCCCTCCGACAACAAGGAGAGGATGAACGTCGGCATGGAATACGTTTTCAACCAGTTCTTCTTCCTGCGTTCGGGATACAACGTGGATTACGATTCGCAGGGTCTGGCCTGGGGGCTCGGTTTCAGGGTGGATACGAGCCAGACTTCCGATCTTGGTCTCGACTATGCCTGGGAAGATCTCGGATGGCTCGGAGCGGCTCACAGGGTAACGCTTAACTTCAGTTACTAGGCGGTGATGCAGGGCCTTTCGAAGAGCCCGGATCTCGATGAAAAAAGTAAATCTCGGCCTGTTCGCGGTCATGTTCCTGTTGATGACCTCCCCCGGGACCGGCCTGGGACAGGTCTTCCGGGGAGATGGAGATTTCGAATTCTTCCTGGATGCGGGATCCCTGCCATTAAGAGACGGAAAGGTCCTCGAACTCTTTCAGATTGCGGTACCCACAAGGGAAATCGAATACAGGGAGACGAACGGCAGTTACATGGCTGCCGTTTCCGTTTATCTGCTGCTCGAGTCGGGAGACGAGAAGATCCATGAGAAAAAGCTGTTGATACGCGATGCCCGTGAGACCGCCCCCGTGACGCAGGATCTGGCCGGATTCATCTACATCGCCGATTCATGCCGTGTGGCTCCCGGAAGCTACAGCCTGAGCGTCAGGCTGGAGGATCTGAATCTGGGCAAGAAAACGCTGATGGGGATGCTGAAGAACAAACACCATTTTTCCGTCTTCGACGATCAGGATCTGGAGATAAAGTCTTTCGACTTGAAAAGGCTGGCCGTCAGCGAACCGTTTCTGCTCTGGGGAGAGGGTTCGGACGGGCAATATATACCGAACCCCATGGGGATTTACGGCCTGAAGAACGACACGCTCTCCTTTTTTGTGCACGCCATGGTGCCGGAGTATTCGCAGGTCGATTCAATCGACATGTTCGCCTCCATCATCAACGAAAAAGGCGAGAGTATAGACTCTCTGGAAATCAAGGGCCGGGTATTCGAAGGCAGCGCGTCCGTCTTCGGGGCATTGGATGTGACGGCTTATCCTGCCGGCAGTTACGATCTGGTCGTCGAAATGATCGGCGACAAGGTCCACGGTATCGCGGGCAAGGATTTTTCGGTCGCCTGGGAAATGATGAACTGGACAAGGCCGCGCAGGGACATCGTCATGGAAGCGAGGCTTATCTTCGCCGAACCCGAATTCGAGGAATTCAGCAGGGCGAGTATCGGCCGGCAGGAACAAGTCCTGGATCAATACTGGAAAGCGAACGACCCCACCCCCCACACCGCAATGAACGAATCGTACGAAACGTTCATGCAGCGGGTCAATTATGCCAACGCCAATTTCGGCGATCACAGGAAGGGCGCGATCACGGATCGCGGCCAGATATTCATCAGATTCGGTCCCCCCGAGGAGTTTATTTCTGAAAGCGTCCCCTTGAACAGAACCGATCTCGACGAAGCGATCGACAAACTCGAAGATCAATACAAGGTCATCGTTCATAACACGAGGGAGGGGCTCGGGACCGAAGACGTCCAGATATACGATATAGCCAACAACAGGAGCAAGCCTTACCGGGGCGCGGGGATGGATACCGGCGGATACGAGATGTGGCTTTATACGATCAAGGGCAAGCCGCTTTTCAAACGCGATCAGCTAATGACGATAGATTCCGGCTTGAGATTTCTCTTCGTCGACAAGGACGGCGTGGGGAATTATATCCTCGTGGGAACCGCCGAAGACTTCGAAAAGAACGTGGAGGAAGACAACTGGGAATAGGAAGATTTCTCGGCGAAATCAGGGGAATTTTTGGTTGACATTGGTTTAAACATAAACTATTTTACTGCAGTTAAGAGAGATTGGATTCGATCAGACAGTCATCCAAGGAATCCGAAGTTCCGACGGATATACAGAGCGTCTTAATCCGTTTTTCGCAGAAGGAGCGCGAAGTATGGTACAGAGAAGGCTTTCAGCGAAGGCTCTTGTGATAGCTTTTGCACTTTGTTTTATCGTCGCCTCGCCATCGATTCTCACGGCGCAGACAGGTGAAGGGACCGCGGTTCCGCAGGCAATGACGGTACAGTCGGCCCATGATTCCATCTGTACGGCCAGTAACGATTCGATGGCTGTCGCACAGGAAGTCAACCTCATGGCCGAAAAGAAGAGGCTTGGGACCATCCTTTATAATCTCAAGCACAGCGGTATCGGCAAGCAGTATGTTGCAGGCGGCATTTTCATGCATCCTCTCCTTCTTTCGTCTATAGTGGCCCTGGTTTTTATCATCGAGAGAATGGTGACTCTCGCTCGCGCCCGTATCAACATAAGGAAACTGATGAACGATGTCCTCGTCACGATGCGAGCCGAGGGGGTCGAGGGGGCGATGAAGGTTTGCGAGAGGACAAGAGGCCCGATCGCCGCGGTTCTGCACTCGGGGCTTCTTCGGTCCGGCCGGGGCCCGGAGGCCGTGAAGGAAGCGATCGAGACGGCCGGAAGCATCGAGACTTCGTTTCTTGAAAGAGGGCTCGTCGCGATCGCGACAGTTTCGCAGGTCGCCCCTCTTCTAGGATTCCTCGGGACCGTGTCAGGCATGATCAGCGCCTTCGCCGCCATCGCGGCCGCCGAGCAGGTAAGCGCGAAGGTTGTGGCTTCCGGTATCCAGGAAGCCCTTATTACGACTGCCGCCGGTCTCATCATTGCCATCCCGGCAAGCCTGGGACATTCCTACTTCGTTTCCAGGATCGACCGGTTCGTTCTCGAGATGGAAGAGGCTTCGGCCGAGCTCGTAAATGAGCTTATAGAGATGGGCGCGGGCAAGTAATTACTTGGAGCGATAATAATGATCAAGAAAAGCAGCAGGGTAACGACTGAAATCAATAATGCCCCAATGTCGGATATCAACTTCCTGCTTCTGATCTTCTTTCTTGTGACCACGATGTTCGCGGTCGAAGAGGGGCTTCCAATGGCCCTGCCGGGCCAGCAGTCCAAGTCGGTCAAACTGAGCAAGGAAAATGTACTTGTGCTTCAGGCCTACGCCAACGGTTCGATCGTCGCCAGAGGATCCGGGCCGGTTGCGATGGAGGACCTGAAGCAGTTCATAGAGAACAAGCTTACGCAGAACGACAAGCTGGTGGTCGTCATCGAGACGCATCCGGATGCCGAATACGGGATCATGATAGATATACTGGACGAGCTGCGGCTCGCCAACGCCCAGCGCATATCGCTGAGGACCATGAAATCCGGATCGTAAGAGGAGACTGGTTTTGAAGATACAAAAGAATATTCAGGTAAGTAACAGCATCCCGACGGGGTCGATGGCGGATATCATCTTCCTTCTGCTGATATTCTTCATGGTCACTACGATCTTCAAGATGGAAGAAGGACTTCCGATTAGCCTGCCCAGGGCGGAATCGGGAAGCGAACTGGAAAGAGAAAGACTCATCCACATCTGGGCCGACAGGTTCGACAGGATCAGTATTAACGACAAGCTCGTAAGGGTGGAGAATATCAATACCGTCATAGCTTCGAGATTCGCGGAGGATCAGATGCTTATCGTGGCGTTCAATGTCGATCACAGGACAAAATATAATCTTGTATCAGGCATCATCGATCAATTGAGAGACGCCAATGCTGTTAATGTAACCTTCGTATCGGTTGGCGAAGAATGATCTGTATTTCAATTTTTATAGACGTTTCTTAAACGACAAGGGGCAAAGAGTGGCAACCGTAGCTACTGCAAATGTCGAATTTAAAGGTGGATATGGAAGATATATCCGGAATTCCATGTACTTTACCCTGGTCGTCCATTTCGTTGCGGTTTATTTTTCTCCGCCCTTCGAATTCAAGCCCTACGTTTTGAAGGAACAGGAATTCATAGTCGTCCAGACGGCCGACGATTTCGAACTGCCGCCCCCTCCCCAGGAGGTGGACCAGCCGGTAATCCCCATGGCGGCGGAAGAGGGTGAGGAGGTCGACGAGGAAACGGATATAGCGCCTACAAGTTTCGACAGGATAGAGAATCTTCCGCCCCCGCCGCCTCCGCCATCGGAGTCGTCCCAGGAGTTCTATGCTTTCGATGAACCGCCGCTCCTTATAAAATCCGTGTCTCCGCAATACCCCCAATTGGCGCAGAACGCCGGGATCGAGGGTACGGTTGTGATAAGGGTGGTAATCGGGGTCGACGGGAAAGTGGAACAGGCGAGTGTTATACAGTCGGATGTTACGCCAGCCATGGAAAAGTCCGCTCTTGCCGCCGCACAGAAGTTCCTTTTCAAACCGGCAAAACAGCGCACGGTGCCGGTGAGGGCTTCAATGGCGGTTCCGATCAGGTTTAAACTGCACGGACGTTGACGGGGCGACCGAAATCAGAGTACCAGATCCAGGGTCCGGCATCCAGAGCCGGGCCTTTTTTTATTGAAACGGCCGTTGTGAGCCGCCCGGCGGAAGCGGCGAGCGCCCGGCCGACCCGCGGGCGGGCTGACAATATAATAAGTTGACAACAGTTTATCGTTAAATGAAACTAAAGGGCGCTTTCTGTCGTAACACTGTTCAACGGTATATTTTCGTGAATTAGCCCGCAACGCAAGGAAAGGTAACGTATATGAAAATCGATCGTGCGATACTGAAGGTCCTTCTTCCGGTACTTGCCGTCGCCTCCGCCGCTTCCGGGGCGGGCCGGCTTGAGGCGCAGGTGCTTTCACTGGAGGAGTGCATAAGGACGGCGCTGAAAAACAATCCCGACATACACGTGGCGGCACAGGGAGTAAAGAAGTACGAGAGCAGCCTGAAGTACAGTTATGGCAATCTTCTTCCGAATCTCTCGGCCGGTTTTTCGCGCGGGCACGTTTATTACGGGCCCTCCTCGGTCCAGTTCGATTCGCAGGGAAGACCCGTTCAGAACAGCGGGTTCGATTACGATAATTTCGCGTTCAGAATAACGTCGGATCTCGTGCTTTTCGACGGAGGCGGAAATCTCAGCCGCATCAATGCGGCCAGATTCAGCAGGGATTCCGCGATGCAGCAGTACGAGTACACCAGGGACATGATGGCCGCGAGCGTGATAAGAGCTTACTACAACCTCGTTAGAAACAGGATGCTGCTGCATGTACAGGAAGAGAGCATGGAGCAGGCAAGACAGAACCTCGAACGCACCGAAGCCCTGCTTGAAGTGGGCTCGGCGACAAGGGCGGACGTTCTCAAGGCGAAGGTGAGGCATTCCAATACGAGGTTGTCCATGATCGGCACCAGGAACCAGGTGGAGCTGGCCAGGGAAGATCTGCTTGCATTGCTCAACATGAAAACGGCGACGACCGTGGATGTCGATACCACCCTGGTCATAAATATTCCCGACGAGTTCGCCCCGGGTTCGCAGATCGAATACGCGATGGAAAACAGGCCCGATCTCAAAAGCCTTCAGTACAGCATGAAATCCGCGAAATCGAGGATAAGCGACGCGCGCAGCGGCTGGTTCCCCGTCCTGGGGGCGAGTTTCGGTTACTATTGGAACGACAGGCAGATGGTGGACAACCTCAATTTCTTCAAGGAGGAGTACACCTGGAATATCACGGGATATGTAAGCCTGAACATCTTCGACCGTTTCCAGACGAGTTCCAGCCTTGCCTCCGCAAAGGCGGACTACCGGATTGCCGAATACAATCTTGAAAAAAGCAGGCTGGAGACGGTCAAGGAAATCAAGAGCCTTCAGTTCGGGATCAGGGAAGCGATGGAAAGGATCAGCGTGGCCACGGAGACGGTCGAGCAGGCCATGGAGGACGTCAGGCTCGCCGAGGAGCGTTACAGGGTGGGGGCGGGCACGATGCTCGAGACGATCGACGCCCTGATGGCTCTTACCCAGGCCAAGGCCGACGTGATCGACGCCAAGTGCGATTATCTCGTCGGGGTCGCGGACCTCGCGAGGGCGACGGGAGAAAGAACCTTTCAATAGCGGCCGGTTTTTCCCGGATGGAGACGGAACCCGCGGAACATCGTATGGAGGGAGTAGCCCGATGTTGATCAAGGTGAAGGACGTCAAAAAGATCTATGAAGTCGGAATTCAGAAGATCGAAGCCGTGGCGGGAGTCGATCTGGAGATATCGAAAGGCGAATATGTCGCCATAATGGGCCCTTCGGGATCGGGAAAGTCGACCTTCATGAATATCCTCGGTTGCCTCGATACTCCCACGTCGGGAGTGTACGTGCTCAACGACAAGGAAGTGAGCAACCTGAGCGACGACGAACTCGCGTACATCAGGAACAAGGAGATAGGATTCGTCTTCCAGACCTTCAATCTGCTTCCCAGAGCGTCGGCGCTCCAGAACGTCGAACTTCCGCTCATATACGCGGGCGTGCCTTCCGGTGAGAGGCGAAGGAGGGCAAGTGAAGCCCTCGAATCGGTAGGGCTGGCCGACAGGTCCGATCACAGGCCGAACGAACTGTCGGGGGGGCAGAGGCAGAGGGTCGCGATCGCAAGGGCTCTGGTCAACCGGCCTTCCATAATACTCGCCGACGAGCCTACGGGAAATCTCGACAGCGCCACCGGTGAAGAAATCATGAATATTTTCACGACGATATCCGCCGCCGGCAACACCATAATAATGGTGACCCATGAAGAGTATATCGCCGAACATTCGAAGAGAATCGTTAGGTTACTGGACGGAAGGATAGAATTAGACATGCCGGTCCGGCACTGAGATCCGTTATGAACCGGTATTTTGATCCGCTTTGAAATAAACAAAAATGTAAAAGGGCCATTCGCCGGGGGGATTCCATGAGGAAAAAGTACTGGATCGTACTGGCTGTCGTAGTAGTCATCGCCGTTCTTGTCGCCGTCAATATGAAGGCGAAGAGGGGAAAGGCGCTGACTGTCCAGACCGAGAAGGTCGAAAGACGTGATCTTTCGATGATCATTTCGGCCTCAGGAAGCATAAGGCCGAAGAGACAGGTCGACATCAGCGCCAGCACGATCGGCAAGGTGACGCGGGTCGCCGCGAAGGAAGGCGACATCGTGGAAAAGGGACAATTCCTGATCCAGATCGATCCCATACAGCTGGAATCGGCGGTCGCGCAGTTTAACGCGTCGCTCGAAACGGCCTACGCATCGGAGAAGAGCGCCCAGGTCCAGTTGAAAAAAGCCGAGAGCGATCTTGACAGGGCGAAAACCCTGTTTACGCGGAAACTGGTGACGGCTCAGGATGTGGAAAAGGCGCAGACGGATTACGACGTGACTCTTTCAAACCTCGAGTCGGCGAACAACCAGATCAAACAGCAGCAGGCCCTCCTCGAAAGCGCAAGACACAGCCTCAGGGAAGTGACCATAACGTCCGGCATGGACGGTATCGTGACGAGGCTTAATGTCGAGGAGGGCGAAGTGGCCATCATGGGGACACTGAACAATCCCGGCACGGTTCTCATGTCGATCGCCGATCTGTCCACCATCGAGGCGGAGGTGGAGGTCGACGAAACCGAAGTCGTCAATATCAGGATCGGCAACAAGGCGAAGGTGACCCTCGACGCTTTTCCCGACACATCCTACGCCGGCGAAGTGACGGAGGTGGGCAACAGCCCGATCCTTTCGTCCGGCCAGCAGGGTGTGGATTTCAAGGTTGTCATAACGGTCACCGATACGATTCCGAACGTCAGGCCGGGGTTGTCCGCGGACGCCGAAATAACGGTCGCCGAGCGGGAAAAAGCCCTTAGTATCCCCATCCAGAGCCTTACCGTGAGAAGGGAAAAGGACCTGAAAGGTTACGCCGCTTCCGACACGACCCTGGGCGAAGCAGGGGAGAAGGAAATAGAGGGAGTCTTCATAGTCGACAAGGACAAGGCTCTTTTCAAACCGGCCGGGATCGGGATATCGAGCCAGAAGCACTTCGAAGTGTTGTCGGGACTGGAGGGGGACGAGGAAGTCGTGAGCGGCAATTTCAGGGCGATAAGGGATCTCAAGGACGGCCAGAGGGTCAGGGTGGAAAAGAAGGCGTCGAAAAAATAATGGACCTGTCGGCGGGCCCGGCGCCCGGGATGTGCACGATATGCTCATTTTCCAGGGAATCCGCATAGCGCTCGGCGCATTGAGGGAGAACAAGCTCAGGACCTTTCTCACGCTTCTCGGCAACATCGTGGGGACGATGTCGGTGATAGCCGTCGTGTCGTTGATCGGGGGAGTGGACGATTACGTTAAGGAAGAGGTGGCGGGGGAGGGAAGCAACGTATTCTCCATCGAGAGGATCAACTTCTTCGAGGCGATAACGGACCTCGACGCCTTTCTCGAGGCCCTGGCGAGAAATCCCGTCATACGGCTGAAGGACGTCGAATACCTCAGGGAATGGGTGCCTTCAGCCTCCTTTATCGGCGCCGCGCAGGAATCCAGCGACAATGTCGTATTTCTCGACAAGGAGGCCGAGAACATAGGGATCAGGGGGCGATCCGACGAATACCCGATGATAGAGAAGGCGGAGCTTCATACGGGCAGGCATATTTCCCGCCTGGAAGACAACACGAGCGCCGCCGTGACGGTACTGGGATGGGATCTCTATGAACTCCTCTTCGGCAGTTCCGATCCCATCGGAAAGAGGATCAAGATCGGGAGGAAACATTACAGCGTGATCGGTGTCGTGAAGGACCAGGGGACGGTTTTCGGCGAATCGAGGAACAGGTTCGCGTACATACCGATAAACACCTTCCTGAAACAGTACGGTTCGAGGGCGTCGATAGAGATCAAGATAAAGGCGGCCGACATCGAACTTCTGGGCCAGGCCGTCGACGAGGCGACGATGGCGATGCGGATTCGCCATGGCCTGAAACCGTCGGAGAGCGACGATTTCAGCGTCATAACGTCGCAAAACCTCATATCGCTCTGGGAAAAGATTTCCTCCTCGATTTTCAAGGCCCTGGTATTCATAGTGTCGATAGCCCTCGTCGTGGGGGGGGTCGTACTCATGAATGTCATGCTTGTCTCGGTGACGGAGAGGACCAGGGAGGTGGGCTTGAGAAAGGCCCTCGGCGCCAGAAAATCGAACATCATCTGGCAGTTCATCGTCGAATCGATAACGCTGTCCCTTGTCGGCGGCGTCATCGGGATCGTCATAGGGTTCACCATCGCGGCGATAATATCGATGGTCTCTCCGCTTCCATACGTGATCGCGCCATGGTCGATCGCGGCGGGACTGGCAGTGACGTTTCTTATCGGGCTTATCTTCGGGACGTATCCCGCCAGCAAGGCGGCGAATCTCGATCCCGTGGTCGCCCTCCACCATGAGTAGGTCGTGGGAAATGACGGAAAGAGAAAAAACGCCCGCCGCCCCCGGCGGGGAAAACGACGGACGGGACAAGGGGCAGGTCTGGGCCGAGAATTTCAAGCAGGCGCTGGACGTTATCAGGACGCACAAGATGAGATCGAGCCTCCTGATCGTCGGAGTCGCCATCGGCGTGACGACGGTTCTCGCCATGGTCACCGTGATGTCGGGGCTGAGCGTAAGGGTCCAGCAGGACATAGTATCGGCCAACAAGCCGTACCTTTTCATCTCCAGGTTCGATCCTTTCGGCAGTGAGGAGGATAGAAGGGACCAGTTCCGCAGAAAACAGCTTACCGCCGAGGATGCCGACGCGATGAGGAAGCAGTGTAAATCGGTCGAGATGGTCGATCTCGAGATAGACCCGGGCGGTCAGATGAGGGTGCTCAGGTACGAGGCGGAACGGACGAACCTGATACAGGTGGTCGGCACGTCGGAAAATTTCGGTTCGATGTACAGTATCCAGATCGGGGAAGGAAGGTTTTTCACCGGATTCGAACTGGAGAGAAGCAGGAGGGTCGTCGTTCTGGGATACGGGCCGGCGAAGGATCTGTTCCCGAACCGAGATCCGGTCGGAAAAAGGATAAGAATCGGTAATTACGAATATGAAGTCGTCGGGGCCATGAAATCGCGCGAGCACATCATGGGGAGCATCGGCGACAATTTCGCATGCGTTCCATATACGACCTTCGAGAAGGATATGTCCGGAGAGTACGACGATTACCAGATCGGCGTGACCGTAAAACCCGAATTTACGCTGGAGGAGGGGAAGGAGGAGGTGACCGCCCTGATGCGAGCGAGAAGGAAGGTCGCCCCAGGCGACGAGAGCGACTTCCACGTGACCACCTCGGAGGCTTTCAGGGATCTTCTGGCCAATGTCACCAGGAATATCGGATTGATACTCGTGGTGATATCGTCCATAGGCCTTATGGTCGGCGGCATAGGCGTGATGAATATCATGTTGATCTCGGTGACCGAAAGGACCAGGGAGGTCGGGATCCGGATGGCCATGGGAGCGAGAAGAAGCGATATTCTCCAGCAGTTCCTTGTCGAGGCCGCCACGCTCACCGGCACCGGAGGGCTTATCGGCATAGTTCTTGGCCTGATCGCCGCCAGGGGAGTGGCGCACCTGATCAAGTTCCCCTATTCGGTTCCCGTCATATGGATAATCGTCGCTTTTGTCTTTTCCGCCTCGATAGGGCTGATATTCGGGATGTACCCGGCCAACAGGGCCGCGCGCATGGACCCGATAAAGGCTCTTCACTACGAGTGACCGGGATCCCTTCACGGCAGCGTCCCACGGCCGGCAATATGCGATCTTCAGGCGATCCCGGAACCGTCCCCGGACAAACGCGCGCCCTTATTCTCCGTCTGCCGGCGGAGCGTTTGACCGGGGGATCGTAAATTGTTGCCTCCGTGTCCGCGGGAGTCTATACTTCGGTCAAGGGAGGTCTGAAATGCTCTGTAATGATTCCGCCAGGCCCCGCCTGCCGGGCCGCATCCTGTTCCTGTCGATGACGATTCCCGTCCTTGTTTTAGCGGCGATCCCCTCCTCTATTCGCGGACAGTTGAGAATGCACTCCGCGGACACTCCCTTCGAACTCTCGGTCAGCCAGAAGATCGACGGCGAAGAAGGCCGGACGATAGTCGTGCATGCCGCGATCGATCACAGAAGCCTCGTTTTCCTCAGGAAAGCCGGCAACTACCAGGCGCGTTACCGTGTCTACATAGATCTCGGAAGGGAGATGCGCGGCCTGCCCCGGGGGGACGTGTGG
Source organism: Candidatus Krumholzibacteriota bacterium (assembly GCA_041309605.1). GTDB lineage: Bacteria > Krumholzibacteriota > Krumholzibacteriia > Krumholzibacteriales > Krumholzibacteriaceae > JALOPX01. The sequence goes on from JBFYZH010000036.1 coordinate 24,324, forward strand.
GAGGAGACTGTCTCGGTCGGCTCGTATGAAGAGACCCGTTCTTCGAACCTCAAATCGGTCATTAAACGATCCTTCCGGGCCGAACCGGGCGAATACAGGGTCAAGGTGATCATCGAGGTGCTCGACGCGTCACGAAGGTTTGAAAGGGAAAGCAGGATAAGGATCGCCGAGGCCGGCAGCGGGAAGATCCAGCTTTCGACGCCGGTGTTCTACATACCGGAAAAAGACAGGTCGGCCGAGAAACCGCCCGCGGGTGAACTGGTTTTTTCGATATGCCGGCCGCCTTCCGATAACGGGTTCCAGTCGCTCCCCGGGGGTGTATTCCTCGATTTCAGATCATGGATGAGGATTTATTTCGAAACGATTTTCCCCCCGGGGGACGATATGGCGGCCGGATGCGTTATAAGCGCGAAAATAACCGATTCCAGGGGCCGGACCGTGACTTACAACAGGCAGAGGGTCGCCGCGCCCGCCCCTGGGCAACCGGGATACTGCATCGACCTGAACGTCGATCGCCTTCCGATCGGTTTCTACAATCTGTCACTGGTCGCCGAGGTCCCGGGGTCGGATACAAGGACTTCGGCGCAGGAGCCTTTCGTCATCCTGCTTAACGGCGGGATGCTCAGCGAACATTTTACCGTCCTGATGGAGCTTCTGTCGATCGTGGCGGAAAAGGAGGACCTGGCCGATCTGGAAAACGCGGGACCGGAAATGCGCGAGGACCGGTGGTACGCATTCTGGAAGAAAAGAGATCCGACCCGGACCACCGGACTTAACGAAGGGTTGAGCGAGTTTCTCAGACGCCTCAAGTATGCGCTCGGAACCTTCTCCAGAACCCGTCCCGGCTGGGAAACCGATATGGGCAGGGTATTCATCCGGAATGGAAATCCGGACAGGATAACGGACCGTTCGGGGAATCAGTTCGCCATGGGCAGCGAGTATCAATTATGGTATTACGACTCGCTGGGCCTGGTCTATATCTTCCAGAACACGATGGGGGGCGGAGAGTATCGTCTACTCGACACGCAGATGTATTGACGCGTTTCGCGGCCGGTGGATTGTGCCGTCGATCCTTCTGATCCTTTCGATCATCATGCAGTCCTGTACGGGCGAGGAGAAAAGGCCCGTCCTCAGAATCGCCTTCCAGACGGAACCGACGACGGCCGATCCGGCGTACGCGGTGGATTATTCGTCGGGCGCGCTGGCATCGCTTACCCACTCCAATCTTGTGCGGTTCGACGACAGCGGAAAGATATCCCCCGATCTCGCCGTTTCCTGGACAGTGACCGCCGACGCTCTCACATATGTATTTACTCTCGGATCGACGGGATTTTCCGACGGAACGCCCCTGACGGCCGGAGACGTCGTCCTGTCCTTCAAACGGCTTCTGGACCCGGCGACCCTGTCGCCGCGCTGGTGGGTTCTTGAACCGCTGCGCGGAGCGGCCTGCTTTCATGAAGGCGGGCCATTCGACGGGAACTGCGTTCTCGCCCCCGACGATGTGACCGTGGTGATAAATCTCGAAAAACCGACCGCCCATTTCCTGAGTCTTCTGTCGATGCCCGCCGCCGCCGTGGTAAACAACCGCGAAACGGCAAGGCTGGGGAAGGACTATGGAAGGGATCCGGCCGGAAGCGGTCCGTGGACGATCTCGGAGTGGAACGAAGGAGAGGCGATAATCCTCGAACGTAACGTTTACAGCGGCGACAAAGGCGGGAATATCGAGGGGATAACGCTTAGGATCATACCGGAAACGATGACCGCAATAGCGGAATTCGAGGTCGGCGGACTCGATATCCTCGAGATACCGAGAACCGAACTGGAGATGTGGAAAACGGCGGGTGTGAACCTGCTCAGGCAGGAGGAACTACGGACGTCCTACATCGGCCTGAACAACAGGAAGGAGCCCTTCACGGACGTCCGGGTGCGAAGGGCCCTCAACCACGCGGTCGACGTAGAGACGATCATCGCGAAGATACTTTTCGGAGCGGGCACAAGGTCGCGCGGGAGTGTTCCTCCGGTACTCAGGGATAGCGCGGCCGGACCGGATCTCTATCCCTACGACCCCGGGAAAGCCCGGGCCCTTCTTGCCGAAGCGGGATATCCCGGCGGATTCGACATGGAGATCTGGCAGCGGGAAAATCCCGAGGCCGGCCGGATACTCGAAGCCGTGCAGGCGTATCTCGCGAGAGTCGGCGTGAGGGCGAAGATAGTGACGAGGGAATGGAGCGCCTTCAAGCAGGCGGTCGACCAGGGTACTCCGGACGCCTTCTATCTCGACTGGATCGCGGATTATCCGGACGCCGAGAACTTTCTTCGGCCCCTTTTCCATTCGTCCAACGCCGGTGGTGGGGGAAACAGGGCCGCCTACGGCGACGCCGGCGTGGACTCGATGCTCGTGCTGGCCTCGATGACCCGCGATGTGGAGCAGCGGACGCGGTTGTACGGGACGATCGAGGAAAAGGTCTATGCCGACGCCCCGTGGATATTTCTCTGGTTTCCGGTCAGGTACGAGGTGGTTTCTCCGGATCTGGAGGGGTACAGGATGCCCGTCATCCAGACCAGTGTCAAGTTTACTGAGGTCTCGTTTCGCGAGAGGTAGGCCGGATTGCTTCGTTTCATGGCGAGAAGATTATTACTGCTGGTGCCGGTCATTTTAGGCGTCGTGACGATCACCTTTTTTCTTATGTACGTCATTCCCGGAGATCCCGTGCTCTCCCTGGCGGGAGAGCGGTACGATGAAAAGACACTGGACGGCATGAGGGAGGAACTGGGCCTCGACAGGCCCGTTCATCTTCAGTATCTCGGTTACCTCGGGCGCCTCGCGCGGTTCGATCTTGGAAAGTCCTTCGTGACGGGCAGGCCGGTATCGGAGAGCATCGCGGAGAGATTTCCACGCACCCTGCTTCTCGCCTCGAGCGCGATGTTGCTGGCCGTCGCCGGAGGCGTCCTGGCGGGGATGTTGTCGGCCTGGAGAAAGTTCGACTGGCTCGGCAGGCCGTTGATGGCCCTCTCGCTGGCCGGAGTATCGATCCCTGTATTCTGGCTCGGGCTCATGCTTATTTTCGTCTTTTCAATAAAACTACAGCTTCTTCCCCCGTCGGGCTTCGGCGGAGGCTCCCTCAGATACCTCCTTCTTCCGGCCCTGACCCTTTCCTTCGCCTCGATGGCGACGATCGCCAGGGTGACGAGGGCCGGTTTCATGGAGGCCGGGAGCGACGATTTCGTGAGGACGGCAAGGGCCAAGGGACTCGCCGAATCGAGCGTGATGGCCAAGCACGTCTTCCGCAACGCCCTGATCCCGGTCGTGACGATAGTGGGGACCGACTTCGGCAGCTACCTGAGCGGTTCGGTCCTGACCGAGACGATCTTCGGATGGCCCGGTCTCGGCCGGTACATCGTCCAGGCGATTCTCAAACGGGATTTCCCGGTCATACAGGGCTCGATACTTTTCATGGCCGTACTTTTCGTCGTCGTCAACCTCCTTGTCGACATGAGTTACGGGTTGATAGATCCGAGAATAAGGCAGAAGGGAGCCTGATGCCGGCTGAATGGAGACGGTTTGTTTCGAGGTTCCGGGCAAGCCGCAGCGCGAGCGCGGGGCTGGCCGTCCTCGGCGTTATTGTCGTTCTGGTTGTCCTTTCGGGAATACTGCCCTTCGGGCGGGCGGGAGAGATCGATCTGGACCGGTCCCTCGAACCCCCATCCATGGGGCATCCTTTCGGCACGGACGCCTTCGGCAGGGATCTTCTCCTTATGGTCCTTCAGGGGGGGAGGATCTCCATGAGCGTCGGGTTTCTCGCGAGAACCATCTCGCTGCTGCTCGGCATCGTGCTGGGGACGGTGGCCGGTTACGGGGGCGGGCGGACGGATTCGCTGATCATGAGGCTCGCGGATATAACCTTCGCCTTTCCCACCCTGCTTCTTCTGATAGCGATCATGGCTGTGGCGACCCCGGGGCTTGTGACGCTTTTTACGGTTCTCGGAGTCGTCGGGTGGGCGGCGATGGCCCGTCTGGTCCGCGCCCAGGTGCTGGCGGTCAGGGAGCGAGAGTATGTCCAGGCCGCCATGGCCGCCGGGGCGGGACATTTCAAGATCGTGACAAGGTATATCCTGCCGCAGTGCCTGTCCACCCTCATAGTCGTGTACACGATGGGGCTCGGGATGACGATCATGGCCGAATCGAGCCTCAGCTTTCTCGGTCTTGGAGTACAGCCGCCGGATCCGAGCTGGGGAAGGATGATATCGGGTGGAATAGCCTTCATGAGAACCGCCCCGTGGCTCACGCTGTTCCCCGGGCTTGTATTGACATTGACGGTCTGCTCCCTTAACCTGCTTGGCGACGGGTTGAGGGATATTCTCGATCCGAAACTGGTTTCGGGCGCGAAGGCGCGCCGGATGGACGTCCTGTAGCGGCGGGGCGGGGATATCGGCGGGACGATCGCCGGAGGGCGGCTCGCCCATTCCGGAGCACCGGATCCGATGGAGTCGAATCGTATTGAAAGATATTCTGCAGACGGTGATCGAATCTCTTGACGCGAAGGAAAAGGCGCTTGGTTTCGACTGGAGATCGAGCTGGTTCAGGGTCGTCCCCGGTAGCGGCGGGCGTGTCGGCGTGGAGTTGAGCAGGATAGAGCTGCTTCGCGCCGTCGAGAAGGACCTTCCGGGATTTTTCCTCGCCGAATCCTCGCGCGGTCTTGCGACAATGAGATCGGCTTCGGGAAACGAGATCGTCATCCGTCTGTCGGGAGAAGGGCGCGAAACGACCATGTGGACCGTCGCGAGCGTCGCCGACCTTAGAAGGGCGCCGGAACATTCCGGCGAACTGGTCACCCAGGCGATAATGGGCGAGACGATGACGTTGCTGGAGCGCAGGGGGGACTGGTACTTCGTCAGGATGGAGGATGATTACCACGGGTGGGTAAGGTCGTGGCATGTCGTGGAGACCCCCTGGGCCGAAGTGAGGAAATTCGACGGCGAAGTCAACGCCCGCGTGGGGGTGAGCGTTGGATACGTTCGTTCCGGCCCCGGGGAGGACAGCATCCCCGTGTCGGACGTCACCGCAGGAACGCGTCTTGTTACGCGGCCTGCGGGTGAAGGCCTTTCGATCGTCCGCCTTCCCGGAGGGAAATCGGGTTATTTCAGGGCCGGGCTTCTTTGCGGCCTGAAGGCGGAAGGAGACCCTGGAAAGAGGATAATCGACAGGGCTATGGGTTTTTTCGGCATCCCCTATGTATGGGGGGGAACTTCGGCGAAGGGGTTCGATTGCTCCGGGCTCGTCAAGAGGGTGTTCCTGATGGAGGGCATCGACCTGCCGAGGGATGCCGGGCAGCAGGCGGAAATCGGGAAGTATATCGGAATCGGGAATATCGACCGGGCGGCTCCGGCCGACCTGCTTTTCTTCGGCGAAGGGGGAAAGATCACGCACGTGGCCATATCGATGGGCGGCGGCAGGTTCATTCACGCTTACGGCGATGTGAGGATCAACAGTTACAGGAACGACGATTCACTCTTCGAGGAGAAGCTGGCCGCGAAGCTTCTCTTCGCCCGTTCCGTAATCTCCTGAACCCCTCCCCGGGGCCGCGGGAGACTCCGCCGATCATGTCGAAACCCTCTTTAACAGAAAATTAATAAAAGAGTAAAAAATGTATTGACAAGATTCCACCTCTGTTCTAACGTTGCGCCCGGAAATTGGATATTTGTATTCGAGTGTTTTGAAAGGAGGATTCCTCGGATCTTTTACCCGGTAATTCCCCAGGGAGCGACCGGTAGATGGTTTAAGGGGGCTGCAGGAAAGCTGCAGGTTCCAGGATTCCGGCTTCGGACGATGGAAGGGGGGACAGAGAGAGCGAAGAGGAAGCGCTTTTGAGGTGTCAACAGATCTGAAAACTGGAATCGATCCGCGCATGATGCGCGGTTATATAGAACTCGAAACCTGAAGACTTCTTCCAATTCAGGAAGACGTATAACAGGAGGTTGTAAATGCGAAAGGTTATTCTTTTAAGTCTGGCGGCGATCATGCTGCTGTCAGGCGCAGTGATGGCGACCGAGACACGCATCGCGTCGCTCGGCTATTACACGGCGCCGTACATCTGCGATGACGCCAATGTGTACACATGGTATGCAACACTTCCCTCGTACGCCAACCTCGTCATGATGACGATGTGGAACTATGGCGAATACGAAGCTACTCCCGAAGGAATCTACGCGATGACGTACGCCCTCGGCGAGGAAGGGAAGTACGGGACGCTCGGCATGGGATTCATGGAATGGGGCTTCCACCCCAATCCGAATTACGGATTTGCCTATCAAATCTGGGACGGCAGCTGGGACGACTACGATGCTCCGAATTTTGATGAATGGGACGATTACATCGACGGCGTCGAGCAAAAATATACCGTCACCTACGCGTACAAGATGGAGAAGATGTCGTTTGGTCTTTTCTTCGACCGCTCAAGCGTCAAGTACAAGTACACGGAAGAAGACGACACCCCGTACGAGGAGGAAGGCACCGGCGCCTCGACGAAATTCGGCATTGGTTTCCGCATGGATCTCACCGACGCGATGACGCTGGATCTCGCCGGCGATTACACGAAGGTGACCGATACGTACACGATAAAAGACGACGAAGCGGATGAGGAAAAAACGGAACTGGATCCCGGCAAGGTGATGTCCTTCAGGGGACGCATGTTCTGGGAATACAACGAAGAAATCACCTTCGTTCCCTACGTAAGCTATACGAGCAGGGATTTTGCCTACAAACCGGTGGACGAAATCTACAGCGACGAGGGATTCGGATACAAGGACATGGAGATGACCTTCGGCATCGGCGCCAACATGACGGTCAACGAGGACGCCATGATCGTGTTCGCCGTGGAGCCCTTCTCCTACTGGAAAGCCGAACCGTCCGGATACACCGATGGTTACGAAGAGAGCTGGGAAGTCAATTACAAGGTGATGCCGCGCTTCATCCTCGCCCTCGAAAGCGACCTGACCGACTGGCTCACCTTCAGGACCGGATGCTCGAAGGATCTCGGGAAAACCTCCTGGAAATGGCAGGATGAAGATGATACCCAAGAGGAATCAAGGACATACGATCTGGACAACTTCGCCTGGAACATCGGCGTCGGTTTCCACTTCGGCGATTTCGACATCGACTGCCTGCTCAACAAGTCCGTGCCCTTCAAGATGGGTTACTGGCTGACCGGCATGCAGGAACGCGACTACTACGGCTATCCGTACGGGAATGGCGATAGCGACAGCGGTTCAGATACTCCGATCTGTATGATCAGCGCCCTGTACCACTTCTAGGATCGTATCTGATCGTTGAAGAACGTGAAGGGGGACCATATGGTCCCCCTTTTTTTACACTGTCCGGCAGTCTGACGCGCTTTTCCCAGCCATTTCCCTTTCAGAAGAGTTCCCCCGGCCCCGGGTGGTCTGGTAATTGCATGTCATCAGGACTGTCCTCTGCAAAGGCGGGATAGTGTACTTTTTCTATTATTTCCCTGTCGGGCTCGATATCAAGGTCCGCAAGACTCCGGTGATAACCGTATTTCTTGCCGCAGTCTGTGTAATCACTTTTCTGGTATACAGATATATGCCATACGGGAGCCTCTGGAACCTTTCGAACCTGGTCTTCCTGCCGGCACGTCCGGCCATCGAGACATCCCTGTCGCACGTTTTTCTTCACATTGGGTACCTGCATCTTATCGGAAACATGGTTTACCTTGTGTTGTTCGGCAAAGCCATCGAAGACAGATTGGGCCCCGGCCGTTTCTTCACCATTTTCGCGCTTTCGGGGATGACCGGGGCCTGGACCCACACATGGCTTACTTCGGTCTTTTCACCCGAGTATATGGGGTACGGAGTGATCGGAGCGTCCGGGGCCACTTCCGGCCTCCTGGGCGCATACCTCGTAAGGTTCTATTTCACGAGGATCAGGGTCGCCTACTGGATCTTCATGCCGCTGCAGGGGGTGAACAGGGCCGGCCGAAGCCACGTTCCGGGAGTGCTTGCCATAGCCTTCTGGTTCCTCTACCAGGGCGCCTATGCCCTGATGCAGTTCGGCGCGGGCGGGGTGTCGGTCGCCTACAGCGTTCATGTCGGCGGGTTCGCCTGCGGGATACTTCTTGCCGCTCTGTTCGGAGCGTCTTCCGAGGCGCGCGCGGAGAGGTGCGTCTCGAGGGCGAAGGGGCACGTGGAGAAGGCGGCCTGGTTCGCCGCTCAGAGTGAATACCTGAATTATCTCTGCATGCGGCCTTTCGACGGGGATATCCACGCGGAAGCGGCAAGGGTTTTCCTTTGCGGATCCGAGAAGGGAAGGGCCAGATACCATTACGTCGAGGCAGTCACCAATCTTATGAAAAAGGCGAGAAGAGGCGACGCGGAGACCGTATTCATGGAGGCGATGAGGTCTATCGAGGGCTTTACCCTGCCTGAACATGAACACCTCGGTCTTGCGTGCGGCATGGAAAGGTCGCTCAAGTATAACGGCGCGATCAAGGCGTACGAGAATTTCGTGTCGAGATACGCCGGTTCGCAGGAGATTCCTTTCGTCCTGCTGAGAATGGCGGGGATACACGAAAGAAGGTTCGCAAAGCCGTCCAGCGCCATATCATGCTATTCGGCGATCGTTGAAGGATACCCTGACGACGCCTGGGCCGATTTCGCCAGGGCGGAGCTCGAAAGACTGCGGCGCGGGCGGATCGTCCTCCAGTCCGCGGGAAAATGAGAAGAAAACGGAAATATCCCGCCTGGCGGGGTCGAAATGTCTTGAATAAGCTTTATTGTTCTGGTAGCTTTCAGCGAGGATGCGGGGTGGTGAGGTGTGAAAAGTAAGCCTGAATCGTCGATCGAGATCCTGAGGTCCAAGGGGTACCTGAGGGGTTTTGAGAATATCGGGGATAACGAACTTCTGGCTCTGGTCATGGGACGCCTGCCATCCGTCTCGAGCGCCTCGCTGGCGCAGGAGATCGTCGACGTCTACGGCGGTCTCGACGGTGTGGGCGGCGCGGGGCTGGAGGAACTGATGGATTTCAGGGGAATCGGAAGAGCCGGAGCCCTGAGGATAATGGCTTCCTTCGAGCTCGGCAGGCGGACCATAGTCGTGCGAAGACAGCGCGAGATAAGGAAGGTCCGGTCGCCGGAGGATGTGGCCTGGCTGATGATTCCCGAGATGAAGGGGCTCGACAGGGAGCACTTCAAGGCGATACTGCTCAACACCAAGAACGGCATCCTGAAGATAGTGACGGTGGCGATCGGTTCTCTCAACGCCGCTCTCGTTCATCCGCGGGAGATATTCAAGGCGGCGGTGGCGGCGAGCGCCGCAGGGCTGATAATAGTCCATAATCATCCGACCGGCAATCCCGAACCGAGCCGGGAGGATAAGGATCTTACCGAGCGTTTTGCCCGGTGCGGCGATCTGATGGGGATCGACCTCGTCGATCATATTATCGTCGGCGATGACAGTTATGTCAGCATGAGGGAGCGGGGACTTGTAAATGTCTGAAAGGATGGGAAGGCCTTGCTAGGGCGGTTTTCAAACTATTTGTCGAATGATATCGCGATCGATCTCGGAACGGCGAATACACTCGTTTACATCAAGGGAAGCGGGATCGTTCTGAACGAACCTTCCGTGGTCGCCGTCGATCAGAAAACCAAAAAGGTATACGCCGTAGGCCATGAAGCGAAGGCGATGCTCGGCAAGACGCCGGACCATATCGTCGCCATAAGGCCGATGAAGGACGGCGTGATCGCCGATTTCGAAATAACGGAGGTCATGCTAAGAGAGTTCATAAGGAAATCGCAGAAGAAAAGATTTTTCATACGGCCGAGGATCGTCATCAGCGTCCCCTCGGGGATAACCGAAGTGGAGCGAAGGGCGGTCATCGATTCCGCCCAGAACGCGGGTGCCAGAGAGGTCTACCTGGTGGCCGAGCCGATCGCCGCGGCGATAGGAGTGGGCCTGCCCGTTGACAAGCCCTCGGGCAACATGGTCATCGATATCGGCGGAGGTACGACCGAGATCGCCGTAATAGCCCTGAACGGCATCGTGACCGACATCTCGATCAGGGTCGGCGGGGACAAGATGGACGAAGTGATTGTGCAGCATATAAAGAAGGCGTACAACCTTCTGATCGGCGACCAGACGGCCGAACAGGTGAAGATGGGCATAGGGTCGGCCACGAATCTGGGACAGGAACGGGAGATGGAGATCAAGGGACGCGACCTCGTCTCCGGTATTCCCAAGACCCTCAGGATCTCCAGCGTGGAGATCCGCGAAGCGCTGGCCGAACCGATGAGCCAGATCGTCGCCGCCCTGAAAACGGCCCTTGAACAGACGCCCCCTGAACTGGCCGCGGATATAGTGGACAGGGGTATCGTAATGACCGGGGGCGGCTCCCTGCTCGGGGGCATCGATGTCCTGCTGAAGGAAGAGACCAATCTTCCGATCAACGTTGTCGAGGATCCCCTGACCTGTGTCGTGCTGGGGACCGGAAAGATCCTGGGGAATCTTCACGTGTACGAACGGATCATAATGAAGAGCACCCGGTTGTAAAGATGCACATTATTTCCTTCCTGTTTGAAAAACATCTGGACAAGACGGTACTCGCTGTCGCGGTGGCGCTTTCGATACTTATGCTCACAGGCGACGAGGGAGGTAAGATCGGATCGGCCAGGGCGATCAGTTCATTTCTCCTTTACCCGGTCGACAGGGCCAGAAGTTATTTCGTCAGCGTGGACCGGTTGAGGGAGGAAAACAGGACGCTGCGGGAGGTCGCCGTTTCGCTGGTTCACGAAAAGGAGAGACTCTCGCAGTTCATGGAGGAAAGGAACCGGCTGCGGCAGCTGCTCGGGTTCAGGCAGGATTCTTTTTTCCAGTTTCTTCCCTGCGAGGTGATCGCCAGATCGTCGAACAGGTTCCATCATTCCGTCACGGTGGACAGGGGGCGCGATTCGGGAGTCAGGGCAGGTATGGCCGTAGTGGGATACCGCGGGCTGGTCGGAAGGGTGGTCCAGGTCTTTCCCACCTCCGCCAGAATCCTGCTTCTCAACAATAAATCGGTCTCGGTAAGCTGCCTCGACAAGAGAAGCCGGGTCGTCGGGATGCTCAACTGGGAGAGGGGAGATCTGTTCCGGCTGGATTACATCGGCAGCGAAGAGGACGTTCAGCAGGGAGACACCCTGATAACGAGCGGGCTCGGCCGCGTCCTCCCGAAGGGATTTCCGGTGGGCACCGTTTTCGAGGTCGCCGACGACAAGACCGAGCTATCGAGGAAAATCGGCGTTGTCAGCATGTCGGAGCTCAACACCCTCGAAGAGCTGTTCATAGTGGTCGGAGGCCGGGACTGGAACAGTCGCGAGATCCTCGACAGGATAGGAAATATCGAAGAACCGCAGGAGTGAAAACCGGCAATGTATCTACTTCGCATCGTCGCGGCGTCGTTCATCGTCTTCGTTCTGCAGGCCACCTTCGTGCACCGGATATACGTGGGCGGCGCGGCCCCGGATCTCGTACTCGTCCTTCTGGCCGTGCTGGTTCTCGACAGGAAACCGCTGGTCGCCGTGATCACGGGCTTTCTGCTCGGGTTTTTGCAGGACCTGGGGAACGCCTCGTACCTGGGGATGAACGCGCTCGCGAAATCGCTTCTCGGGTACGGGATATCGCGATTCGCTTCCGGTTATTTTCCGGACAGCGCGCTTTTCAGGGGGCTCATGCTTTTTATCGCCGCGATCGCGAGCGACATCATCATTCTGAACATCACAGCCTCCTTCAATCCTGCCGGCGTGCTGTTGTCGTTTTTCAGGTACTCTCTGCTTTCGGCGTTATATACCGCGGTCACGGGAGTGGCGGTGTTCGCGGTGCTCGGGCTTATGCCTGGAAGGGTGGTGCGGCCAGGTGGCGGGTATTGATTTCCAGAATGAATTCATACTGGATCACAAGAGAAGGATCCTGCTTCTGATCGTTGTCGGCGTTGCTGCGATAATAATGCTGAGGCTGTTCTACCTGCAGATAGTGCGGAGCGGTTATTACCACAAGCTCGCCATTTCCAACATGATCCAGAGAGAGCGCATAATCGCTCCCAGGGGGCTTATCAGGTCCTCGGACGGTTCGAAACTCGTCGTCAACGTTCCCGCCTATCAGATCAATATTCTCCCCGGGAGGATACGCGGACGGGAGGACCGGCTTGCCCTGGCCTGTGAATGGCTCGACATCGGAAAGGAAAAACTTTTCAGCAGCCTGGAGGAATGGAACAGGAAATATCCCGACGGCAGGGAGATGACCGTCGTGCAGACCGCCGAAAAGGAGCAGATATCGATATTGATCGAGAACAAATCGCTGTTCCCCTTTTTCCGGCTGTTAATGAAACACAGGCGTTATTACCCGGAAGGCGATCTTGCCTCCCACGTTCTCGGATACGTGGGCGAAGTGACCGACGAGGACCTGCGAAAACGCGATGATCTCCATGCCGGCGCGCTGGTCGGGCGTACCGGGATCGAATCGATGTACGAAAAATATCTCAAGGGCGAGGATGGCGTGAAAATAGTGGAGGTGAGCGCCGAGGGCACCAGGATAGGCGAATTCGAGGGATTGGCCGACAACCTGGGCATGGAAGGATTCGTCGAGTCTCGCCCGCCGGCGCCGGGCAGCGATCTGTATCTCACGATAGACATCGCTTTTCAGAGAGCCATGGAAAAAGAATTCGACTGGGACAAGGGATCCGTGATAGCGCTGGATCCATATACCGGCGGAGTCCTGGCGGCCGTCAGCAGGCCTTCGTACGACCCGAACATATTCATGGGAGGCATTACGACGGAGGAATGGGACAGCCTCCACCGGAACGCCGAAAGACCCATGTTCAACAGAACGGTCCAGGCCACGTATCCGCCCGCGTCTACATTCAAGCTGATGGTCACCTACGCGGCGCTGCACTTCCATGCCTTGTCGACCACAGAACGGCTCAGGTCGTGCAATGGGGGATACCAGTTCGGAAACAGGTATTTCAGGTGCTGGAAACCTGAAGGCCATGGTTCTCTGAATCTGTTCGAAGCCATAGTCAATTCGTGCGACGTCTATTTCTACCAGGCCGGACTGAAGCTGGACGCCGACGAGTTCGCCTATGCGGGACGTCTTTTCGGATTAGGCCGGCAGACGGGGATCGATCTTCCGAGCGAGGCGAAGGGGACATTGCCCGATCATTCATATCTGGACCGGCGATTCGGGAAGAAAAAGTGGACTAAGGGACATCTGCTGAACTATTCGATAGGCCAGGGTGAAGTTCTGACGACACCCGTGCAGTTGTGCCAGATGGTGGCGATGATCGCCAACGGCGGTATGCGCATCAAGCCACACGTGGTCGAGAGGATAGTCGACGCCGACGGGATCGCCGTTTACGAAGGCGGCGGCTCCGCGGTCGATATACCCCAGATCGACGACAAAATAATCGCCTTCATACGCCAGGCCATGGAAGGCGTGGTTACAGGCGGCACGGGAAGGGCTAGCGCCGTCCCCGGAGTGAGATCCGCGGGAAAGACAGGGACGGCGCAGAATTCGGGAAAGGACCACGCTCTTTTCGTGGCGTACGCCCCCGTCCAGGATCCTCAGATAGCCATCGCCATCGTGATGGAGGGCGCGGGGCACGGTGGCGCGATGGCCGCCCCGATGGCCCGGAGGATACTGTCGGCCTGGTTTAATCCGGTCACCGAACCGGTCGAGGATTCCGTGCCGGCCGAGGATGCGGATGCCGAGCCCGTCACCGCGTGGAACGGCTCCTTCAGTTACCTGTACATGGAAGCGGGCGGGGTCGATTAGGCACGGGATAATCGAAACCGATCGCAGGCTTTGTCCGGCGCGGGAAAGGAAAATATTGGCCGAAAGAAACATAAGGAACCTCGAATGGGCCATACTTATACCGGCCGTTCTGCTTATGATCATCGGGCTGGTGAACCTCTATTCGGTGGGACATGTGCCCTCTGAACTCCAGGAGACATTCCGGCAGGGCAGCAGCGCTTTTTTCTACAAACAGCTGATGTGGTGCGTCGCGGGCCTCGTTCTGATGGGAGTCGCCTTCATGATCCCCTTCAGGTATTTCGAAGGTACGGCGGTCGTCTCCTACTGCCTGCTGCTGGTGTTGCTGGGCGTCGTGCTGTTGTTTGAACCCCTTAAAGGATCGAGCAGGTGGATCGGTTTCGGGCCGTTCAGATTCCAGCCAAGCGAGTTGATGAAAATTGCGATGATATTTATTCTGGCGAGGTACCTGTCCGAGAAACGGAACGATCCGAACCGTCCGAAGGTCATCGCCACGGCGATAACCGTGATGGCGCTGCCGTTTCTTCTTATCCTGAAACAGCCCGATCTCGGAACGGCGCTGGTGTTTCCGGCGATACTATTCTGCCTGTTGTTCTGGAGGGGCCTCAACGAAGGTCTGCTGATACTGTTTCTTTCGCCCATTGTGAGCGCGTTTCTGACGATCTACTGCGAAAGCGCCTTCACGAGGGGTTCGTATCCCTATCCGCTGCTCTTTTTCTTTGTCCTGATCCTGTACCTTGCCTACAGGCGAAGAGACCGTATTCTCGAGAGCGCGATGCTCGTCGTGACGAATCTCGGTATCATGCTCGTGGTGCCGGCCCTGATCAACATGCTCAAACCTTACCAGCAGAAAAGGATATTGGCTTTTCTGCGCCCTGAATCCGATATCCTCGGCATGGGATGGCAGGTATTCCAGTCCAAGGTGGCGATAGGGTCGGGTGGATTTTTCGGAAAGGGATTTCTCCAGGGCACCCAGAAGATGTACGCTTTCATCCCGGAAAGACACAGTGATTTCGCCTTTTCCGTATTTTCCGAGGAGAGGGGCTTCGTCGGTTCCTTCATGGTGCTCTGCCTGTTCACCATTATAATAACCAGGGGATTTTACCTCGCCACGAAGGTGAAAAACCGTTTTGCGTCCCTTGCGACAATCGGCATTTGTTCCTATTTCGCGTTTCATGTTATCATCAATATCGGGATGACGATAGGGCTGGCCCCCGTCACCGGATTACCCCTGCCTTTTCTTAGCTACGGTGGGAGTTCCATGCTGGTAACATGTTTTTTCGTAGGAGTTCTGCTCAATTTCGGATCGAGTTTTTACGAGTACTGAGGAGGTCTCTGGTTTGGATGACAGGATCGCGCGGGTCCTGGCCCTGGCCGCCGCCGCCGGATATGAATGCGAAGCATTCTGCGAGTCCGGCGAACGGTTTCAGGTGGAAGTGTACAAGGGCAAGGTCGAATCGATAGACAGATCGAAGGATGAAGGCGTCGGTATCCGTCTTTTGAGGGACGGCAGGATGGGGCACTCATTCTCCAACGAATCCGGTCCCGGGGGAATGGATTCGTTATTCGAGGAAGCAAGGCTGAACGCTGAAGTCAGCACTCCGCTCGACGTGGATATACTCGGTTCCGATACGGGGTTTCCCGCCGGGGAGGAGACTTTCGCGGAGGTGGAAACGGCGGGTGATCCGGACGCGAGGATAAAAAGCGTCATGGAAATGGAGAGGGCTGCGTTCGACTTCGACGGTTCCATCGAAAATACCGAGGGAGCGGGGTATTCGGAGGTTTCGGGCGAGGTTCGCATAGCTAGTACCAGGGGTTTCTATAGAAGGGAAAGAAGAAGGCGCTGTTCATGTACCCTCGCGGCGGTGGCAAGGCGTGGGGACGAGATAAGGAGCGGCTGGTATTATTCCCAGGCCCGCGATGTAGGCATGCTCGATTTCCGCGGGACCGGAATGGAAGCGGCGCGGCGCGCTTTGTCCGCGCTTGGCAGCAGCCCGATACCTACCGGCAGGTATCCGGTGGTTTTCGACGCGACGGCGTTCATCGACATCGTCTACCTCCTGGAGCAGGCCCTCTCCGGTGAAATGGTCGTGAAAGGCACCACGGTTTTTGCAGGCAGGGTCGGCGAAAAAATTGCGGCCGGCATGGTCACCCTGGTCGACGATCCTTTCCTCGGGAAGGGATGCTTCAACTCACGGTTCGACGACGAGGGGGTCCCCAGGGAAAGATACGTGCTGATAGACCGTGGCACGCTCAACGGTTTTCTACATAACACCTGGTCGGCGGCGAAGACCCGATCGAGGGTCACGGCTAACGCCGTAAGGGAGTCTTACAAGGAGCTTCCCGTTCCGGGGCCTTCCAATCTTTTCATACTTCCCGGTAACGGGAGCATCGAAAATCTGATGGCGGAAGCATCCGGCGGCATATACGTGCAGAACATCATGGGAATGCATACGGCCGATCCGATCTCCGGCGATTTCTCGGTGGGCATAAACGGGCTCTGCATCGAATCGGGCCTGACCGGGAAGGCGTTCTCGGAGATGACGATAAGCGGGAATATCCTGGATCTTCTGGCCCATATCAGAAATGTCGGCAGTGAAATCGTTTTCATCGGACCTTACGGGTCGCCGCCGGTACTGATCGACGGCATGAGCGTCAGCGGCATCTAGGAGGAGTTATGCATCCGATATTGATCGAGATCGGAAATTTCAGGATATATTCCTACGGGTTCATGCTTGCCCTGAGTTTCTTCCTGGGTATTCTTCTGGCGGCGAGAAGGGCAAAACAGCGCGGATTCGATCCCGACCTGATATACGACCTCAGCATCATTCTGATCATCTCCGCGGTGGTCGGTTCGAGGGGGTTGTATATATTGACTCACAGGGACCATTTCAGGAATTTCGTCGATATGATAGCCCTGTGGCAGGGCGGCGCCACACTGTACGGCGGGCTCATCCTGGCCGTGGCGGGCGCGTTCGTCTATCTAAGAAGAAAGAATCTTCCCTTTCTCAAGGTCGCCGATATCTGCGCGCTCTCCGTAGCGTCCGGCGAGTTTTTTACGAGGATAGGATGTTTTCTCAGCGGTTGCTGTTTCGGAAATCCCACGCAGTGCGCTCTCGGGCTTGTATACCCGGCTGGTTCCCCCGCCGGCAACACGCATCCGGGGCTGCATATTCATCCCACCCAGATTTATATGTCGTTTTACGGCCTGTTGATCTTTCTCATTCTCGTCCTTCTGGAAAAGAGGAAACGGTACGACGGGTTTTTGTTCGGGGCGCTGCTTGTGCTCTATGGAACGGCCCGGTTCATCGTGGACAGGTTCCGGTATTACGAGGATTTCGCGCGGGTATTCGGAAACCTCATCGATAACCAGCTTATCAGCATTGCGCTGGTTGCGGGAGGCCTTGTCCTGATCGTCGCGGGATGGAGAAGGGATTCCCGGATGAAGGGGCGGGCGGCTGTCGACAAGTCCGGCGGCGGCGCCTGAATCAGGGGCGGGTTGCCCCGGTTGTTTTCAACGGAGCCCGGGGCGGACCGAGGCCGCGGGAGGTGTGGTGGAGGAGGTGCGGCGGCATGTTTTCGTTTGTCGCGGATCTGTTGTTTCCGGGTGTCTGCCTGACTTGTGATAACGGGCTTTCGGCTCCGGAGGGAAATTCCTTCAGGGTCCTGCCGGGAGGATGGCCGCCGGGGACGCCGGTCTTTTTTCAGACGGATTTTTTTCATCCCGTTCTGGGACCGCTGAAGGTTCCCGCGAGGTTGCTGTGCGCCGATTGCTGGCTATCCCTGGTTCCGGCGGAAAAGGAATACAGGCTGAGGGGCTGTCCATCGATACCTGTCCTCTCCCCGTTCATCACGAACCCCGTTCTTCTCGAAGTCATCAGGTTTCTCAAGTTTCGAAATGGCAGATCGTCGGTTCATTCCCTGTCCTGGTGGCTCGCGCTGTCTCTGGAACGGCATCTTGAAACAAACCCGCATGCAGGGCCCGGGGATCTGACGCTTGTGCCCGTACCCCTTTCCCGGTCGAGGCTGGCGGCCCGGGGTTATAACCAGGCCGGGCTTCTTGCCGGTCAAACCGCCCGGATTCTGTGCCTTCGGTATTCTACGGATACCCTAAGGAGGACAAGAAATACCAGGCCGCAGTCGAAGCTGGATCGCCTTGAAAGGATGACGAACGTGCGGGGAGCCTTCGCCGCCGAACCGGATGCGGTCGAGGGGAAAAAGATCGTGGTCGTCGACGACCTTCTTACAACGGGTGAAACCATGCTTGCCTGTATAAATGCGTTACAGGTTTGCCGGCCCTTGTCGATAATGGCGTTGACGGTGGGAAGAGGTGCGGATCGTTGAAACCGGTGCTTACAGGCCGGGGGTGTCCGGAATTCCGCGTCAATTTTAAATTAATTTGTTGAAGCATGACGCCATGCTGTGTTTAAATCAAGCCGGTATTGATGTTACCCCCGGGAGGGATGAAAAATGCTTGTCACAAACAAGGAATTGATGGATGCCGCCAAAGCCGGAGGATATGCCGTCGGGGCTTTCAACATCAACAACCTGGAGTTCGTACAGGCGATAACTTCGGTCGCGCAGGAGCTGGGCAGCCCGGCGATCCTGGCCGTATCCCAGGGCGCCATCAAGTATGCCGGATTCCGGAATATCGTGACCCTTGCGGGGAACGCCGCCGACGAGAAGAAAGTCAGGATTTCGCTTCACCTCGACCACGGAAAGGATATGGCGATCATCGAAAGATGCATTAAAGAGGGATTCACATCCGTCATGATCGACGGGTCCGACCTTCCCTTCGAGGAAAACATCTCGATAACCGGGAAGGTTGTGAAAATGGCAAAATCCGCGGGGGTATCGGTCGAGGGGGAACTTGGAAGACTGGCCGGGATCGAAGATCATGTTTCCGTCGGCGAACATGAGGCCAGATACACCGATCCGGCGGAGGCCGGGGAGTTCGTCGCCAGGACAGGCGTGGATTCGCTCGCAATCGCGATAGGAACGTCTCACGGCGCCTTCAAGTTCAAAGGCGAAGCCAGGCTGGCCATGGACGTACTGGCAGGTATCGCGAAGAAAGTGACCGTTCCGCTGGTGCTTCACGGAGCTTCGGGCGTGAACCAGGAGCATGTCAGGATAGCCAATGAAAATGGAGCCCGTTTGAAGGACACCAGCGGAGTCCCCGACGAAGCGATATCTGAAGCCGTCAAGCTTGGGATCTGCAAGGTGAATATAGACACCGACATGAGGATCGCATTCACCGCTTTCCTCAGGAAGGTCTTCGCCGAGAGCCCGGATGCCATCGATCCGAGGAAGTATCTCGGCGCCGGAAGAAGTGCCATTGAAGAAGTGGTAAGATACAAGATGAAACTGTTTGGAAGCGCGGGAAAAGCTTTCTGAAACAGCCAGGCAGGTAACACCCGTTCAAGGAGGGAAAACGGTGGCGATCAAAGTTGCGATCAACGGTTTTGGAAGAATAGGAAGACTTGTATTCCGGGGGGCCATAAACGACAGGCGTTTCAATATCGTCGCGATAAACGATCTTACGAACGCGAAGACCCTGGCGCATCTTCTCAAGTATGATTCGATACACGGAAAGTTTCCCGGAAAGGTAAAAGTGCTGAAATCCGGGGATATCGTCGCCAACGGAAAAAAAATCAAGGTGCTGGCGGAAAAGGATCCGGTCGCACTTCCATGGGCCAGGCTCGGCGTGGATGTCGTCATCGAGTCGACCGGGCGCTTCTCGAAAAGGAAAGACGCGTCCCTCCACCTTAAGGCCGGTGCAAAGAAAGTCATCATATCGGCCCCCTCACCGGATCCGGACATCATGATAGTAATGGGTGTGAACGATCATCTTTACAAAAAGAGCAGGCATCACGTGATCTCGACCGCTTCCTGTACGACGAACTGTCTCGCGCCGCTGGCCAAGGTGCTGGACGACGCGTTCGGTATAGAGAACGGGTTGATGACGACGATCCACGCGATCACCAACGACCAGGTCGTCCTCGATTTTCCGCACAAGGACTTAAGGCGCGGGCGCGCCTGCGGAATGTCGATGATCCCAACCACGACGGGCGCGGCCGCCGCTGTCGGAGAGGTATTGCCCAAGCTGAAGGGGCGTCTCAACGGTTACGCCGTGAGGGTTCCGGTTCCTGACGCTTCTCTGGTTGATCTTACGGTGACGCTGAAAAAGGCCACGACCGTCGAAAAGCTCAATGAGACGGTACGTAAAGCGGCCTCCACGAAGCTGAAGGGCATTCTGGAGTATTGCGAGGATCCGATCGTATCGGTGGATATAATCGGCAATCCGCACTCCTCCGTTTTCGACAGCCTTCTGACGATGGGTATCTCGCCGAAGGTGTTCAAGGTTCTCTCCTGGTACGATAACGAATACGGGTATGCCATGAGGATGGTGGACATGATGAGGATTCTTCTCAAGTGACCCGCCGCGGTCAGGCGGGTATTGCAGGGAGGATAGATTGAGGAAAAAAACGCTCAGGGACATCGATCTCAAGGGACGCAGGGTTCTTATGAGGGTCGATTTCAACGTTCCTCTTTCGAAGGAAGGCGACGTAACCGACGATACGAGGATCAAGGCCGCCCTGCCGAGTATCGAGTATGCCATCGGCCAGGGTGCCTCGATCGTGCTCATGTCGCATCTCGGGCGCCCAAAAGGCGGGAAAGACGCTTCAAAAAGCCTCAAGGTCGTCGCCTTCCATCTCGGGGAATTGACGTCGCATCCGGTCAGGTTCGTCGACGACTGTGTCGGCCCCGCGGTTGAAAGCAAGGTTTCCACACTGAGGAGCGGAGAGATACTTCTTCTGGAAAACCTCAGGTTTTACAAGGAGGAGGAGGCGAACGATCCCGCCTTCGCCGGAAAACTCGCAAAGTACGGGGATGTATACGCCAACGACGCCTTCGGAACGGCCCACAGGGCTCATGCTTCGACCGAGGGTGTCTGCAGGTTCTTCAAGGACAACGTGGCCGGATTCCTGATGGAAAAGGAACTGACCACGCTGGAGAGACTTCTGGGGGAGGCGAAGAGGCCGTTTATCGCGGTCCTGGGAGGGGCGAAGGTCTCATCCAAGATAGGCCTGATACAGAATCTTCTCCAACGCGTCGACAGGATCATCATCGGAGGCGGCATGGCCTTCACATTCTTCAAGGCCGCGGGCCTTGAAATCGGGGAATCCCTTCTCGAAGAGGATTACCTGCCGATGTGCCGCGACATGATGGAAAAGTCCGGAAAGGGCAAGGAAAAGAGGATATACCTTCCCGTCGATTGCATCGTTACAAGGGATGTAGACAGCTCCACCGGATTCAAGACGGTTTCCACGGGGGATATCCCCGAGGGCTGGTCCGGAGTCGACATAGGAGAATCGACGATCGAGGTCTTTTCGCGCGAGATCGGCAAAGCTGGCACGATATTCTGGAACGGGCCGATGGGAATATTCGAAATTCCCGTCTTTTCGAACGGCACGAGGATGATCGCAAGATCTATCGCCGAGGCCACCGACGGGGGAGCTACAAGTGTGGTCGGAGGCGGCGACAGCGTTGCCGCTCTCAACCAGATGCACCTGGATTCGCGCGTGTCGCACGTCTCGACCGGCGGCGGCGCGTCGCTCGAGCTTCTTGAAGGCAAGAAGCTGCCGGGAGTCGAGGCGCTCAGCGACAAGGACCTTTCGCAGACGACCGTCGATTCGAGGTGACTGGATGAGAAAAAGGATCGTGGCGGGCAACTGGAAGATGAACCTGGACCACACGGAGGGAGCCTCCCTTGCCGGGGAGATCCTTGCCGGTTTGAAAAACAGGGTTCCTGAGTGCGAACTCGTTGTCATGCCGCCGTTTACATCTTTGCATGCCGTTGGCGTGATTCTCAGGGGCTCCCCGGTCGTCACCGGGGCGCAGGATCTCTGGCATGAGGATCAGGGCGCATATACAGGCGAGGTCTCAGCGGCGATGATATCGGCCACCGGATGCAGGTACGTGCTGGTCGGGCATTCGGAGCGAAGACACGTGATCGGCGAGGGGCATGACCTGCTTTGCAGGAAACTTCGCGCAGCCCTTCGAGGCGGACTCTCTCCCGTTTATTGTGTCGGAGAGGTCATCGAAGACAGGGAGGCAGGCAGGGCGGAGGAGATCGTTGCGAGGCAGATCAGGGACGTGCTGGGCGGTCTCGAGGCGGGGGAAATGTCGAAGGTGGTCATAGCCTATGAGCCGGTCTGGGCCATCGGCACGGGTAAAACCGCCACCTCCGGCGATGCTTCAGGCATGCATGGCTTTATCAGGGATGTATTGTCGGAGATCTTCACTCCCCCGGTGGCCGCCGATACGAGCATACTCTATGGGGGCAGCGTGAAACCGGAAAACGCCCGTGCCCTGCTCTCCGCCGCTGATATAGACGGCGCACTTGTCGGAGGAGCTTCACTGAAGGCCGATTCGTTTCTGGGGATAGCGTTCCCGGCCTGATATGAATAATTTCATTTGACTGGCAGCGATTTTTTCATTAAACTACTTCTTTGCAGTTTATAAGGCTGGTGAAAAATGCTGTTCAATCTGGTAGTGATAGTACATCTGATAGTTTGTTTTCTGCTCATACTGGTTGTGCTGATGCAGTCGAGCAAGGGCGGAGGCCTTTCAGGCGCTTTCGGGGGCGGAGGCGGACAGGCCATCATGGGAGGCCGCGAAACTGCCTCCTTCCTGAGCAAGGCCACAACTTACCTGGCCATCGTATTCATGATAACCTCTCTTTCGCTGGCTTTTCTTTCGGCGAGCGGAAGCGAGGGTGCGGGTGAAAGCGCGTTGAAAAGAGCCGCAAAGAGGGAACATTGGGGCGGAATCGTTCCAGAAGAACAGAAGAATATCGACGATGTGCTGGGAGATATCCCGGAACCTGCAACGGATGCGCAGGAAAACGGGACTGCGGATCAGGAACCCGTGAAACAGGACAAAGAGTAATAGATTTGCCGAGGTGGTGAAACTGGTAGACACGCTACTTTGAGGGGGTAGTGGGCGAAAGCCTGTGCGGGTTCAAGTCCCGCCCTCGGCATTTTAATAAGCCTGAAAGGCTTATTTTTTTATGGAACAGGATGTACGCCCCCTGTATTACTCCGGGATGGCGGAAATGTCCCGGGGATCTTTGTAAATAAGTCTTTACATGATCGGAAGGTTTCATTACTCTCGGCTTTGCCCCGAACCGATGGAGGACCGAAAGTCTTGGGATTGGATCTTTACATAGAGAAACATCTTGTGGCGCTTGTGACGGCATCCGTCATACTCGCTGTCCTGGCGGCCGGCACCGTTCTCTTTCTTCTGATCGAGATACGCAGGATAAAAAAGCCTTTCAGTGACATGGCCGATCTTCACAAGGAAATAGGTACCGAAGAGTCTCTCAAAATGCTGCTTCAGGGAGTGGATGAGAACAGGGAATATATCCGGGGCCATTCCGCGCAACTGCAGTCGATCATTGAAAGACTGGCCCGGTGCTACAGCGGTACGGGGATAGTGAAGTTCAACGCTTTCGAGGATATCGGCGGGATGCAGAGTTATTCTTTATGCCTTCTGACGAAGGAGAAAAACGGCATCATCATGACCAATCTGGTGGGCCGTAATTCGACAAGGGGATATGCGCTCGAGGTCAAGGATGGAACCCCCTCGCGAAACCTCAGCGACGAGGAGAAGAAAGCGCTCGCCGACGCCGTAACATCGATTATCAACTGATCTTTACATGCTCTGAGCGAAACGGCGGCAGTTACTCATCCTGCGCCGGCAGCGTGGAGACGGGAAGCCCGCGGATCGGTTCTGCGCCGTCAGTCCTTGTTTCTGTCTTCGGAATATTTTTCGAGGATCCGCTTCTCCGTCTCGGAGAGGTTTTCGTACCCCTTTTCAGAGATCTTGTCGAGGATGGAATCTACACGGCCCTTTTCCCCCCTGCCCCCGCCGCTTTTGAATCTGATCCTGGAGGGCAATCTTCTGAAGAATCCGGACAGAGCGTCGAAAAGCCTTCCGCTTCGTGGATCCGCCTTGAGAACGACAAGGCCGGCGGCCATTCCCCCAAGGTGGGCGAAGTGGGCGATGCCGTCCGTGCCGGTCAGGCCTGACAGGAATTCAACCCCTCCGAGCACTATGACCAGGGTCCTGGCGCGCACGGGTATGATCCCCCAGATATAGATCTGGTTGTAGGGAAATAGAACGCCATAGGCGAGAAGGATCCCGTACCCCGCGCCTGAAGCTCCGATGACGGGGACATTATAGGAGAAGATGAAACTGAAAACAGCTCCGCCGAGTCCGCATATAAGGTAATACTGAAGAAAACGCCTGCCGCCCCAGATCTGTTCGAGAGTGGAGCCGAACATCCAGATTATGAGCATGTTGAAGAAGAGGTGGAAAATGCCTCCGTGCAGGAACATGTAAGTCCCGATCTGCCAGATGAACCCTCTCTCTACGACGAGTTTCGGATACAGCGCGAAAAAGGCCTGAAAAGGCGTACGTGTAAGAAGCATCTGGAGTAAAAAGACGAGCACGTTGATGATCACGATCGTCGTCACGACGCTGCTGCTCAATAAATCGGAAAAATTACTTTTTCTATAGTAGTTCTGCATTTGGATCTCCGTTTCCGGCCCGTTCCGGCCTTTGAGCATGATAATGCAAAAGCGCTCCGCAGGCAAGCCCTTACAGATGCACGATCACCCCCGTCGGCAGCAGGCGAGAATCGGGGCGGACGACGCATTTTGCGGCGTCATGCCGGGGGCCTTCCGGCATGTGAGAGCGCTCGCCCCGTGTCGCGCAAACCGGGTGGTTTTCCGCTCGACTTTGTTCCGATCGTTATGCTACCCTTATATACGACAGGTTTTAAGGAGAGGTGAAAAGTGACAAGAATCTGCCTTCTTTTGTTATGCGCCATGCTCATATCGGCGGGCGGGGTTAACGCTGTTATTATCGAAGTGAATCCGGATGGTTCAGGGGATGCGACGACTATCCAGGGCGGAATAGATCTTGCCGTTTCCGGTGACAGGGTCTATATCGTAGCCGGCACATATTATGAATCGGGAATAACGGTGGATGGAAAAAATATTTATCTCACATTTGCGAGCGGTTCGGCGCCTCTTATCAAATCACCCGTGGAAGGTTCGGGAACGGCGCTGATACTGAAAAATGTCACTTCGGCTTTTATGCTTTTTTTCGTGAATATCGAATCGTTCGGGACGGGCATTTCGATCGAGGGGGGTTCCCCATTGATAACCGATTGTTATTTAAAGGATAACGCCACGGGAATAATCGTTTCCGGCGCATCGTCCAATCCCAGTCTCACAAATAACATCATAGAGAACTTTACGACAGCCGTCGATGTCGCGGGGGGCACAGTCTCGCTGCGCAACCACACGATTGTGGAGGGTATCACCGGGATAAATGTATCGGGGGGGGCTGTGAACGCCTTTCACAACATTATTTACAGGTGCGTAACCGGTGCGCAGTGTTCGGGCGGTTCTCTTAATCTGTCGTGCGACGATTTCTGGGAGAATACGGTGAACTACAGCGGGTGCGGCCCCGGAACGGGCGATTTCTTCGAAATGCCCCGTTTCTGCTACGGAGCCTCCAGCCAGCCGGGGCTCTATTATCTTCATGTCGACTCTCCCTGCTGGGCCGAAAACAATCCATGTGGAGTGGATATCGGAGCCTTGACGCTCATAGCCGGCTGCAGCGGTACCGCGACCAGGGATGCATCCTGGGGGCGGATAAAACGGATTTACGCCGAGTAGGATTCCATTCAGGCGGTTTTCCTGATCTGACAGGGGGAGAATAGTGAACAGACGGACCGTTGTCTATGCTCTGCTGATTCTGGCGTATGCCGGGCCGGTGACGCCGGCCGGGAAAGAAGGCCTCGCCGGTGCCCGGGAGGGGAAAGGAACCGGAGTGGAAGCGCTCTATTTTAACGGCAGGGTAATCACGATGGACCGGCTCAAACCGGTCGCGGAGGCTCTGGCCGTAAGCGGGGGGAGGATCGCGGGAGTCGGTTCCACCGAAGAGATGACGCTCCTTGTCTCGCCGCAGACGAAAAAATACGATCTCAAGGGCAGGACGGTCATCCCCGGGCTTGTAGACGCCCACGCTCATTTTTCCGGATATGCAATGAGCCTTATGACGCTCGACATTACCGGTACCGGCTCGTTCGACGAGATAGCCGAAATTGTCGGGGCGAAGGTGTCCGTCACCCCCGGAGGGGAATGGATCCAGGGCAGGGGATGGGACCAGAACGACTGGATATCGAAGGAATTTCCGGACAAAACCGATCTCGACGGTATAAGCCCGGACAATCCCGTACTGCTCGTCAGGGTCTGCGGACATGCCGCTCTGGCCAATTCCGCGGCCCTCGAACTTGCCGGGATCGATAAGGCCACGAGCGATCCCGAAGGAGGAAGGATAGAACGTGACGATTCGGGAACCCCTACGGGTCTGCTCCTGGACGAAGCGATTTCCATTGTGAAAAAGGTCATCCCGCCCGTCCCGAGGGAGGAAAAGAAACGTCTGATGGCGGAAGCGGCCCGAAGATGTCTGGCCGTGGGGCTTACCGGCATCCACGAAATGGGGATCGGCAGCGAGACGGCCTCGATTTACCGGGAGATGTACGAGGAAGGATCCTTACCGCTGAGGCTGACGGTCTATTATAATTATGATGAAAAGGATATCGACAGCCTTCTCGACGCAGGCCTGTCCGGCGGTTTCGCGGACGATCGCTACGCGGTCGCGGGGGTGAAGTTCTTCACCGACGGCTCGCTCGGCGCAAGAAGCGCCGCCCTGCTTGACGGCTATTCGGACGAGCCGGACAACAGGGGCCTTTTGATGATGGAACCTGAAGAACTATTCGGGCGGATTCTGGCCGTGCACGACAGGGGTTTTCAGATAGCCGCCCACGCCATCGGGGACAGGGCCAACAGGACGATTCTCGATATCTTCGAAAGGGTGCTCGCAATCTCCCCCCGAGACGATGCCAGGCACAGGGTGGAGCACGCCCAGGTAATCTCCCGGAGTGATGTCGGCAGGTTCGCCCGGCTCGCGGTCATACCGTCGATGCAGTTCATCCATTGCACTTCTGATATGCTCTGGGCGCCGGACAGGCTTGGGAAGGAACGCCTCGAGGGGGCTTATGCATGGAGATCCCTTCTGGCGACAGGTTGCAGGATTCCGGGAGGTTCGGATTTTCCCGTCGAATCGATCGATCCATTCCGCGGTATACATGCCGCGGTCACGAGGATGGACGGCAGCGGCGAACCGGCGGGCGGATGGTTCCCGGAACAAAGGCTGACCGTCGAGGAGGCTCTGCGTTCTTTTACCATAGACGCCGCGTGGGCGGTCCACCAGGAAGGATCGAGAGGATCCATTGAAGCGGGAAAACTGGCCGATTTTATCGTGATATCCGAAGATATCACGGCAATCGATCCGGCTCGGATTCTGCAGATTGAAGTTCTTGCCACGGTTCTCGGGCAGGAAATCGTGTACCGGGCCGGGGAGTTTTAAGACCTCGTGCTCATCTGATCTGCCTTACCGTAACATTCCCGTCCTCGGTGCGGATACGTATGTTCCCCTTGCCGTCGAGAAGTTTGCCCGATAACCAGTGCTTTCCCTTCTGGATGTTACCGGCGGACGGCAGATCGGTGCGGATCATGCCCTCGTCGGCATCTATCGTGAAAACCGCGCTTACGCCCTCTTCGAGCCTGACTTCGACGTCACCGTCCAATGTTCTTATATCCATATCGATCGCGGAAGTGTTGATCAGTTCTATATCGACGTCACCGTCTTCGGCCAGAATATCGATACTTCCCGCCTTCACCCTGTAAAGGTCTATATTTCCGTCGGATATCTCGATATCGAAATCGCCCTCCGAATCGCGGACGCTGACGATCCCGTCCTCGTTTCGTACGACGCATCCGGGCATCCTGCTTCCCAGGATATTCAGCGAGCCGTCTTCGACGGTAATGTCGAGGTTTCCTTCGTGGTTTTCGACGTCTACGTCCCCGTCCTCGCTTCTAATCTTTGTAACGGCCACGCGGGAGTCGGTGAGCGTGATGTCGCCGTCGCTCATGTCCATCTCGATATTGCCTTTCCATTCGTCGATGTCCACGCTCCCGTCTTCACCGGTCAAATCGAGTGCGATATAATCCGGCGCGTGGACGGTGTACGTGTATTCCTTCACGTTGAATATCTGGAATCCTATCGCGGTCGAGCTTTTTTCGCGTCCGGTCACTTCAACGATGTTATTTTTCTGTTCGAATTCGACATTGAAATCGCGCTTTCCGGAGCCGATCGACTTGTACTCGGCCAGATAATGGATTTCGATGTCGATCATCTCCTTGTCCCATTTCCTGATCGTCACTTCCCCGTCTCCATGCTTCAGGCGCAGCGTGCAGCCGTTTTCGACCTTGAAACTCTCGTGGAAGTCCTTCTTGATCTCCATGCAACGGGCCGGCTCGGCGGACGCTGTTGCCGCCATTATCAATAACGGTAAAAAAATTTTCCCCTTCATATATTACCTCCGTATATACCGGAATACGTTATGCCGGAGAAGATTGTTTCACTTCTCCATCCTTCGGCCTACCATGGGAAGGGGGAGCGCGGCTTCCTCGAGCATCAGCCCCCGGATCCTTGTCCGTGGCTGCCTTTCGCCCCTTACGTTGGACGCGTCCCTTAACATCTGTTCGATCAGGATGACGGCGATCCCGGGATATGCGGCTGAAGGCGAGGCGGCTGCGACCGATACTTTTGCCGCCGCGTCCCCCCTGTCGATGCCGAGAGTGGCGACCAGGTATTCGACGGCCGAATCGATGGTGAGTCTGCCGGAATGAAGACCGAACACCGTCACCATCATCGCCATGTCGCGGGATGTATCCTCGAGCAGCTTTTTACGCAGCGACATGCCCGGGTCGGGAAAAAGCTGGCATAGATCCTTCATGACGAGATATTTCCAGCCAAGTGTGAAAAGCTCGGAGGCCAGCAGGGTCCTTAGCGTGTCGCCGCGGCCGCAAAGCGCCCGGTCAGGTTCGGATACGCAGGCCGAGACCCCGATCAGGCGGTAGACGAAACCCTCCGGATCGGTCCTCTCTTCCTGCGGAGGCACGACGATCACTGTGCCGCATGGATTGCCCGCGAACGATGTGGTCGATATCGAGAGGATCGTTGCAGGCTCGCCGGCCGGTACTGAAAGGTACGGATTCGGGGAGAGAATCCTTTGAAGGGGGAGGATCGCTTTTATGACGACCGGAAGGAATGCTTCTTTTTCCGATACAAAGATCCGTTCCGAGGATGCGATCCGGCCGATACTGTCGACGAGAGCCTGCGCGCCGGGATTTTCCGCTTTCCCCGCGTTTTTCGCCACAAACGAACGGTTACGCCCGATGGAAGCGATCTGGGACATGTTTTTCCTTATCGATTGGTCGGCCTCGGCCGTGAACTTGTCCAGGTCGAGATCGAGGTGCTCGGAAAAAAGAAGGATGTCCGAAATCTTCTCCGTGCCGAGGATGAAACTTCCGGGTGTCGACGATACGGATTGATCCCGTAAAAAATCCCTGAATCGCTCCACGCCGGCTATCGCCCCGTCGAATGAGGAGGGGGCGCTCCCGTATCGTTGCGTCAGGTTTCCCCGAAGGTATCGGGTGTTTTCAAGTATCGAGCCGATCCTTTCCGTGGACAGGCCCAGGTGAATCTGTGCCGGATTCTCAAGGTTGACCTCGGCGTTTTCAAGCAGTCGCGGCAGCAGGCTGAGGCGGCGCTCGTACGACCTGAACTCTCCGGTAACGGGTGCTTCGATCCTTGAAGGTATGCCGAAAAGGGCCTCCTCGATCATCCAGCAGTAGAGCAGCGGGTTCGTTTTCCATGCGCGGAGTTCCCGCAGCGCGAAGAGTTCTCCCCTGAGCCAGTCGATCAGGATCGCCGAATCCTCGGTGTCCCTTGAGTCGAAATGCGCGGCGGGAAGGGTCGACATTCTCGCCAGAAGAGAATCGCATCCGGCGCAACAGGAGGCTATCTCTTTTTCGGAGAAGGTGAAAAGCAGGGAATCCGAGCCGGATATTCCCAGTCTCGAACTCCTGAGTGGATGAAGCCCCGTGTACAATTTCAGCGATTCCCCGACGATCGACCTGTAGGCGCGCCTGCTCTCAATGGAGGCATCGCGCCCCCCGCAGCCGCCCGTCACGATCGAAATAAAAAAAACCGCAAGCAGCGCCGCGCGTCGCGTCATAGCCGCGGTCGTCGTGCGCCCCGCCCGCCCCTTTACGCTCTCGCTCTTTGCCGATCCGGTCTTCATATACATTGTATATAAATGGTTCCGGGCCGATATGTAAATATTTTTCCTTGATGCGGTTCTTCTTGTCATCGCCGCGCCGGACAGGTTAAGATTCCACCCATCGGGGAGGTCGACATGTCGTGGAAAAATTCAAGGAACCGCACCGATCTTGTCGGCGGCAGGTTCGCCATTTTCATGATAGCCGTTCTTTTCGCCGCCACCGCGGCAGGGTGGATACTTACGGAAATATTTCCGCCGGATTTTTCTTCAAACATGGAAAAATTCGCGGCATCGTGGGGCGGGCCGGCGGTGAAAATATGTTCCTCGCTGAGATTGTACGATCCATTTCATTCCTTCTGGTACACCGCGCTGCTCGTCCTCTTCTTCGTCACACTGCTTCTATGTATCGCCACCAGATGGAAATCATTCGTGATGAGGGCGTTCGTCGTACGCCCACCGGCCTGCATCGAGGATATTCCGCGCGCCGGGACGGGCGCCGAGATCCACCTGGGAGACCCGCTCGAAGCTCCCGGGTCCGAAAAAGATCCGGTGAATTATTTCGGCCGAAAATACGGAGCCCCGGGGGGCATGGACGAAAATACCAGGGAGCTGTTATACAATGCCGTCGCGGGCGCGTTCGGCAGACGGGGATACTCGATGGCGAAAGGTGGAAGCGGCGGGACCATCCTTTTCGCCGCGGTCGCGGGGCGGTGGAGATTCCTGGGCAACCTTTTGTTTCATTCCGGTCTTCTCGTTCTGACTGCAGGCGGTATGGCCGGAAGCATTATGGGAAGGAATGAATTTCTTTATGGAAGGCGCGGCGACATTCTGCCGCTGCACGGGAGCGCAGATTCGGTCCGTGTCGATGATTTCAGGATCGTCGTGGCTCCTGACGGCCGGGTCCGGGATTACATCTCGACCCTGTCGGTGGTGGACAATGACGGAAATGTGCTGAAATCGGGGGAAATAGAAGTCAACAAACCGTTGAAATCCGGCGGATTCAACATATACCAGAGCGCGTATTACGTGGATGAAGAGATCGTTTGGGCTGAATTAAGATACATGTCCGCGGAAGGAGCGCCGCTACGCTTCAGGATCGGGCCCGGGAACCCCGCCGTCATCGAAGGCACCGGGTATCGTGTGATCGCCGGAAGGTTCTTTCCGGATTTCAGGATGGGACGCGGTGGTCCCTATTCCGCCAGCCCGCAGATGGTAAATCCGGCTCTCCAGTTCGAACTCGTTTCCGCCGCGGACACCCTGTCCGGCTACCTGTTTCTTGTATATCCAAAATTCAATTCGGTGTTCGGTGACGCCGGCACGCTGATTCTCGAAGACCTCGAACCGGTCTACTACACGGGGCTCGAGATCACGTCGAATCCCGGGGCTCCTTTGATGGTTTCCGGGATGGGTATCTCTTCTGTCGGCCTGATCCTTCTGTACATGTTCAGTTATAAAAAGGTGAAGGGATACATAACGGGTGAGAAGATGGTCATGCGCGCTGCGCCCGGGCGTCACACAATGAGTTTTCGCGAAGAAATGGCTTCCATGGAGAAAGAAACCAGGGCGGCGTTCGCCGCCGTGCTCCGCGATATGAAGTGACGGCACGGACCATCCGGATGGACCGCCGCATAAAGGAGGATGATTGACTGCACGGATCGACATAACCCTTTTCTGGGCCGGATTCTGGATCTACCTGGGAGCATTCCTGCTTTTCAGCGTTTATTCGGCATCGAAAAAGAAACCGGCCGGTGCCGCCGCGATGGCGCTTTTCGTTGCAGGTCTTCTCTTTCATACGGCG
Source organism: Candidatus Krumholzibacteriota bacterium (assembly GCA_041309605.1). Taxonomy (GTDB): domain Bacteria; phylum Krumholzibacteriota; class Krumholzibacteriia; order Krumholzibacteriales; family Krumholzibacteriaceae; genus JALOPX01. The sequence goes on from JBFYZH010000036.1 coordinate 56,205, forward strand.
GGACTTGTCGCCAGGTGGACGATCAGTTCGCATCCACCGCTCGCGACGATGTACGAGTATTCACTGACGATGGCATGGTTCATCGGCGTGACTTTTCTTTATCTTGCGGCGAGGCTGCGCAGGATCGGCCTCGGGATCGTCGTTTCACCCGTGTTGATAATGGTCCTTGTCATTGCCTCGATGCTTCCCAAGCACGCTTCCGCTCTCATGCCGGCCCTTCAGAGTTACTGGTTTTATATCCACGTCTCACTTGCCGCGGTTTCAGAAGGCGCTTTCCTCGTCGCATCCGGAGCGGGGATGATGTACCTGCTCAAGGGGCGCGGGGAAAAGGGTTCCGGGACGCTTCCTGCATCCGATCTTCTCGAGGAGATCATCTCCGGTTCGATCAGGGCCGGTTACCCGCTGTTCACCATCGGAGCGCTTTTCGCGGGGGCCATCTGGGCGCAGTACGCCTGGGGCCGTTTCTGGAGCTGGGATCCCAAGGAAACGGGCGCGCTCGTCATCTGGCTTTTCTATACGCTGGTTTTGCATCAGAATGCGGGAGGAAGGTGGAAAGGGACAAGACTCGCGGTCATGTCCGTGATCGGGCTGATCATCATACTGCTCTCTTTCATCGGAAATCTTTTTCTCGGCGGGCTTCATTCCTATGTCTGATGCGCCGTCACCGGCGCGCCGACGGCCGGTCATGCCGCCTGTGCCGTACCGCGTCATCCGGTCCGGGTGCCGCAGTACGGATCATATCGTTCTAAACCACTATTGCAGCAGAAGTATCTTGGAAGATACCGACATTTTTCCCGCTCTGGCCATGGCGATATAAACGCCCCCGGCCACCTTACTGCCGGAGTCGTCCCTGCCGTCCCAGGCGAACGGATGCGTTCCCTGCGGGCATGATCTGGCGGCGATCTGCCGGACGACCCGTCCCGTTATGTCGTAAATCCTGATGTCGACCTTTAATTCCTCGGGTATCCCCAGCATTATTGTGGTGATGCCACGGAACGGATTCGGACTCGCATGGATAGTCAGCGGCAGATCCTCCGGCAGGGGGCCGGGAAGGTCGTTTTTCTCGCCGACGGCGGTTCCCGGCGGCAGATAGGTGTTGTAATAAATCTCCTCGTTCGCGTCCCTGTCGTCTTTCCAGGCCACATGGAGGATCCCGTCCTTTTCGGCCGCGATCGAACACAGCGACGCCCGTGAGCTTTCCGACGAGATGCGGACGGGAGTATTCCACGAGGTGCCGTCGTTATCCATATAAAAAACGCCGGGATTTGCTGCTGAAGGATAATTGGCCCAGTAGACCAGGTGCAGTCTGCCGCCGCAGGATAAACTGGGATGGTAATGTGTATATTCGCCGGTCGTCAGGCATACCTCGTCCTCCCATCCGCCGGGGCCGAAGCGGCGGTAGTAGATCTGTTCGAAGGGTACCCTTTTGTCGATCCACGCTACGTGGACATACCCGCTGTCGTCGACGACGATGTTCGGACGCATCGCGTCGGCCAGCGGGCCGGAGATTATCTCCTCTTCCGACCATCCCGGCGATTTTTCCCTGTAGTATATTTTCCCTTTCGCCGTCCCTCCCGGATCCTCCCTGGTATCCCACCACGCGACATGAACCGATCCGTCCGGGCCGGCCGCCACGGAGGGAACCATGGCCATCCCCGATTCGACGAAGGAGAGCTGTTCGGGATCCGACCAGAGAAAAAGGTCGAAATGCCTGTATATTATCTGAAGGAACCCGCTGACTTCCTCCTGGTAGACCATGTGGATGTCGAATCCGTTCGCGGCAAGGGAAGATGCATACGAATCGCCGCCGGTAAAGGAGACCCTGTTCTCCGGACCCCAGGAACCGTTCCACATTCTATGGTAGATCTCCATGTTGCCGTCCCTGTCATCATTCCAGACAAGATGGATCCTGCCGAGAACGTCGACGATGAGATTGGGCCTTTTTGAGTCCCCTGAATCGAAGGTGAGTCTCGTATCCGCGGACCATACGCCTTCGGACCTGAACTTGTGGTATATTTCGTAATTTCTGTCGCGGGAGTCGGGCCAGACGATGTGAAGCCGTCCGCCGCCGTCGACGGCGATATATTTACAGTTGTTTGGAGGAGGGAAGGAACTCTCCGGATCATTTGTCAGCCTTAGGTCGCCCTGCCATCCTTCGCTCGAATAAAGTGAAACAGGGGAAAGACCCGCCATGATCAAGGCGGCGGCAAGAATGAAGGCCAGGCGGCGACAGGTTTCGGCACGAGGAGAGCCTGACGGGGTCCGCGATCCACGGTGGCGCATCGCGCTGTCTACGATACGAATAAAACCATCTGCCATATTCCGTTCCTCGCGGGAAGAATGAACGGGTCTTCCATATATTAATGATACAGCCGCCGGAGTTTCGCCGCAATCCAAAATCCCGGCAGGAATCCCGGCAGGAAAGTCCGTCTTCTGCGCCGTTCGAAACAGCTTTCTGGCATGTAAATAGCATGATATCCTGTCGGGCCGGAATATTCACACGTCGACACAGCGGAGGCGGAGATGTCGGTAATGCGGCGGACATGCGTATATATTGTTGTAACATTATTGTTCATTGTGAGTTGTGACGGTGGCGGGCGGGAGGGTGGCGGAAAACCGGGCGGAGAAAAGCCGGCCGGGGTGGCAGAAAAACATGGCGGGCGGCTAGTCATCGGCATGCAGCAGGAGCCGGAGATACTTATCGAGGCCGTCAACACGATGGTCGCCGGCATCTATGTTTGCAACATGATCTTCAGCAAGTTCGTCAAGCACAACGACAGGATGGAACTGGTTCCGGACCTGATAACGGTAATCCCGACCGAAGACAACGGGGGCATCACCGAGGATCACCTGACGTATACGTATCATCTCAGGGAGAACGCCACCTGGCACGACGGGGAACCGCTTACGTCGGCGGATGTCGAATTCACCTGGCGGATGATGATTCATCCCGATATAAACGTCGAGACAAGGCAGGGATGGGATATAATCGAAAGTGTCGAAACACCGGATCCATATACCGTGATATTCCATCTGAAGGAGGTTTACGCGAACTTTGCGGGAGACTGTTTTTACGATGAATCGGTGATGCCCGTTCACCTGCTTGGCGACAAGCTGGGACCGGAATTCCAGGGACTCGATTTCCACAGAAATCCGGTCGGGTCGGGTCCGTTCATATTCGGCGAATGGGTGCCCGGCTCGCACATCACGGTCAGGGCGAACAGGGACTGGTACGGCGGAGATCCGGGGCTCGACGAGATCGTCATCGTCTTCATCCCTGACGCGAATGCGCTGCTCATGCAGCTGGAAACGGGAGGGGTGATGGCCGTGGACAACGCGCCGAACGAACTCCTCGAGGTGGCGGAAAAGATCGGAAGCGTAAGAGTGTACCGGAACGCCGCCCTGTTCAACGAACACCTTGACGTCAACTTCGAAAACGAAATATTGTGCGACAGGAGGGTGAGGAAAGCCCTTGCGAGGGGAGTGGACCGGGAGGAGCTTTCCGCCAGGATATATGACGGTGTCTGGATCCCGGCGTGGGGGGACGAGCATCCCTCGTCACCGTACTACAGCGACGCGGGCAGGGACAGTTTTTCTTTCGATCCCGCCGCCTCCGGGGAACTGCTCGGTGAGGCCGGATGGGTGGACGGGGACGGAGACGGTATCAGGGAAAAGGATGGAAGACCTCTGAGGATGGAGATTTCGACGACTACCGGCTCGTTGAACCGGGAGAGGACGGAGGTGGTTCTGCAGGAGCAGTTCCGCGAAATTGGTGTCGATCTGCGGATCAGAAACCACCATCCGACAGTCATGTTCGGCAGTTATGACGAAGGCGGGATCCTCAAGACCGGCAGGTTCGCTCTCGCGCTATACGCTTTTCTCGCTCCGCCGGACCCGTCGACGAAGGATGGCAGTTATTCGGAGCGGTTCATGCCGCCGGCGGGACAGAACTACTCGCGCATACGAAACGAAAAACTCACCGGACTGCTTGCCAGGGGCGGCAGGATCTTCGATTTCGCCGAAAGAAAAAAGATCTACGACGAGGTCGCGCTTATAGTCGCCGACGAAATTCCGATCATACCGCTGCTCTGGGTGACGCAGCTCGATGCCATGCCCTCGTCCCTCAGGGGATACAGGCCGAACCCCACGCAGTCGGGAGACACGTGGAATGTCGCGCAGTGGCGGCTGGAGGAATGAACCGATGAGCGGAAGATCGCACCGGTTCAGGACGATGGCGCTGGCAGCGCTGGCACTGGCGCTCGTCTACTTTCTTTGCTCGCAGGGAGGGGCTTCGGAGGGGACTGTCATATCCTTCCTTGGCGCGGCGGGAGAGGTGGGCGGCTCCTGTCATATGGTCGATACCGGGACGCAGCGGTTTATCGTGGATTGCGGCGCGCTGGGCAATGCCGGTACCGGCGTGCTGCCGGAAGATCCGTCGACGCTGTCCTTCGTACTCCTTACGCACGCGCACAGCGATCACTGCGGCCTTCTGCCCGAACTCTTCGAGGCCGGATTCAGTGGGACGGTATACTGCACGGAGCCGACGGCCGCGCTGGCGCCGGTAATGCTGAGGATGTCGCGGGATTTTGCGAAGGTCAGGGTCTCAAAGGAATCGTTCGAAGCAGCCACGAAAAGCTTCAGGACGGTGGCCTTCGGGGAATGGACGCGGCTGGGAGATATCGCCTTCAGGTTCGGAAGGGCCGGCCATCTTCTGGGGGCCGCTTTCATCGAAATCACCATAAAAAAGGATGAGACCGTGGAAACTATCGTCTTCTCCGGGGACTTGGGGACTGACGAGTCCCTTCTTTTGCCACGGCTTGAGAATTGCCGGCGCGCCGATTATGTGATAATCGAATCCACATATGGAGGGATAGTCAGGCCCGTAGCCGTGCAGGACCATCCCGGGGGGCACGCCGATTTCGGATCGGCCGTCGCCGCCGCGCTCAAAAGAGGAGGGGATGTCCTTATCCCGGCGTTCACGCTGGGAAGAACCCAGGAGATAATTGCCGCGCTGGATTTGTATACCCGCAGCTCGCTGATTCCACCAGGAACGGAAATATTCACCGACAGCCCGACGGCCGAAAAAATCAACGATATTTACAGGAAATTTCCCTCGCATCTGTCGGACTGGGCGAACGGCTTCTACGGAAAACAGATACTCCGGTCGCCGGGGTTGAGGGAGGTCGGCAGCAAGACATCCATGAAGGTGCATTCCAGAAAGCACGGGCCGGCCGTTTTCATTTCATCGAGCGGGGATCTCAGCCATGCAAATTCGCCGAGACACCTCGTGCGGATGTTCGCCGATTCGCTGAATCTTCTCTGCCTTGTCGGGTACCAGGCGCCGGGGTCAACGGGTCGCCGTCTCGAAGAAGGCCGGTCGCCGGTCCTTGTCCGCCACCAGGAGGGTAAATCGATCGAGAAGGACTGGATAGCGCCGGCTATCGAGATTCGAAGGTTCAATACATTTTCCAGCCACGCCGACCAGGAGGGCCTGATCGACTGGCTTTCGGATATCGACGGGGTGAGGAGGGTGTTCATTGTCCATGGAGAAGAGGGCCAGTCGGCGGCCCTCGGCGCGAGGATCAGGGACCAGCTTGGGCTCGAGGTCGAGATACCCGTGCGCGGACAGTCGTTCGTGCTGCGTTGAAGGGCTTAAGAAGCGTTTTGAACGCCGGCAATCCCCGCGTGGCGGATGTCGGAAAGGGACTGTATGGGATACGTGCTGCTGAGAAGACTCGTCTATACCGTGCCGCTTGTCGTGCTTGTCTCGATGGTGACTTTCGGTTTTCTCCATCTCGCGCCGGGCGGACCGGTGGGAGTGATGACCGGCAATCCCAAGGTTACCGGCGAGGATCTCGACAGGATCGCCTCGAATTATGGACTCGACAGGCCGGTACCGGTGCAGTATCTCTGCTGGTTCAGGCAGGTTTTTCTGCGCTTCGACTTCGGGAGAAGTTACGTTACCGGCAGGAACGTATCCTCGATGATCCTGGAGCGGATCCCCGCCACGCTGGAGCTGATGTTGTCGGCCTTTGTCCTGGCGATAATAGCAGGAGGGATAACGGGGATCGTTTCCGCCGTGAAAAAGGGAAGCCTCGTCGACCAGGTATTGTCGGTGGTGACCATGGCGGGGATGTCAGTGCCGGTGTTCTGGCTGGCGCTGGTGGCCATTTACGTCTTCTCGCTAAATCTCGGGATATTCCCGGCGGGTGGAAGATCGGCCGTCGGAGTGGACGGTTCCGTGGCCGACCGGATCAGACATCTTGTACTTCCCGCCTCGGTGCTTTCGCTTGTGTACCTGGCCTCGTGGAGCAGGTATATCAGGGACGGTCTGATCGAGGCTTTCAACGGCGAGTTCATAAGGACGGCGAGGGCCAAGGGGCTTGGAGAATGGACCGTTATCATGAAACATTCGTTGAAAAACGCGGTTCTGCCCGCCTTAACGGTAATGCTCATGCAGCTTCCCACCCTGTTTACCGGCGCGGTGATAACCGAGACGGTTTTTTCGTGGCCGGGCATGGGGAGGCTGTTTTTCGAGGGACTCCAGAGGCAGGATCATACGAGGGTGCTCGGTATAATGGTGATCTCCTCGTTGTTGATAATTCTGTTCAACCTGGCCGGCGATCTGCTCGGTATGGCGATCGATCCCAGGATCGACAAGGGCCGATCCTCTTTGCCGGGCGCAAAAATCGAAAAAAGGTCTGCAGCGATAACATAAAAGACCTGGAGAAAGTTAAATGCGGGCGGCGTCAATTGATACGGGAAGACCTATGGATGGAACGCTCCTTCCTGCTGGCGGCAGAAAAATCAACGGCCCGTGGTCCCGGTTCTTCGACCACAGGCCCTCTTCGATCGCCCTTATGCTCATAGTTCTTGTCGCCGTTATCTCCGCCCTCGCCCCTCTTTTTACGCCGTTCGGACCGAACGACATCGATCTGCTGAACATTTCCTCCTCCCCGTCGCCCGAACATGTGCTGGGTACCGACGAGCTGGGGCGCGACCTTTTCACCAGGCTGCTTTATGGCGGCAGGTTCTCCCTTCTCGTATCATTCCTTTCCGTCGTGACAGGTGTGGCCCTGGGGATCGCGCTAGGCAGTCTGGCGGGATATTTCAGGGGCGCAACCGATAACATCATAACCTGCATGATCGATCTTTTCCTCTCCATTCCCGTTTTTCTCGTGCTGCTCGTCGCGGCATCGGCCGGAAGGGGAAGTTTCTGGGTCATTCCGCTGGTCATCGGGGGTACTTCGTGGATGGAAACGGCGAGGCTCGTAAGGTCAAGGCTTATGCAGCTCGGAGGCGAGGAGTACGTAGACGCGGCAAGGTCGCTCGGCGTGGACCACGCGGGAATCGTCATCAGGCATCTGCTTCCCCAGGCGCTGCTGCCGGTCACCGTCTCGGCGACGGTAGGGTTCGCCAACGCGATGCTCATGGAAAGTTCCCTGAGTTTCCTCGGCTTCGGGATACAGCCGCCGATGCCCACCTGGGGCAATATGCTGAGCAACGCACAAGCCTTTCTCAGGTCGTCCCCCCTGGCGGCCTTCACGCCGGGGTTGATGATCTTCATGATCTGCCTGTCGTTCAATCTCGTCGGAACCGGCATCAAACGAGCCCTTGCGCCGCGGGATGAATAATATTACCCTTTTTTCGGCGGGGTGCGGAGCGGGCGAGCGCTATCCTGCTTGAATTGCCCGGCGGACGAACCGCCGGCGGGTTTCATCCGGTTCTAAAGGGGCGAAGGTTTGACTCGAAAAACAAAAGGGATCGCCATGATATCCGGCGGGCTCGATTCGCTTCTGGCCGTGGCCGTGCTCAAAATACAGGGGATAGAACTGGCAGGGATCCATTTCCTGAACGGGTTTTCCCCCGAAAACATGAAAAGAAGGGTGTACGACGGCGTCTCGCCTGAGGATATCGCCTCCGAAAAAGGCATCCGGCTTTCGGAACTGTTCGGCATACCGGTCGATGCGGTCGATGTCTCGCGGGAATTCCTCGAGGTCATGCACAGCCCGCGCCACGGGTTCGGCAGGAATATCAATCCCTGCATAGACTGCAAGATATTCATGGCGGAAAAAGCCGGGGAGCGAATGGAAGCCGTCAGGGCCGATTTCGTTTTAACGGGCGAGGTTCTGGGGCAGCGGCCCATGTCGCAACACATGGCGGCATTGAGGACGGTGGAAAGGGAAAGCGGTTTGCAGGGCCTGCTCCTGAGGCCCCTTTCCGCGAGGCTTCTTCCTCCGACCGAGGTGGAGAAAAAGGGCCTTGTCGACCGAACCAGGCTGCTCGACATACAGGGCAGATCGAGGAGGAGGCAGTTCGAGCTCGCCGCGCTGTACGGCGTGACCGGGTACGGAACTCCCGCCGGCGGATGCGCGCTCACCGACGAGAATTATGCGCGAAGATATCTGGATCTGCTCGGACATTCGGGGGGGGAGCCGCTTTCGACGGAGGATATGATCCTGCTGTCGACCGGCAGGCACCTGAGGATTTCAGCGCGGACAAGGCTTGTCGTGGGAAGAAACCGGCAGGAAAACGAGTATCTCGAGAGAATTTGGGCGGGCGGCCGGCTCGCGACGACCCCCGACCATCCGGGACCGACGGTCCTCATACTCGGCGACCCGGACGACGGAGAGCTCGCCGCGGCGGCTTCCGTCACGGCGAGGTATTCGGACGGCAAGGGGATGAACGTTGTGAGGGTGGTGGTGACCGAAGGGGAGACGCGAAGAGAGTTCGACGTTGCTCCGGCGGCCGACGGTGAACTGGAAAGATGGCGTGTCTGATAATTTCTAGACATTCCCCGAATATTTATTGACAGTGGAAGTCATATCAACGCAGGGATTTTGTTATCAGCAGTTCATGACTTCTGAAAGCCAGGGGCGGAAGGCTGTCGAGCCCGAAAAATCGCGCCTCGGCGGCGTCGTCGGCTGCGACCGGTTCCCCCGCCCCGCATTTGAAACGGTAACCCGTGATGACAAGGGAAGTGCCGTAGAATTCGCTGTCCTGATGCATGACATCGATCAGGACCGGGTCGCACCCCGTGATCCCGGTTTCTTCCATCAGTTCCCTCGCCGCCGCTTCCGCGGGGCTTTCTCCGATCTCGATGAACCCTCCGGGCAGGGCCCAGCGGCCGGCTCCGGGTTCGCGATTCCTCAGAACGAGGAGTATCCGGCCGCCTTCATCGAATACGATGGCGGTAGCCGCCGGCACCGGGTTGTCGTAAATGAACCGTTCTTCCGAAACGCAATACATCCGTTCGCGTCCGTCGCTCATGGTTTTCGACAACGCTTTGCCGCAGAAAGGACAGTAATGCCATTTTTCCTTCATGAGATCACCTGGCTTAACGCGGCCCAACCCCGGGTCATCCGGCGCGGCCACAGTGTAATAATATCGAAAAGACGGCCGCCTGCAAGGTTGAAGTTGCCCGGCTCGCCCCCTTGATATACAATCCACGCAAACAAAAGGCGTAACGAAGAAAGTGAAACAGCCGCGGCAATGGAACCGGCCGCCGGCTTCGAGGAAGGGAACCGGCCGATTTTCATCATGAGAGGCGTGGACCTGCTTCTCGCGATCCCGGCGGTCGTCGAATTCCCGCTCTCCTTCAGAAGATTAACATCCGGGTGACTGACGGTGAACAAAAAAATGGAAAGATCCTTTGACGCGATCGCGATAGGATATACGGCGGTAGATTTCCTGGCGACAGTGCCGGGCGTTCCGGCCATCGATACAAAGATGGAGATGGATCGTCTCGAGATACAGGGGGGCGGTCCTGCGGCGACGGCGGCGGTGACACTGAGCAGGCTCGGCCTGAGAACGGCATTTACCGGCAAGGTGGGTGACGATCTTTCCGGATCGATGATGCTGCGCGCCCTGGAGTCCGAAGGCGTAGACGTGTCGAGCGCGATCGTGGAGAAGGGCGGAAGGTCGCAGTTTGCTTTCATAATGGTCGACCGGAAAACGGCCGCAAGGACGATCCTGTGGACGCGCGGTTCCATCGCCCCTATCCGGCCGGATGAACTCGAATACGGCATCATCGGCACCTCGGGCGGATTACTGATCGATTCCCACGAGCCGCTCGGGGCGCTCGCCGCGGCACGGACTGCGCGGGAAAACGGCGTGCCTGTCGTCATCGACGCCGGCACGCTGAGAGAGGGGATAAGGGAGATACTGCCTTTCTGCGATTACATAGTGGGCAGCGCCCTCTTCGCCGCGCAGATATCGGGCGGGGGAAGCGTGGAGGAAGCATTGAAAACCATGTCCGGGTTCGGACCCAGAGCTTCCGTAATCACTCTCGGAAGCAAAGGATGCGTGGCGATGACCGAGGCGGGGATTATAGAATCGCATGGGTTCGAAGTGGATGCCGTCGATACTACCGGAGCCGGGGATGTATTTCACGGCGCTTTTCTCTTCGGAATCATACGGGGGTGGGACGTCGGGAAAGCGTGTCTTTTTTCAAATGCCGTCGCGGCGATGAAGTGCCGCGGGCGGGGCGGAAGGGCCGGTATCCCGAAGCTGGAAGAGGCGCTCCTGTTTCTGGAGGAGAGGATGCCGGGTCTCGATTTTGGCGCTGTTAAAAAGGGAACCAGCACTACTCGTCGATAATGACGTGTTCCACGCCTCCGCTCCCGGTGTCGAAGATCGCGAATCCGGGATCCTCGACAAGTCCCATCACTTCACCCGGATTGATATGGATCGCCCCTTCCACATCCTCCGTCTTATTCCGGTGAGTGTGGCCGGAAAATACCGCCCTGTAACGGCCGGTTGCCGCGAGACCTTCGCCGAATTCCGGCCTGTGCGTGAAAGCTATCGTTCCATCATTCGTTTCGATTTCGCCGGTCTCTCCGTGTACGGTGACGTTTGGATACCGTCCGGCGATCCTTCCGATGGTGAAACGGTCGCCGTCATTGTTTCCGAACACGATGTGGACATGGCCCGGGAAAGCGGCAAGCCTCTCTATCATGAAAGGAGAACAAAGATCCCCGCAATGAACAAGGATCTCCGCTCCCGACGCTTTTATCAGATCGACCGCCTTCTCCAGATGTTCGATATGGTCGTGGGAATCGCTCATTACCGCAATCTTCATATTTTTTGCTCCTGTCGGATTTTCCGCGGGCCGGGAGGCGTGACCGGCCGTTCCGGCCCAGGCCGCCGGGTTCAATAGGCCCGCACTCCGTCGATTGACACATGATGCCGCCGTTCCCGCCTCATGCGATTGTACACGCAGTTCGCGGTTGTTGGCACCAAAAAAGAACTGTATACTCCCTGCGAGTCCCGGACGGATGGTTTCTGAAAGGGGGAGAAATTGAGCGATTTTACAGTCGTGCTGGTGACGGCGTCGAACAGGGAAGAAGCGGACAACATTGCAATGCAGCTGATCAACGCCGGGTTGTCGCCCTGCGTGAATATCATTTCTTCCTGTCATTCCGTCTATCAGTGGAAGGGGGAGTTTCGCAGGGACGACGAGGTTCTCATGTTCATAAAGAGCCGCAAGGAGGAGTTCGAGGAACTTAAAACCGTCGTGGAAAAGCACCACTCGTACGACGTTCCTGAGATCCTGTCCCTTGAGATCGAAAAGATGTCCGAAAAGTACGGAGCTTTCCTGAAGGGATTCTTCAGGTGAGAAGCCGGGGGAAGTTTTTTCCCCGCGCCGCTGCAGATTTACACCGCTGACGATCACCCGCGCTCATGAAACGCCGTCAGGCCGTTTGAGCGATTCCCGAGTCCAAGGGCTATCCCGTTGAACCGTAAAAACATATGCCGCCATGGACGAATGAATCGCCTCGTCTGCGGGCGATCGGTTCCATGGCACGCCTTTTGTTTGTGATGACGGGTGACGAAACCCGATATTCAGCGATTTAATGGAGAAAACATGTCGATATCGACAGCTCTGCCTTCGGTCGACGCTCATGTAAGTCTTCTTCAGAAGGCCGAGAATCTTCTGTCCCGCGGACAGGATGACCATGCGGAGAGCGTTTATAAAAGCCTGGCGAAGGTTCCGGGCATCGCCGCGATAACGCTGTTCAGGCTGGGGGAAATAGCGAACAGGCGGGGTGACGCGGTCGTTTCATCCGATTTGCACAGGCGCGCGTATCTTGCCGAATCGCGCCTGGCGTCAAAGATAACCGCCCCGGGGCATCCCTTTCACGATTATGTGTACAGGAATGTGCCCCAGGCGCAGACCGGAGGGTGCCCGATATGCGCTGCGGCCGGAAAACCGTACTGGGCTTTCAACATGGTGACCAACGCCGATTTCAACGAGGGATTCGACCCCGTCCGGACCTGGATGCTGTGCGAGTCGTGCAACCATATCTACGCGTCGGCCCGTCCGGAGAAGATCACGGACGTGCTTTCCGGATCGGAAAATGAGCAGTATGCCAAACCCAGGGTGGATCTTCTGTCGTACATGGGCGCGGTCGTCTCCGGCCTGAAGCGCGCCGCCCCGGGAAAGAGATTTCTGGACGTGGGTGTCGGGGCCGGAGAGATGATGGCCGTGGCGCGCGAATACGGGTTTGAAGCGAAGGGTCTTGAGATAAGGCCGGCGCACGCGGACAGGGTTTCGCGGATACTGGGGCTTGAAGTCATATGCGGGGATTTCAACGATTACACCCCCGGGACGAAATACGACATTATCTGCATGGGAGACGTGCTCGAACACATGACCGACCCTGTCGGCGCCGTCGGAAAGGCGTCGTCCCTGCTCGGAGCCGGCGGGATCCTGTGGATATCCACCCCCAATTTCGAGAGCGCGTTTTCCGTAATCATGAAGGACTCCGATCCGATGAAAAGGGTATGCGAGCATCTGAACTATTTTTCGTTTGGTTCACTCGAAAAAATCCTGTTGAGCGGCGGATTCAGCGTCGTCGACTACAGGATTTCCGGTCATTACAACGGGTCCATGGAAGTCACCGCCATGAGGGCGGAGCGCCCGGCGCCGTACGGCGGGTCCCCGGAAAGTACCCGGGTCGGCGAAATACACGCATAAAGGCGGAAAAATGCCTCGAAAAAACGGGAACGACATTGTCGATATCGGAAAATCCAGGAAAAGCCGGTCCGGGTCGATAACCTGCTGCATGATCACGCTCGACGAGGAAGAATGCATCCGCGACGCAATCGGGAGCGTCAGGGGACTTGTCGACGAGTTGGTCGTCGTGGATACGGGATCGACGGACGGGACCGTGGCCCTGGCCGAAAGCCTGGGCGCAAGGGTTTACCGGAAGAAATGGAACAACGATTTCAGCGATGCCAGGAACCATGCCATCGACAGGGCGACGGGCGACTGGATATTGATACTTGACGCCGACGAGGTCATAGACGCGAGGGCGCACCGGCGGATAAAATCGCTGGTATCGGGAAACCCGGACGCCGCCTTCATGTTCGAACAATGGACCTACACGGACGATTCGGACACGTTCGGCTGGAGGAGCGCGGCTCCGGATGACGGAATGAACAGGGGCACGCTGGGGTATTTCCCCAGCCAGCAGGTGAGACTCTTCAGGAACGCCGATGCCATAAGGTACAGGGGGGAGGTGCATGAGGATGTGGAGGAATCCCTTTCCAGCCTGGCAGTGCCGATCTACAAGGCGGAAGGCGTCATCGTGCATCATTACGGGCGGCTGAAGGATTCGGACAGGGTGGACCGCAAGTACCGGATGTACCGCGACCTTGGGGAAAAGAAACTCAGGGCCAATCCGGGCAACACCAAATATATTTTCGAGCTGGCTTCCCAGCTTCTCGGCCTGGGGCACACCGAAGAATCACTCGATCAGACGGAGAATGGACTCGCGCTGAATCCGCGAAGCTGGGAATTCCTCAATCTGAAAGGCCTGGCGCTTTTGAAGCTCGGCCGCGTCGGCGAGTCCGTGGAATGTTTCCGGAAGGGCCTGGACGCGCAGAAATCCAAACCGGACCTGTACAACAACCTGGGAGTGGCCCTGATAGAGAGCAGGGACGCCGATGGCGCGCTGGAAGCCCTGAGACAAGGAATGAAATTATCGCCGGATAACGCAAATCTTCTCAGGAACGCGGCTTCGGCGTGCATTCTCAAGGGAGACAACCAGGCGGGGCTCGATTATATAAACCGGTCCCTGGAAGTCGATCCATTCATGTCCCAGTCGCACATCATACTGGCCGAAATCATGTACAGGATGGAGGATTTCGATCTCGCGGCGGAAGCGCTGGAAAAGATAAGATTCATTCCCGGCACGGATCTGAAGGTGTATCTGAAATCCGTATTTCTTTATTCGCAGATGAAGATGACCTCTCGCGCTTCCGAGGTGGTAGGCAGGGCTCTTTCCGAATACCCGACACATGAAGGGCTGATATATCTCTCCGGCAAGATACATGAGATGAAGGACGAATTCGACAGCGCGATAGCCATATACAGCCAGTTGCTGCTTAGAAATCCCGACAACTCGGAGATACAGAACAGCCTCGGCTGCATCCATGAAAAACGCGGGGAGTTGAAGAAAGCGCTGGCATGTTTCGAAAAGGCGTACAGGCTTTCCCCGGGCAACCTCCAGATCGAGACCAATCTCGGGATCATCCTGGGCAAATTGAACAGGGACGACGAGGCCGAACGCGAGTTAAGGACGGTTCTCGATAAGGATAAGGGCAACGGTTCGGCTCTTAACGCACTCGGATGCTTCCTTTCCAAGCGCGGCAGGTATTCCGAGGCGATCTCCATTTTCTCGCGGGCCATCGAACGGACCCCGTCGGACGTCCGGTTGTATCTCAATCTCGGCCTGGTCTGCGAAAAATTGAACATGCCGGTGAAAGCCGCCGAAATTTACGAAAAAGCCGCCGCCATCGATCCCGCCTCGGTATCGCTTGTCGAGTCGCGCCTCGAACAGCTCAGGGAAACGGTGACATGACATTTCACGCGCTAAAGTTCCGACGGCGACGGGCGAAAATGGGGATGAGCCTGTAAATGCCGGAGTATTGCCCATGAAACCTTTGGAACTGGTTCTTGTGGTGGATGATTCCAAGGTCATCCGTTCCAGGATGAAGAACATACTTGAGCGCAACGGCTACGACGTCATCCTCAGGGAGGACGGGGAAGCCGGAGTGCTGGCCGCGCTGGAGTACGGTCCGGATCTCATAATAATGGATCTTAACATGCCGCGCATGGATGGGTTTACGGCCAGTTCCATGTTGAAACGCTATCCACAGACGCGTAACATGCCGATCGCCGTATTCACCGATGAGAACGAGACGCAGAGGAAGGTCGATTTCTTCGGGATAGGGGTCGAGGATTTCATCCTGAAAGACGCCGATGAAGCCGAAGTCACGGCGAGGGTCGGCGGGCTGCTCAGGTGGAAAAAAAACCGCGACAACCTGGCGCAGGAAAATAACAAACTCGGCAACATCATCGATATACTCAGCGATCTCGTGATCATCTTCGACACCGCAGGCAAGCTGGTCTTTTACAACAGGGCGGCGGGCCACAGATTCAGGCTGATTCCCGAACTGATCCAGGAAAAGACGATACTTGAAATTCTTCCCGCCGCCGGGAAAGTGCGGGATCTGTGCCGGTACATAGACACAAGAGAGGAGATCCACGATCAGGAAGTGGAGATAGACCATGGAGAAACCGGAGTCAGGCACTATATGGCCGATATAAACAGGATTTACATAGGCCTGAGCGAGGATGTCGGCGGAGCGTTCATTCTCAGGGACATCACGGGGGAAAAGGAGGCCCAGCGTCTGAAAACCGAATTCTATTCGATGATGGCCCATGAAATGAGGACTCCGATCAGCGTTGTTCTCGGTTATACGCAGTTGATACTTGACGGCAGGGCCGGAGAGATATCCGCGCTTCAGCAGGAATTTCTTCGAGGCGTCGAGGAAAAGGGGAAGGTCCTGATAAAACTGGTGAACGATTTCCTGGAAGTGTCAAGGCTCGAGAACAAGTTTATCCGGCTCGACCCGTCCGTATTCGATATCTCCATTCTGGTCACCGAGACGGTTTCGGGGATCAGGCTTCTCGCCGAGAACAAGAACATCAGCCTGACATGCGGATGCCGCGGGGTGCCGATCCTGCTGCGTGCCGACAGGGACAAACTCGAACATGTCATGATAAATCTCGTCGAGAACGCGATCAAGTACACCGAGGAAAACGGAACCGTCACGGTCAGGTGCGGCGTCGAAGACGGCGGGGCCGTGATCGAGATCGAGGATACCGGCATCGGCATGTCCGGCGAAGAGCTGAAATTCATTTTCGACAGGTTCACAAGGGCCGGCAACGCCGAAAAAAAGAAGATCAAGGGTACCGGTCTCGGGCTCGCGATCGTCAAAGAGATCGTCGATGCGCACAAGGGCAGGATAGATGTCGAAAGTCAGGATGGCAAGGGCAGTGTTTTCCGCTTATGGATCCCTGGCGTTGTTGAACGGCCGGATGCTCCCGCAGGAATCGTCCGCGAAGTCGAGATACCCGTTCCTGATATGCGGGAATGACCCGAAGGGGATTAATTTCCCCGCCGGGGCTGAAAAATTTTCCTTGAAATTCAGGCTGTTACCCCGGAAGAGACCCGCCACGGGCCGCGATTCATCCTCTTAAAATGTTGTTTCACAAGGCAATGGAGTTAAATCCCTGCTAGACGCGGGACTAAAGTCCCACGGGCATGTCTCTTGCCGTTGGGGATGCAGTATGGAGGAATACGATGCTTAAAGGTATTTCGATTGCGGCTAACGCCATGAAAAATCAGACCGCGAGAAACGACATGATCGCCAACAATCTGGCCAATGTCGATACGACGGGGTTCAAAAAGGATATCGCCTTGTTCCAGCTCGGGAAAACCGGCGGGGGACAACCCGACACAACCGTTCGCCTTGTCACGGCCCATGAACAGGGTCCGCTGACCCGTACCGAAAGAGCCCTCGACCTGGCCATACAGGGCGACGGTTTCTTCGTCGTTGAAACAGAAGATGGGGAAAGATACACAAGGGCCGGTTCGTTCGTCGTCACGCCGGAAGGCCACCTCGCGACAATCGATGGCAACAAGGTGTCCGGCGCGGCGGCAATTCCTCCGGGCGAGATCGAGGTGTCCAGAGAAGGTAACATCAGCGTGAACGGAGTCGATGCGGGGCAGATCGGGGTCGTAACGTTTGAGGACGCGACAAGGCTTGAAAAAACCGGATCGGGGCTCTTCGCTGCACCGGACGATATGTCCTCGTCGGAGATGCCCGAGGAGGAACGCTTCATATTGTCGGGATTTCTCGAGAACAGCAACGTCGAGGTGATAACGGAGATGACAGACATGATTACCGCGCTCAAAGCCTACGAGATATCCCAGAAAGCGCTTAAATCGGAGGATGAGATACTTCACCTGCTGATAAGTACGGTCGGCAAGACGGGATAAATCAATGACGTCGATCAATGCGGGATATTTATACATGAACCGGCCGTGCGCCGGAGACAGGAAAGCGAGGTCGATATGATCAGGGCTCTTTCGACCGCATCGTCTGGCATGCAGTCACAGCAGGTATTCATCGATAATATCGCGAACAACCTGGCAAACGTGAACACGCCGGGTTTCAAGAAGTCGCGTGTTGAATTCCAGGATCTTCTATACGAGCGCGTCGGGCCGGTGGGCGCCTCCAGGATGACCGGTTCGGCCGACCCGGTGTTCAGCCAGATCGGCCACGGTGTTCGCCTTGCCGCCACCACGAAAATATATAACCAGGGCGCTTCGCAGAGTACGGAAAACCCGATGGACATGATGATAGACGGAGACGGGTTCTTCCAGATCCTTCTTCCCGACGGGACTTTCGCCTATACGCGCGACGGAGCGTTAAAGCTCGATTCAGACGGGAACATTGTGACTTCGTCCGGGTTCCAGGTCGAACCGGCCATCAGCCTGCCGCGCGAAACCACCGACCTGATGATAGCGGGCGACGGGATCGTGTCGGTGCTTCTTCAGTCGGAACAGGAACCGGCCGAACTGGGCCGTTTCGAACTGGTCCGCTTTCAGAATCCGGCCGGACTCAGGAACATAGGCCATAACCTCTATGCCGAAACGGTGGCGAGCGGCCCCGCGATACTGGGAAACCCCGGTGAAGAAGGGATCGGCACCATCCAGATGGGGTTCCTGGAGATGAGCAACGTGAGCGTGATAGAGGAAATGATAGGCATGATAACCGCCCAGAGGGCGTACGAGATAAATTCCAAGGCTGTAAAGACATCGGAAGAGATGCTCGGCATCGCGGCCAATCTCAAGAGGTAAAGCGGGAAGATGAGCAAGATGACTTACATGACGGCGTCCATTGTTTCAGCGGCGCTGCTGCTCGCGCCGGGCGAATGCGGGGCGGCGGTGCTGACGCTTCGCGAATCCATCGAAACGGAAAGCGACACGGTCAGACTTTCCGATATAGTTCTGGAGGATCTCGCAGGCATCGAGGACGTTGTACTCATCGACAGCCCTCCGTGGGGCTCCAAGAAGAACCTGTCGCGCAACTTCGTCGCCAGCCGCCTCAGGAATCGGGACGTGGAAATTCACGGGCCGATCGGCGTGATCGTCACAAGGAAGATGCTGGAGAAAAGCGCCGAGATACAGTCCGCGCTCGGCGAAAAACTACGCGGGATGTTCGCTCAGTCCAGGTGGAATGAAACCGGCGGCAAGCTGGAGCTTGAATTCAGGAATTTTCCCGCGAGTCTGCCGGTGCCTCCCGGCGAAGTCACCATCGAATGCGAACTTCCGGCCAACATATCGAGCTATCAGGTCGTCTCCTTCACCGTCACGACCGGGTCCGGTTTCAACAGGCGCTTTTCGACCGGCTGCCTGTTTCACCTGATGGCCGACTGCGCAGTCGCCACCAGGGATATCGGAAGGCGGGAAACGGTGGCCGAGGCGGATATCGAGTGGGCGGAGATGGACATGGCCTCGTGCTACGGGATGCCGGTCACCGAGAAGACGGATATCCTGGGCATGAGGGTCGACCGCTACGTTAAAAAGGGAAGTGTCATATCCCTGGACGCCGTCGAAAGGATACCCGAGGTGATGAAAGGGGAGGCCGTGATTCTCCAGGTATCGAAGGGTCTCATGGTGGTCAGCGCGTGGGGCGTGTCGCTGGAAGACGGATACAGGGGCGACATGATCCTGGTCAGGAACAGCGCTTCGGGGAAAATCGATAAATATGAAGTCGTCGACAAGGGAAAGGTTTCCCCCCTGTCCGCCGGCTCGAGGGAGGGCAGATGATGGCGGGGAGAATGTTTACGGCAGCCATGATACTGGTCCTGATGTCCGGAGCATCGAACGCGCAGCGTCCTCTCTGGGACGAGGAAGGATCGTTGTACTCCAATCTCAAGGCCTTCAGGGTGGGGGACGTCGTCACGGTCATCATTCAGGAGCAGTCCTCGGCGGAGAGCAGCGCGAAAACGGACACGAAGGTACAGGGCGAATCGAAGGCTGGGCCGGGTATCGGCACTCTCGATTTTATTTCCCTGTGGGGTCTGACGAACGAGTCCAAGTACAAGGGAGACGCCAAAACATCCAGGTCGGGACAGCTCGCCGCCCGCATCACGGTCAAGATCTCGGGGATATTGGAAAACGGGGATTATCTGGTCGAGGGAAACAGGGAAGTGAATATAAACGGCGAAAGGGAAAGGATCACCCTGAGCGGAGTGATCAGACCCAGGGATATCAATTCCGACAACACGATACTCTCGACATACGTGGCCGATGCCAGGATAATGTACGACGGCAAGGGGCACATCGATTCGGGGCACGAACCCGGGATAATAACCAAGATCATCAACTGGTTTTTTTAGGAGGAAGAGCGAATTGCCGCGATTTCTTGAAAACAATAACGGGTGTTTCCGGATGATAACGGCCGCCATCATCGTTCTGGCCGTTCTTCCTCCCGCCGGAGCGTCGTGTACCGTCCGGGTCAAGGATGTCGCCAGCGTGGCGGGTACAAACGATATCCAGCTGATCGGCTACGGCCTGATAGTCGGTCTCGGCGGGACGGGTGACGGCAACAAGAGCGCATTCACGGTCAATTCGATAGTAAGCATGCTCGAAAAACTCGGCATTACCGTTTCGCCCGAGGAAATAAAGGTGAAAAATGTTGCGGCCGTGGTGGTTACGGCTGAACTTCCCCCGTTCACCGCGCTCGGGACGAGGATCGACGTCACCGTATCGTCCCTCGGCGACGCAAGCAGTCTCGAAGGCGGCCAGCTCCTGCTGGCGCCTCTCAGGGCTTACGACGGCGTGACCTACGCGGTGGCCCAGGGAGCGGTCTCGATAGGAGGCTTCAATATCGACGCAGGTGCGGGAAATGTTTTCAGGAGAAATCATTCCACAGTCGGAAGGGTTCCTGAAGGGGCCATAATCAAAAGGCAGCCGGAAGGCGAAGTCGTCACCGACAACAAGTTCATACTGACTCTCGACGATCCCGATTATCAGTCGGTGACGAATATCGCCGAGCAGATAAACAATACCTTCAGGATGAAGCTGGCGTCGGCGCTTAATTCGAAATCCGTGGAAGTCAGCGTGCCTCCGGAATACAGGCTGAATCCGGTGGCGTTCATAGCGAATGTGGGAAGGATGGAAGTCGCGCTCGATATCACGGCGCGGGTGGTCATAAACGAAAGGACCGGCACGGTCGTCATAGGCGGGGAAGTTGAGATAGACGAAGTCGCGATCGCGCACGGGAATCTCCAGGTGGAGATAAGGGCGAGTTACGCGGTGAGCCAGCCGATGGCGTTCGGCGACGGCGAATCCGTCGTCGTGCCTGAAATAGAGACCAAGGTCGAGGACAAGGAGGCAAGGCTGTTTGCGCTGAGGGAATCCAACACGGTGAGCGACATAGCCGCCGCCCTTAACGAACTCGGCATCACTCCAAGGGACATGGTGGCCATCTTCCAGGCTTTGAAAAGGGCCGGTGCGTTGAGGGCCGAACTCGTGATCATGTAAAGGACTGGAGCCTGACTTGAAAATACAATCCGAGATTTCCGCCGGATCGGCCGGCACCACGAATGGGGACGGGCGCGATCTCAAGAAACTGGAGAAGGCGGCGAGGGATTTCGAATCGATCCTCATCGGCCAGTTCTTCAAGCTCATGCATTCGACGGTGGGAGACGAGGGTGCGATCGAAAAATCATTTCCCCGCAAATTGTACGAGGAGATGATGCAGGACGAGTTCGCCAGGGAATTCTCCGGCCAGGGAGGGTTCAACCTGCAGAAGGTTCTCGTGGAAAGATACACTTCCGGCAAACCGGCGGAAGTCGACGCGAATCGCCATCTGCCCGTGGTCGAGGATGCGAAGTCGTTGAAGAGGCCGGAGGAAGGGTTCAGGGGACAAACGGCCGGATTCGGTCCCCTGCGGCACAGGATGAATCACGGAAAGATAAGTGGAAAAGAATACATGCAGTTGCAGGGCGACGGTGCGGTCGCCGGGGATGAGCGAAAAAAGTAAGGAGAGCGCAATGGCTGTGAGAATTCTGCAGACGGAAGATATGGAAGACAGGGTGTTGTCCCTGTGCGAGATTATGAAAAACGAGACCGAGGTATGCAGGGAGTTGCTGGATCTTTCCAACGCCGAGCAGGAATACCTCATTAAGAGCGATATCGACAGCCTTGCGCGCAATACCGACAGGATGAAGGCGGTGATCGAGAACCTGAAGCAAAGCCAGGCGTCGAGACACAGGTACATGGATGAAATCGCCTCCGAAATGGATATCGCCGTGGATGCGATGACGATAAAAACGATAAGGACCCTGGTGAAGTCCGACCTGTCCGAAAAGCTCCATAAAACCAGCCGGGAGCTGATGAAGATAGGGGAAAGGCTTTATCGGGCCAACCATAACACGGTTTATCTGATCGACTTCTCACTCGAGCTTCTCGATCAGCAGAACAGACTATGGGCCGAGCTTGTATCCGATAAAAAGGAAGGGTACGCCGAGAAGGGGAACAAGCCCGGCGCGCACACGTACCCGCTTATCGTCGAAAAAAAGGTCTGAGGAATCCTTTCCGAGGGAGTCGTTGATGGTAACGCTTTTTGGAATGCTGGAGATGAATAAACGAAGTCTTTTTACCTCGCAGTTTTCGCTGCAGACGACGAACCACAACATCTCCAATATAAACAATCCGGGTTACTCGAGGCAGGAAGTGCTTCTTGAGTCCAACATACCCACCGTGACCCCGGACGGAATCCTCGGAAACGGTGTTTCGATCTCCACCATAAGGAGAGCGACCGCCGATTTCTACACCAGGCAGCTTCGCGAGGAGACGTCGTCCATCGGAGGCTGGGACGTGAGAAGCTCCACGCTTTCGCACATGGAGACGGTGTTCAATGAGCCGAGCGATTCGGGGATGGCCAACATGATCGACGACTTTTTCAAGTCGTGGAACACCCTCGCCTCCCACTCGGAGAGCGGATCGGCGCGGATAGACATCGTGGAATCCGCGACGACCCTGTGCTCGATGTTTCATTCGATGAATCAGTCTCTCGGTGAGCTGGAGGGCAATCTCAACGAACAAATCATCGACGATATAGCGGTCGTCAACGACATATCCGTGAAAATAGCCGGGCTGAACAGCATGATCGTGGAAAACGAATCGATCGGCCAGACGGCGGGGGATTACAGGGACGAGAGGGACAGGCTGCTCGAAGAGCTTTCAAGGATAGTGAAGGTCGATACGAAGGAGGACGCGTACGGTTCCGTCGACGTGTTTATCGGCGGGGTGAACATCGTGCACAAGACGCAGACCGTGCCGCTGGACGTGCTGCTCGACGAGTCGGGAACGATCGTCGACATGCGGGTAACCCTGAAAGGACGGTCGGTCCCGATCGTGCTTGAAGACGGAGAACTGGGGGGGCTTCTGGCGTCCAGGGACGGATATCTGAAGGACGCCAGGGAATCGCTCGATTACCTGGCGTCCTCGTTCATCCGGAACGTCAACGAATTGCACAGAAACGGGTGGACGCCATCGGGCGCCGGGTTCGATTTCTTCCAGGGAACGGACGCTGCGACGATCGGAGTCGCCTCTGCCATACTGAACAATCCCGACCTGGTGGCAAGTTCCTACGACGGTACGGTCGGGGACAACTCCCTGGCGAACGATATCGTCGCGTTATCGACAAGACAAATTTCGGCGGACGATCCGTTGACGCTTAACGAAAGATATGAAGCGCTTGTCGCATCGCTGGGCATTCACGGGGCGAACGCCGAAAACATGGTCAGAAACGAGGAAATGATCGTGTCGAATCTGAGGATGAGAAAGGAAAGCATCACCGGTGTCAGCCTGGACGAGGAACTCGTGAACCTGACGAAGTTCCAGCAGTCTTACGAGGCCGCCGCTCGGGTGATGACGACTGTAACCGAATTGATAGACACCGTTCTGAACATGAGCGTGATCTAGAGGAGTGACGGATGAGAATTTCGTTTCAGATGCTGAGCCAGGGGCCGCTGAGAAACATGTCCAGGAGCCTTGAACGGTATTCCAATCTCAACATCAAGGCCGGTTCGATGAAGAATTTCCAGAAACCATCCGACGATCCGAACGGTGTCAGGAAAGCGATGGCGTTCGACACCCTCATAAAGCAGAACGAAATATATTCGACGAATACGTCCTCGGCGGAGATGTACCTTGATATGGCCGATTCGACGCTGCTCGCAGTCAAGAACCTGGTGGATTCGGCAAGAACCATCGCCCTGGAGATGCGCAGTTCGACGGCGGATTCGGGCGATAACGTGAGAATGAGCGCATCCATCGAAGTCGGCGGCATCATCGACGACGTCATGGATCTGATGAATACCAGGTTTCATAACAAGTACATCTTTTCGGGACACATGGTCGACACGCCGGCGTTCGAACGGGTGGGCGGAGAAATCCAGTACCAGGGAGACGAGAGTTCCATACAATTGAGGGTCGGTCCCACGAGGATGATCGACGTGACCGTACCCGGATCCGAGTTTCTCTCCATCGGCGAAACCCATAGAATGGTTTCCGCCCACATGACTACGATGCTCGTATCGTCGGCGTTGCTCGAGGACCTGAACCTCGGCGGCGGCGTGTTCAGCGGTGCTTTCAGGATGACGAACGGGATCGGTGTTTCTTCGGATATCGATATTACGTCCTGTGAGACGCTGGACGACGTGATCGCCCTGGTAAACGGTTCGGGCCTGGGAATCATCGCGGGGGTGAATACGGATAACGGAATTTCTCTTTATGACGCGGCGGGCAACGGCCTGATGACGGTGACGGAACTGGGCGGAGGAACCAGCGCGTTCGATCTCGGCATACTCGGCACGAGTATAGGGGACACACTGATCGGAAGTCCACTGAATCCGCAGTTGTCCGAAGAAAGTCCCGTTACCGGAGTCGATGTGATGGGAAGCATCGCGTTGACAGGAATGAGGATTACCGTAAACGGCGTCGCGCGGGACGTCGATTTTCTCAATCCGTCCTACCCTCTGACGGTGGGCGACGTGATCGAGAGGATCAACATGTCGGTTCCGGGAGTCACGGCCCGTCTGAACGATACGCGGGACGGGATCGAGCTCATTTCGGACTTCGAATTTACGGTGGAGGAACTGGGTGCAGGGACCACCGCATCGGACCTGGGTCTTGGCGGAGCGTCTGAAACGTTCGAACCTTACAGTCTTTTCGGAGCCCTGGAGAACCTGAGGACGGCCCTGGAAAACAACGACCCCGGGGCTCTCGATTCGATTATCGGTCAGTTGCAGTACGTGACGGATCATGTGCTGGAAGTGGAGGCGGAAGTCGGCGCGAGGGGAAAGCAGGTTGAATCCATTAAAAACCAGCTGGCGGACAACAGAGTCAACCTGCAGGAGAACCTCTCGCTGATCGAAGACGTGGACCTGAGCGAAGTTCTCACGGAACTTGCGGAATCGCAGGTCGCCTACGAGGCCGCTCTGCAAACGGCGTCGACGATCTATAACCTGAGTCTGCTCAACTACTATCGTTGAGCGTGGAAAGGAAGGATGAAGCGATGAAGATCAAGTCGTCAATCTTCGACGAGATTGAATTCGATGAGAAGGATATCATCGTCCTTGAGCATGGTTTGATAGGCCTGAGCAACCTGAGGCGGTTTGTCCTGATGGATTTCGAGGACGAAACCGCGTTTCACTGGTTCCAGTCGGTGGACGAACCGGACATGGGGTTCGTCGTGTCCGAGCCGACCTTGTTCGACGGCGAATATACCTTCGCAATCGATAGAAAAATCAAGGAGGAGCTCGAGATCGGGACCGGCGACGACATTGTCGTGATGTCCATCGTGACCATAAAGGACAAGGACAGCGCGATAACGGGCAATCTGCTCGGACCCATCGTGGTGAACGCCACCAGGCACAGGGGAGCCCAGATAGCGCTCAATCCCGAAGATTACAGCACGGCCACGCCTCTTAGGCAGCCGGATCTCGAGGCGATCTCCAACAAGACAGAGGTCGGCTGTACGGCGTAGAGGTTGAAATGCTCGTTCTTACAAGGAAGCTCAGGGAAAAAGTCGTCATATCGACGGACATCATAGTAACTGTTCTTCATATCGACGGCGACCAGGTGAAACTCGGAATACAGGCGCCGAAGGATGTCAGTATACACCGACAGGAGATATTCGACGAGATCGTCAAATCCAACAGGGAAGCTCTCCTGCAGACCAGCGACAAGAACGGAGTCTTTCAATCGATCATGGACAAGAAACTGAAAGCAGGAGGAAGTGAAATAATATGACAGACATCCCGGCCCGCGCCGGGTGATCCGAACAACGCAATCAAACAGGGCGGACTTCCCTTGTGCCGGCGGGCCGATTTTCAGGGAAACGGCCGGACCGGCGCTCAGGGAGGCCAGGGGAGGAACCCCGAACGTTATCCATGGAAGGAGCGTGTCGTTATGAGTTTCAGGATCAACCACAATATCAGCAGCATCAATGCTCTGAGAAACCTCGGCAAGACGGAGTCGTCCGTCTCCAGATCGCTGGAAAGGCTGAGCTCGGGTCTTAGGGTGAACAGGGGCGCCGACGATCCGGCCGGACTTGTGATCTCCGAGAGCATGCGCGCGCAGCTCTCCGGCGTCAGGCAGGCCATCGAGAACGCCGAGACGGCGACGGCGATGATTCAGACCGCCGAAGGAGCCATGAACGAGATCCACACCCTCCTGAACAGTATCCGCGAACTGGTTATCCACGCGGCTAACACGGGCGCCAACGACGCGGTGATGCTCGCCGCGGACCAGGACGAGATCGAGAACGCGATCGCGACGATAGACCGAATCGCCGGTCAGACGCAGTTCGGCGTCAAGAAACTGCTCGACGGATCGAGCGGCGTGACCGGAACGACTACGGACTCGAGCGTGGCCTTCTATGACGCGACCGAAGCCTCGGTGACCGGTTCCTACGCGATCACGATCACCACACAGGCCGAACAGGCCCAGGCGACAGCCGGGACGGACCAGACGGCGGTGCTCGGAGCAGCAGAGACGCTCACTATAAACGGTGTGGACATCTCGCTGGCGTCAGGCATGACCCAGGCCCAGGTTGTCGATATGATCAATACCTATACGAATTCGACCGGAGCGACCGCTTCAATAGTCGCCGGGGCGCTTACCGTGACGTCGAGAGGGTACGGTTCCGATGTCACCGCGTCGGTGGTGTCCAATGTCGCCGCCGCGACCACCAGTACAGGAATAGGGATAACGGTGGTGACCGATACCGGTGTCGATATAGCAGGCACCATCGGCGGGCTTGCCGCGACCGGCCGGGGAATGGTGCTTACCGGAAACGCGGGCACCGCTGTCGAAGGCATCGCGATTTCCACCAGCATGGCGCCGGGAGCCGGCGGGAGCGTCAACATAACCAACAATTCGCTCGTATTCCAGGTCGGAGCCAACAAGAATCAAACGGTGACGATAACGCTGAACCGGCTCGTGACCACGGGGATCGGCACGGGGGTGACGAGCAACATGTTCAACAGCCTCAACGACATCACCGTTCTTACCGCCGACCAGGCCCAGGACGCGATCGAGATCATCGACAGGGCCATCCAGCAGGTCTCTGCGAAGCGCGGCGAACTGGGCGTGTTCCAGAAGAACACACTGGAAAGCAGCACGGCCAACCTGGCTATTTCGGAGGAGAACCTGATCGCCGCGGAATCGGTCATAAGGGACACCGATTTTGCGCAGGAGATGGCCGAACTTACCAAAAACCAGATCCTCCTGCAGTCCGGCACGGCGATGCTTGTTCAGGCGAACCAGATACCTCAGGTCGTGCTGCAGCTCCTGCAGTAGAACATGGTCCGAGCCCGCTCAACCTGACGAGCGCGGCCACATCCACGCGAACTCACGGGGCTTTTACCGGTCATATACGGTGGAAGCCCCTTTCTTTGATATCCGGCCCGGCATGATCAGGACACCTGTCTACGTCGCTCCCGGAAAATAATTCTCAAGTCCGCCCGACACCTGCCGAAAGGTTATGACAGAAAACGAATGCCATTTAGCGCGGTGCGTGTACTGGAAAGGAGTGTGCGCTGCGCCGGTGACAGGGAAGTCAACAGGGATCGGCACGATCCCAAACCATGGAAGGAGGAGCTTTAATGAGCTTCAGAATCAACCATAACCTCAGCTCGATCAACGCTCTGAGAAACCTGGGACAGACCGAGTCTGTCGTAGCCAAGTCTCTCGAACGTCTGAGCTCAGGTCTACGTGTCAACAGGGGTTCCGACGACCCCGCGGGTCTTGTGATTTCGCAGAACATGAGAGCCCAGATCAGCGGTATTCAGCAGGCCATCGAGAACGCCGAGACGGCGACGGCGATGGTGCAGACGGCGGAGGGGGCCATGACGGAAATTCACAACCTCCTCAACAACATCCGCGAACTGACGATCCATGCGGCCAACAGCGGCGCAAACGACAGCGTCATGCTTTCAGCAGACCAGGACGAAATCGACAACGCGATCGCGACGATCAACCGTATCGCGGCGCAGAGCCAGTTCGGCACAAGGAAGCTGTTCGACGGGTCGAGCGGCATGTCGGGAACGACCACTCTTACGACGGTCACTTTCCTCGACGCCACCGAGAACACCGTTGCCGGCACCTACGCGATAACGATTACAACGGCGGCCGACCAGGCGCAGGCGACAGCCGGCACTGACCAGACAGCGGTTCTCGGCGCCGCCGAAACGCTCACGGTCAACGGCGTATCGATCGCCCTTACAGCCGGCATGACACAGGCCCAGGTGGTCACGGCGATCAACAACTACAGTTCCTCAACACAGGCTACCGCCTCGGTAGTCGCCGGCGCCCTCACCATCACGACCGAGGGTTACGGATCGGCCGAAACGGCTTCAGTCGTGTCCACGGTCGCGGCCGCCACGACAAGCACCGGCGTCGGCACGACAGCCGTCACCGATACCGGCGCCGACATCGCCGGCACGATAGGCAGCCTCGCCGCGACCGGCAACGGTCTCGTGCTCACAGGCGACGTCGATACGGCCGTCGATGGACTTTCGGTCTCCACGGCTCTTGCCGCAGGCGCTGCCGGCAGCGTTACGGTAACCGACAATTCCCTTGTCTTCCAGGTCGGAGCGAACAAGGGACAGACGGTCGAGATAGCCCTGAACGCTCTGTCGGCCACCAATATCGGAACAGCGGTTTCCGGGAACTCGTTCAACAACCTGAGCGAGATAGTCGTGACAACCGCCGACGGCGCCCAGGATGCCATCGAGATCGTCGACAAGGCGATTCAGCAGTTGTCGGAGAAGCGCGGCGAGCTCGGCGTGTTCCAGAAGAACACCCTGGAGAGCACCGCTATAAACCTCGCGATTGCCGAGGAGAACCTTGTCGCCGCGGAATCGATCATCCGCGACGTCGACTTCGCCAGCGAGATGGCGGAGCTGACCAAGAACCAGATACTTCTGCAGTCCGGCACGGCCATGCTTGTGCAGGCCAACCAGATACCGCAGGTGGTATTGCAGCTGCTCCAGTAAGCTGGTTTCCGTTTCCAAAAGCCTCCCCGGCTGTCGCCGGGGAGGCTTTCTTCGATTGCCGCATCAGGATCGCGGCTCCATCGTAACCGGTCCGCCTCTCTGGTAAGTTTGAAACGGGAAATAATTTCCCGATATCGGCGGTCTCATCAATTATCAATAAAGAATTATCCGCCGCGGCCGACAATTCATACCATGGAAGAGTGATTCGAATTTTCGAAAGGGGAATAATATCATGGCTGGTGTAGGAGGAGTAAGCGGGCTCATAACGGGTCTCGATACCGTCGATCTGATCAGCAAGATGCTCGATCTGGAGCGCCGGCCCATAACCAAACTGCAGACAAGGATGGCGACCAATCTCGATTTGAAAAGCGCCTATGAGACGCTGGAAGCCAACCTGATGGCTTTGAAGATCGATGCGAGAAACCTTCAAAGGCGGGATCTTTTCAAGACAATAACGGCCGGATCGTCCAACGAGGACGTCGTCACGGCGACGGCTTCGGGATCGGCCTCGATCGGGAGTTACTCGCTTTCCGTCTCGCAGCTCGCGCAGAACCACCAGATCGCGTCCGGAGTTTTCTCAAGCAAGGATGAGTTGTCCGTGGGGACCGGCACGATCACGATAAGCGTGGGCAGCGATTCGCCGGTCGAGATAACGGTGGATTCCAGCAACAATACGCTGGAAAAGGTGGCCGCGGCCATAAATTCCTCGGGAGCCGACGTCAGGGCGGTCATCGTGAATATCGGAGGGGAGGATGCGGAGTACAAGCTCCTGATATCCGGCGGGGAAACCGGGGAGTCGCGAAGAATCGTGATGGACGAGGATCTTGCCGGAGGAGCTGGGTTGCAGCTCGGAAATGTCGAAGAAGCGTCAAACGTCGTTTGGTCCGGAAGTTCCGTCGCCGCTTCGTCGGGAAATTACACCGGCAACGCGGATGCGACCTTCACCTTTTCAGTGGCGGAGGGGGGCGGGGGAACTGTCGGAACCGACACGATACTTCTCGAATACACCGATGGAAACGGAATCTCGGGAACGGTTACGATCCCGTCCGATTATACGGCCGGGTCGAATGTGCATGTATATGGCGGCCTCGAGATATTCCTCGGCGCCGGCACGGTGATCGAGGGTGACAGCTTCACCGTGAACGTGGAATCGTCGACCATACAGGCGCCCGTCAATGCGATGTTCACTCTGGGAAGCGGCGCCGGCGGGGGAACGCCGGTCGTTCTGGAAAGCGCCACAAACACGGTCTCGGACCTGATAGACAACGTCACGCTGGAACTTCTAAGCGTGTCCTCCGGTTCGCCGGTAAAGATAGATGTAGCCGTCGACATAGATGAAATGGTCGAAAACATCCAGACATTTGTCAACCGCTACAGCGATGTAGTCAAATTTTTCAACAATCACTTCAAATACGACGAGGATGCCGGGGCAGGAGGCAATCTTTTCGGGGAGTCATTCGCCATCAGGCTCAACCAGGCCGTCAGGCACCAGGTCACCGATCTTGTCGAGGGACTCGACCAGCAACTCACGAGTCTCTCGGTGTTGGGAGTGAAAACGCTGACCGACGGAACGTTGACGGTCGACGCAGCATCGTTGAGATCGACGATAGAAAACGATCCAGACGCGGTAGTAAACCTTTTTTCATCGATGGGGCGGACTACCGATGCTGATGTGCAGTTTCTTATCGCCGGCTCCTCGACCGTTCCTTCGCACATGGTAGATCCTGACGGCTATGACATAGAGATAACGATCGCAGCGACCAGGTCCGCCTACTCCGGCGTGTCGATCGCGTCCCCGTCGGCGGTATCTCCGATTGTGATCAATTCGACCAACAACACGTTCAAAATTACTCTGGACGGGAATGAGACAGGGGAGTTGTCCATCGCCGACGGTTCCTACACGTCCGGGGCGGAACTGGCTTCGGCGATCGAAAGCGCCGTCAACGGCGCATCCGAAGTGAACAATTCGAGGATCTCGGTCCAGTACGTCGACGATGGCGGCGGGAACGGTCACCTGCAGTTCGTTTCGGATCAGTACGGTTCGTCCTCGACGGTGGAGTTCGAGGAGGTCGCCGGAAACTCGATCTATTCGACGATCGGCGTATCGACCGGGCAATTGAGCAGGGGGACGGACGTGGCGGGAACGATAAACGGCGAGGAAGCAACTGGAGCGGGCAGGCACCTGATAAGCAATAGCGACAACGAGTACACGGCCGGACTTCAGCTCCTTGTGACGATCACCGCCGAACAACTTGCCGTACAGGGAAGCAGCCAGGGCAAGGTGGTTGTCACGAAAGGGATAGCCTCGAGACTGACCGAGTACCTCAACGACCTGACCGACATTGAATCGGGAGCGCTGACGGGGAAAAAGACGGCGATCGAGGATGAAAACACGATTATGCAGGACCGGATAGATTTGCTGCAGGCCATGGTCGACAAGAAGGAGCAGAGTCTCTTCGATCAGTTTGTAAAACTAGAGACGGCGATGGCCGATTTTCAAGCCCAGGAGAACTATCTGACCGAAATGATCACCCAGTTGAACATGATCGCGAGTTACAGGGCTAAAAACGGTTAGTATCGGGGGAACGCCTGTTATGGAAACGACTCTTGAACGCAGGCCGGCGCCGCCCGTGGATGTGGCAGGCAGATATACGCGTACCAGCATCGAGACGGCCGACCAGCTGACCCTTGTGACGATGCTTTACGACGGGTTGATACGATTCCTCGCATCCGCGAGGGAAAAGATGAAGAAGGGCCAAAACGCGCATGAAGATTGCATAAGGGCAAGGGATATAGCCCATCATCTTCTGCATTCGACTGTGGACGATGGAAGCGATTTGTCGAAAAACATCAGGTCGTTGTGTTTTCACATGTACAGGGAAACGATCCTTGCCGACATGGAAAAATCTGCCGCACGCATAGACGATATTCTGCCGGTCGCGCAGAGCCTGCGATCCGGCTGGGCCGGTCTTAAAAAGGTGGACGGCGACAGGAAGCCTGACAGGTAACAAGTTGAATTATAAGGAAATAAAAAGAGAAATCGAGGAGCGAACGAGCGCCATCGAACGGCAACTCGGCAATATGGACCTGAAATTGCTTTCAGAGTTGCTTAACGAGCGCACACTGTATATCAGGGATCTTCTCGAGTCGGGTACCGACAGGGATGAAATGGCCGAAGTACTGGTAGCAATACGGGGGCGGGATGCACTTATCAGGACAAGGCTTTCCCTGATAAAATCCGAACTGCTGATCAGGATCGAGACACAAAAACGGCAGAAAGAGGCGAGGAGCAAATATCTACAGAGCTTTTGAAATCATGTTGACTCCATTGGGTGGTCGGGAATATTCTGAAAACCGGAGATGAATCGGATGAAAATCGACAATATAAGACAGGGTGACATAAAAGACCTTTCGGCAAACAAGGAACTTCAGAAGAACGGGGAATCGGCGGGACGTCCTTCGTCCGAAATCCGTACGGATTCCTCGAAACAGCCCGCGAGCGACGTGTCTGATACAAGTTATCTCGTTTCCAGAGCCAGGCGGGAGTCAGAGCATATTGACGATGTTAGAGCTGAGAAACTGGCCGAAGTGAGGCAGAAGCTTGAAGAGGGCTTTTATGATTCCGAGGAAGTAAAGGAACAGCTTGCCGCCAGGCTTGCCGCGCACCTGAGACAGATCATGGGCCGCTGATGCCGCCGGCACACGGCGTTTCACTCCCCCGCAGACAATCGTAAGATTCAATAAGCACCGCATAGTTTGCGTGATCCTCCTCCCGTTTTGATACGCGTTCGTCACGGGGCATCCCATTTTCAAAGGTGCCCGCTTCGCCGGGCTCTCGCGGCATGGCCGTCATTTCTGTGGGGCCGTATGGTCACATTCCGACCAGGTCCGGAAAGTTACCGCCCTGTAAATCCGAACGGACGCCGAAACCGTTTCGGGCCGGGTCGATTTTTCCGGCAAATGCCGGACGGAGGCGTTTCTAACTCCATGGAGAAAATCGTGTTCGGATGGCGAGGGCGATTTTTCCCCGCAAAGGAAGAATATTCCCTGTCTGCCGGCGTTTCGGGCGGTGGCATGCTCGTTGCGCCCGAGGCATCCAGGATGAGAGTCCGAAAGGAGTTTTTTTGAACAGGATAATCGGCATAACCTTCACCATCGTCACGATCCTCGCCGCAGGAAATGAACGGGCTGATGCCGAGATACCGGTCGACATCGTAGCCGCCGCTTCGGACTGGTATTTCGAAAGCGAATTGACCGGCGAGAGAGCGCAGCTTCTGCTCGAGGAATTCGAGAAGAACAGCCGGACGCTGGACTCGTTGCTGAATATATTCATGCCGCTTGACACGGTAAGCGGTTTTACGGGAGATGAAAGGGTGTGGCGGATAGCGGAATGTTATACACGGATCGGAATGTACGAAGAAGCGGCCGGATGGTGGAAAATCCTTCGAAGAAACGACGAAGAAGGGTTCTTCAAACTCGAAACAAGCCGCGGCCTTCTGGAGACCGGCGTTGAACTGTCGGATTCCACCCTGCTGGTCTACATGTTGAGCAGCGTGGAACTCTGGGATTCATCCATAAAAACGGCGCTGGCTCCTGAACTGGTAAAGGCGATCGAATTCCTGTATCTGGAGGGAGTGGATGCGCGGTGGCTGTACACGAGAGTCAACAGGTTGGACAGATTCCTTCCCGAATTCGATGCGGGGCTCTTGAAGGCAAGGCTTCTCATCGCCGGGGACGAAGGGGAAGAAGCTTTTACCGTATGTGAAAAGCTGGCTGCACTCTTCGACCGGCAGGAAAACTCGCCGTCGCAGGCCAAAGCCCTTCTGGAACTGATGTTCACTTCTTCGGTTCTCGCGGGCAGGTTCGATATCTCCGAGGCTATCATAGGGAGTGTGCGCTTATACGGCACGGATCAGTTGGTGGACCGGGCCAGGATCTGGATGCCCACGCTGTTGATGTTTATGAACCTGCGGGATGAGGCGGCCGCCGAATATGCCCTGATGTGCGAAGAATCGCCGGATCCGGGCGGAGCGTGTTTCTGGAAGGAATTCATGGATAAATACAAGGAGACTCTGGCTGATGTCCAAAAATGATTTATTGCTCGGCAGCTATGGCAGGGAAAAAAGCTGTTACATGAAGATCCTCGGTCTTGCCGAGCAGCTCGGGGAGGCCTTGAAATCCGGAGGCACGATGCAGGAAGTGATCTCGATACTGCGGCGCAAGAATTCATTAATGGAAGAGATCGATTCCATCGAGAGGACTATCGAAGAGGAAAAGAAAAATTTCAAACTGTGCGGCTGGAAACCGGCCGAGGTGTCAGGGATGATCGGGGAATTGTCGTCGCTTGTCGAAAGGATCCTTGTACTTGAAAGGGAGAACGAGGTGCTCTTCAGCTCGGCCCGTCGCAACGTGAATCATCAGCCCGAAGACGGAGCGGGCAGGGACTACGCGTGTCGAAGATATTCAAGGGCAGTATCAGGAGAAGGATTATGATCGTAAAACATTTCTTGCCGAGGACCGGGATAAGAGAGCTTGGAGCGGTTCTCGACGCGTATTCGCTGCGGCAGAGGATCACGGCGGAAAATGTGGCCAATGTCCAGACCCCCGGATATAAAACAAGGAAGGTCACCTTCGAGGAAAACCTCGAGGCTGCCGGCAGAAAAAGATTGCAGATGACCCAGGTACAGAATCCGCCGGGCAGTATTCCCATTAATGCACCAGGGCAGGACCCGGCCGAAGTGAAGGAAATCCGTTCGGAGTATTTCAACGGCGTGAACGACGTCGATATGGAGAAGGAAATGACCGACCTTGCGAAGACGACGCTCGCATATAACATGGTGGCGCGACTGACGAAGGGCCGCATAGAGACCCTGAAATCGTCCATAAACGGCAGGGCAAGGTAGGCCGGCGATGAATAAAGGGGTGATATGAATGAACGGAAACGGAATTTTCAGGACAATGAACATAAGCGCGGCGGGACTTTCAGTGCAGAGGATGAAACTCGACGTCATAGCGGAAAATCTCGCCAATGTCGAGACGACAAAGGTCGCGGACGGCGGCCCGTACAGGAGGAAGACGGTATCCATAGAGCCCGTGGCCGAAAAAAGGATTCCATCCCTGATCGGCCAGGGCAGCTTTCAGGAAATATTCGCCGAAAGACTTGGCGGCCGGACGGCATCGCTTGCGCCGTCGGTCCTGCGCCCCGAGGGCAGCATCGTGGAGGACGAGAAGACGCCGTTCACCCTCAAGTACGAGCCGGGGCATCCCGACGCCGACGAGGACGGCGTGGTAACACTGCCGAACGTCAACGTGGTGGACGAAATGGTCGACATGATCATCGCGACCAGGGCCTATGAAGCCAACGTGACGGCGATACAGTCGGCAAAGGACATGTTCATGCGGGCACTGGATATCTGATTTAGGCGGAAAGGCAAGAAATGAAAGTCAGACCGGTCGACATTTCGACGATTCAGAAGGCTTACGGGCGGCGTGAGACAGTTAACAGGACGGGTTTTGCGGAAATGCTCGGCAGGATGGTCGGCGATACCGACACTCTCCAGGCGAGGTCCGCCGGGGCGGCGAATTCGGCCGTAAGCGGCCAGCCTGTCGAAACGCACAACGTGATGATAGCGGCGGAAGAGGCGAGACTCGCGTTCGACCTGATGCTGGAAGTCAGAAACAAGATAATAGAGGCGTATCGCGAACTGATGCAGATGCGCATGTAGTTCGCCGAAGGCGCGGGTGGCATGACCGGTATCCATGCCCCGGCATCGATCGGCGATATAACCGCGAGGGGGACCGTTTTGGCCGGAATCGACATGACTATGGGAAGATTTCAGGGAGCTTGGGACAGCTTCAGCTTCAGCCAGAAAGTCGTCATGGCTGGCATTGTCCTCGCCGTCGTTGTGAGTCTCGTGGTTTTCACGATGTGGATCAGGAAGCCCGACTATGCCGTGCTTTTTTCGGATCTCGACATCGCCAACGCGGGCGAGATCACGCAGGAACTCGAACAGGCGGGTGTCGAATACAAGGTCACGCGCGGCGGGACCACGGTCCTGGTTCCGTCCGACCGGGTGGCCGAACTGAGGGTCACTCTTGCCTCGGCCGGAGTCATTCATGACGATCAGCCCGGATATATAGTCCTCGACGATCAGAATATCGGCGTGACGGATTTCGTTCAGAACGTCAATTACCGGCGGGCGATCGAGGGAGAGCTTGCGCGATCGGTGAGCAGCCTGACCGTCGTCGAAAAGGCCAGGGTGCATATTGTGTTCGAGAAACCCAGCATATTCAAGGACAAGGGACAGGAAGCGACCGCCTCGGTGATAGTCAGGTTGAAACCCGGGCAGACATTGAATAAATCGCAGATAATGGGGATCACAAAGCTCGTCGCCTTCAGCGTGGAGGGACTCGATCAGAAGAACGTCTCGATAATAGACCAGACCGGAACCATGCTGACGAGCAACAACGAGGAGGAGGGAGCCGGCATAATAAACTCGCAGATCGAAATCAAAAGGACCCTGGAAGACTATCTGGCCGGCAAGGCGCAGGAGATGCTCGAGGCGGTGCTCGGTTCCGGCAGGGCCATCGTTCGCGTCAACGCTGAAATGGATTTCCGCGATGTGGAGACGACAAGAGAAGTCTTCGATCCGCAGACGGTAGTCAGGAGCGAGCAGACCACCGAAGAAAGCAACGAACAGGACGGCTCGAGAAGCGAAAACACGACCACAAATTACGATATAAACAGGACATTGGAAACGATCGTCGGGGGGAGCGGAGGGATAAAACAACTGACGATAGCCGTAACCGTGGATGGACATTACGAGACGGGCGAAGACGGCAACCGCCAGTACTCACCGCTTTCGGCCGCCGAACTGTCCGAGCTGGAAGCCATTGTAAAGAGCGCGGTCGGTTTCGATCCGAAAAGGAACGATGTGATAAAGATCGTGAACCTGCAGTTTCCATCCATGGGCGTGGAAGACATAACGTTCCGGACCCCCGTCATGGACTGGCTGCCCGGAGTAATCGGCAAGGTGATCACGATGGCGATCCTGGTCATGATGTTCCTCTTCTTCCGCAAGCATCTCGGGCAGATGTTCTCGGAGGGGACGGGTTTTTCGGTTTTCAGGACACCGGCCGTGATGCGCGCGGGGGGGAAAGGGATGTCCGCGGCGCCGGGGACGCTTGCGCCGATCACGGCGGAGGAATCCCTGGAGGAGAGAACCAGGGAGATATCCAGCAACGATCCGGAACAGGTGGCCAAACTCGTCCAGACATGGATGGCTGAAAGTTAGAAAGGGAATATGAACGCGATGAACAAGAACGCGAACGCGGCGGCAAGAAGCAAGGTGAGTGGCGTCAGAAAAGCCGCCATACTGATGATATCCCTCGGTGAGGACGCGTCGAGCAGGGTTTTCAAGCAGCTTTCGGATTTCGAGATCGAATCCCTCAGTTCCGAGATCGCCAAGACGGGAACCGTCACCGCCGAGGAGAAGCAGAGCGTTCTGGAAGAATTCTACGAAATGATGAGCATACACGGATACATATCGCAGGGAGGGCTCAATTTCGCGGAGAAGGTCCTCAGAAAGGCCCTTGGCGACGCAAAAACCGAACGGATGATGAACAGGGTGCTCGGGTTCGGAGAGGGAACTTCCTTCGAAATGCTAAGAAAGGTGGAACCCCTCACCATAGCGAACTTTCTGAAGAACGAGCACGTTCAGACCATCGCGCTGGTGCTCGCCAACCTGGATCCCCCGCTATCCGGTCCCGTGCTGGCAAAACTTCCGGGTGACGTGCAGTCGGAAGTCGCCTACAGGATGGCGACGATGGATAAACCGAACCCGGATGTGCTCAAATCGATCGAGGAAGTATTGGAGAAGCACATATCGAGCGAGTTCGAGCACATCAGGGGCTCCATAGGCGGCACAAAAACGGTCGCCGACGCTCTTAACGCGATCGACCTGGAATTGTGGCAGGATATCCTGGAAGGTGTCGAGGACATCGATCCGCAGGTGGCCCAGGAGATAAAGAACAGCATGTTCGTGTTCAAGGATATCGAGCTTCTCGACAACAGGAGCATCCAGGAGGTGCTCAAGGAGGTCGAAAGCAAGGAACTGGCGATCGCGCTCAAGGCGTCGAGCGATTCAATCAAGGACCTTATATATTCGAATATGTCCAAGCGTGCCGCGGAAAGCCTCAAGGAGGAAGTGGAATATCTCGGCCCGATGCGGCTGGTCGAAGTGGAGGCCATGCAGCAGAGAATCGCGGACGTGGTGAGGCGGCTTGAAGGGGAGGGCCGTATCGTGGTGGCCGGCCGTGGCGGAGCAACATCGGTCATCGTTGAGTGACGACCGGAAAGAGCGAAGATGGCGATTGAAGAATTGATGCGACAGTCGGACCCGGACGCGCCTTGCGGCGATTTTGAGCTGCTCCCGGGCATGGGCGATCCGGACAGGTTCGGCATTTCGACGGTCTCGAGCCGCGAAGAAAGAAGACAACGGGAGGAAAACTTCAGAAAATGTATCCAGGTGTCGTATGTGAGGGGAATGCAGAAGGGGCTTGAAGAAGCGGATTCCTGGAGGAGGAAAGCAGCCGGAGAGGTCATGTCGCTTTCCGCCAGCATAAAGGATGCGACGAGGACCTTCAGGGTGGAACTGGATAAATGCCTTCTCGATCTTGTGGCGGGGATGGCGGCCATGGTCGTCAAACACGAAATATCGGAAAACGTAAGGGTGTGCCTCAAGGGACAGATAGAAGCGTGCCTGGAGCTCATGGACAGGGAACTTCCGGTACGGATAAGATTGAACCCGCTGGACGCGGACCTGCTCGACGAACTGCTCTCGGGCGACAGCGATCTCGCCGGGCGGCTGGCCGATGTAAAAGTGGTCAGGGATCAATCCGTCGATCGCGGGGGGTGTATCATGGAGACGGCCCGCAGGGCGCTTCATGCCACGATATCGGGGCAACTCGAACAATTGAAAAAGATACTGGAAAAGGAATATGGAAAGTCTGTTGAAGAAGAGATGGACCAGGCTTCAAACCGCCCTCGCTGAATCGTCGCCCGTGGAGGAAAGCGGTTTTGTCGCCGGAATGATCGGCCTTGTTGTCGAAGTCGAGGGGATAAAGGCCTCGGTCGGCGATATGTGCAGCATAGAAACCGGCAGGCACGAGGATCCGCTGATCGCGGAAGTGGTGGGCTTCCGCGATGAAAGAATCCTCCTCATGCCGTTCAGCCAGGTCATCGGCATAGGCGAAGGAAGCAGGGTCTTTCCGGCCGGCAAGCCTATGAGCATCCCGGTCGGCGACAGACTTCTCGGAAGGGTTATCGGGGCGATGGGAGAACCCATCGATAACAGGGGCGACATATCGACCGGAGAGTGGAGGACTACGGACAATATAGCGCCCTCTCCTCTTGACAGGAACCCCATATCAAGGATGATGGAAACGGGGGTAAAAGCGATAGACTCCATGTTGCCGTGCGGGATGGGACAGAGGATGGGCATCTTCGCCGGGAGCGGAGTCGGAAAAAGCGTTCTCCTCGGCATGATATGCCGGAACGCGATCAGCGACGTCAATGTCATAGCGTTGATAGGAGAAAGGGGACGTGAAGTCCGGGAATTCATCGAAAACGTCCTCGGAAAGAAAGGGCTGGAAAAATCGGTCATCGTCGCCGTGACGTCCGACCGGAGCCCGGTAATGAGGGTGAAAGGCGCCGAAACGGCGATGGCGATAGCGGAGTATTTCAGGGACAGGGGACGAAACGTGATGTTCATGATGGATTCGGTGACCAGGTACGCCATGGCCCAGCGCGAGATAGGACTCGCTGTCGGAGAACCGCCGACGGCGAGGGGGTACACTCCTTCGGTGTTCGCGAAACTTCCGGCGTTGCTGGAAAGAGCGGGAAACGGGGCTTGTGGAAGCATCACCGGATTTTATTCTGTTCTCGTGGAGGGCGACGACATAAGCGCCGACCCGCTTACCGACGCCATCAGGGCCATCCTCGACGGGCATATCGTTCTTTCCAGGCGTCTGGCCAACATGAATCAGTACCCGGCGATCGAGATACTCGAAAGCATCTCGAGGCTCGCCCCGGTCTTCCTGAACGGCGAACAGAAGGAGCGACGCGACAGGGTGATGAAATGGATGTCGGATTACAGGGAGGCCGAAGATCTTATCAACATCGGGGCGTACGAGCCTGGGAGCAATCCGTCGATTGACAAGGCGATCGAGATGAACGGCGGCCTGCGGGATTTCTTCCGCCAGGATATCGCCGAACACGTGTCGTTTAGGGATACCGAAACCGCGCTTGCCCTGATAGCCGATGGAGTGAGCTGAGATGAAACGCAGGGTCCGCAAACTGCAGAAAATCGCCAGATATTTCGAGCAGAAAAAAATGATGAGTGTTGCGGAGCTGCGCAAAGCCGGGATTAAGAGAAGCGCCGAAGAGAAAAGGCTCGAAAACTGGTACTTCCTCAAGAACGACCACATGGAAGATTGCGTCCGGGCGATGTCGGAGACTATCGACTTGGGACGCGCGGCGAGATTCCACGGCGAATGCAGCTTCTTCGATCGTGGTATAGAAGGCCAGAAGATCGCGGTGATCGATGCCGTCAATGAGGAAAAAGCAAGCAGGGAAGAGGTCATCCGTGACTCCGTGACTCACAACATGTGGGAGAAGGTCGTTCTCAGGAACGTGGAAACCCTTCGCAGGCATATTGAAAGCAGCCAGGGCAGGACGGCCGACGACCTTGCTCTCGTACACTCCCGCCACAAGGATGCGGACGGGTTCAAGAGCCGCCGGTAAAAGGGAAAATATGATCCCGCGCCCGGGGTAAATTTTTCCCGATTGTACGAATACACCGCAAGTAACGTATTATCGGCGACGATGAGCATCTCCTTTAACTAATTCTAAAACAATCCGTTCAAACGGTCCATTCCCCCGGCAGGCCGGGATTTTTTCGGTGGCATATCCCTTGCGCTCGGACATTACCGGTAAAAGACGGATAATCCGTTACCGTAACGGGAAAAGAAGAAATATTGAGGAGTTATGAAAGAAGTAATCGCGGTTTCCATGCTCAGCTTCGTCCTGATATCGATGGGCGCCCTTTACTCCATGGGTTTTCTCAGGTTCGGCCCGGAAGTGCCGGTACTGGAGACGGCCGTGGACACGGACAAGGTCACCCTGGCGAAGGTCCAGTTTCAGGCGATCGAAACGCAGAAGATCAATCTCCAGAGAAGCGTCGCCGAAATGCTCAGCCTTCGTAACGACATGGAACTCGAAAAGAGGATCGTGGCCGACATGCGCCGGGAACTCGAGGGGTATCTTGCGAATATCACCGAAGCCTCGGGACCCGCGGACACCGTTCATGTGGAACAGATAGCGAAACTCGCCAAGTTGTATGATTCCATGAAACCGGAAAGCGCCGCGCCGATAGCTTCGTCGCTGACGATGGACCTGCTGGTCGAGATCATTTCCTCGATGAAGGACAAGAAAGCGGCAAGACTGATGGCGGCACTTCCTCCGGAATTGTCGGCGGAAGTAAGCCGAAGATTGGGGACGAGGTCGGCTCTATGAACGTGACCGCAAATGTAACGGGCAAAGGACACAAGGCCGCCGGCAGAAACAACGGAACGGCGCTCGCTAAAAAATTGTCCGTATCCGGGGACGGATCGCTCGCGATGAGCTCCTTCATCGATCTTGTCGCGCCCCGCAATATTCCCGCCAGGCAGAAGGATGTCCCCGCGGGTGAGGCGGCACGGCCGCTCGGAAAAAGCGCGCGGGCGGGTAATCCGATCCGGGCGGAAAAGGCGAATCCGGACAGGATCATCACCGGCGGGATCATGCGGGATTCGCAAACAGCGAAAGCGGCCGGATCGCTGCTCGAGTCGGTGGACAGGATCGTCGAGGGAATAAGCGGGCGGATACTTGAAGCGGGAAGCCCGGCGGAATTTCTCGCGGAACTTCTGAGCGGGGAAAACAACAATTCCACGACCGCTCGCGCTCAAACGGGTTTTCAGCCCGGGAAGACCGCGAACGCGGGAACGGAAAGGAATCCGGCGGAAAATCGCATGTTTTCCCGAGATGTGAATGCAAACATCACTCCGCCGCACAGGGGGGAAGTCCCCGCTGAAAAGGTCAGGCCGGAGGAACGGATGCCTTTGACAACGCCGGCGGAAGAAAAACCGGCGTCCGCGGGCTCTCCC
This sequence comes from Candidatus Krumholzibacteriota bacterium, assembly GCA_041309605.1. GTDB lineage: Bacteria > Krumholzibacteriota > Krumholzibacteriia > Krumholzibacteriales > Krumholzibacteriaceae > JALOPX01. Next base: position 98,344 of record JBFYZH010000036.1, read on the forward strand.
GAAAACACGCTCCGTGTCAGGGAAGTAAAGGAGCGGAATTCCGCGGCAATCGCGGTGGAAGCGGCATTTGCAGATTCGATCCGCACGCGCGGCACCGAGGGGTCGTCATGCATGCCGGGTTCCCGGATGGAACAGGCGATGGGAGATTCGGGCAAATCGGCCGGTAAAGAGAGAAAAGCGCACGTTTTGACCATAAAGGCAGGCGATACCGGCGATTCGATACGGGAAAGCCGGCTGTGGCCCGGGGGCGCCGGCGGAACGAAGACCGGCAACGACGGGACAAATCGTCCTCCGGAAAATCGGGACGCGGATCACGGCGGTCCGGGAATATCGATCCGCGCTGAAAAATTCCGCCCCGGCGCCGCTGCGGAAATCCTCCACGCGGAACAGGGCCGCGATGTATCCGGAACGGTAATGAACGCGGGGCATGTTTCGGGCGGTCCGGCGCCGGTCCATAAATTGAACATCGAACAGAAAATAAATGTCGTTGAAAACGCCGAAAGAGGCGTTGTCGAACAGATCGCGCAAGCAGTCTCGAGGACGGGAAAAGACGAAATAAAGATCCGCCTGTTTCCGCCCGAGCTCGGAGAGATGAAGATCAGCGTATCGATTAAGGACAGGAAAGTAAAAGCCTCTTTCATAGTTGAATCCGCAGCCGTGAAAAATGCAGTGGACAGCGGCACCGGCAGACTCGCCCAGGCCATATCTCAGGAGGGTTTTACCCTCGAGAACCTCGATGTTTCGGTAAACGATTCGGAGAAACATGCCGGGTGGAACGGTCCGGATGAAGAAACCGTGGCCGGAACGGCCCACAGGAAGGACGCGGTCGCCGCCGGCAGACATTGGACGGGGACTCGGTCCGCCGATGGAATAGATCTGCTGGCCTGAGAAGACCGGCGGTCGTCAGGAGGAATATTGTGGAAGTAACCAGCGTGAATTCAAGTACTGCGGCTTCGACCGAATCGCAGAACGGCATTCTGGATAAGGACGATTTTCTCAAACTGCTGGTCACGCAGTTGAGCCATCAGGATCCCATGGAACCGATGGATAACAATGAATTCATCGCCCAGATGACCCAGTTCAGTTCGCTCGAGCAGCTCGCGAATATCGCCAGCGGGATCGATTCGAACGTCCTGCTGACCCAGTCGATGAACAACGCATTTTCGACGACACTGATAGGCAAGAATGTGGTGATTCAGGGCGACACGGTAGATGTCGGGGAAAACGCGGCCACATCATGCGGATTTTACGCGTCATCCGCCGGAACGGCGGAAGTGACGATAACGGATTCCGAGGGAAAGACTGTCAGAACGCTCTCGGTTCAGGCTGACGGCGAGGGATATGTCGACGTCGAATGGGATCTGAAGGACCAGGATGGAAACGATGTGTCGAATGGATCCTATTCCGTCAGCATCAACTACACCGGAGAGGACGGGATACAGAAGGAAGTGTCGCCCTTCATAACGGGCAGGGTGACGTCTTTGAAGTTCATGAGCGGCAACGCATATCTTACTGTCGGAGGCCGGGAGTACAACCTGGCACAGGTAATCGAAGTTTCCGAGTAGACGGACGGTGAAAAAGACCGCGTGCGCGGTCGCAAGGAAGGAGACCCGGAGATGCTGAGATCACTATTCGCGGGAGTAACGGGACTGGCCAACCATCAGTTGAAGCTCGACGTCATAGGCAATAATATCGCCAACATCAACACGCTGGGATTCAAGGCCAGCAGGGTGACTTTCAGGGAGATGCTTACACAGACCATAAGGGGCGCTTCGCGGCCTTCCGAGGGAACCGGCGGCACGAACCCGCAGCAGATAGGTCTCGGTTCCTCGGTCGGAAGCATAGACACGAATTTTTCGCAGGGCAACATGCAGATCACCGGGATAATGACCGATCTCGCCATAGAGGGCAAAGGCTTCTTCATCATGAGCGACGGGTACACCCAGTACTACACGAGGGGCGGCGCATTCAGTCTCGACGGCCTGGGGTACATGGTCAATCCGGGGAACGGATACAAGCTCCAGGGGATCATCGCAGACAGTTACGGCAATATCCAGCAGGGACAGGGGGTCGAGGATATAATGATCCCGACCTCCCTGATCGTTCCGGCCAGAGCCACGAGCGAGATAGAGATAGACGGCAATCTTCCCTCGACAGTCGAACCGCAGGCGACGATCACGAGAACCGGGACTTTCATGGCGGCTGCCGACGGGACTGACGATCTTCTCGAACTGTTCTCCGGCAACGACAGGTCGATAGGGTTGAACCTCAACGACGCCATCACCATTCAGGCCAATGTGGGCGGAACGGTCGTCGAGGGAGAATATCTGGTGACGTCGACGAGCTCGCTCCAGGCGCTTGTGAGCGCGATACAATCGGCGCTGCGTCAGGGCGATCCCGCGGCTGCGGTTCAGATCAACAGCGTAGGGGCGATCGAGGTGACCGCGGGAACGATGGGGATCGACGATTTGCAGATTTTCGTCGACGGCAGTTACCAGTTCAACGAGGAATTCTTCAGCATCCCGGACATCGCCGCGGGGTCGACCCAGGCGGCGAACAACGCCCTGAGGACTTATGCGACGACGGAAGATCTGCTGGCCGATCTTTATGTCAACGGATCGAGACTTGATATAACGGACGGCTATCTCGAAGTCGACGGGGACGTCGGAGCCCAGGATATGGATAACGAAGGGTTCGACGTCAACGTCGGCGCGACGACGCTGGGCGACCTCACCGCCCTGATGGAGACGGTATTCGATCTGCCGGCCGGGAATGTCGAAGTCGACGGCAGGGGACGGATCGTCGTCACCGGAGCGGTCGGTGAATCGTTCGAGATAGCCAATATCGACGTGATCCAGGACGGCGATTCGTTGTCGGCTTTCACGTTTACTCCGATACAAAACGCCGGCGACGGGACGGATTTCAACATGACGTCGATCATATACGATTCCCTCGGTAACACTCACAATCTTTCGCTGATCTTCACCAAGGTTCCGGATGAAAATGTCTGGAACTGGCAGGCCGAGGTGGACGGGGTCGCCCAAATAACCGACGGGGCGAGCGGAGTGGCCCGTTTCACCGAGGGAGGGCTTTTATCATCGTTCACCACGAACGGGGCTTCGGGACGTATCGAGATAAATTTCGGGAACGGTTCCGAAAACTCGTCCGTTATTCTTGATGCCGGGGAAATAGGTTCGACAAACAGCCTCTCACAGTTCAATTCAGCCTTTTCGGTGAGGATGAACGACGTCGACGGAATGGGAATGGGGATCCTTCAGACGATTTCCATCGACCGCAACGGCATCATCAACGGGCAGTTTTCGAACGGTACGAACAGGGATCTCGCGCAGATAGCGATGGCCGATTTCAACAACCCCAGCGGGCTGAACCGGGTCGGCGAAAACATGTTCATTTTCAGCCCCAACAGCGGTACGGCGAATCTCGTGTTCGCCGGCACGAACGCCAGAGGGATGATATCGCCGGGAGAACTGGAGATGTCCAACGTCGATCTGGCCGGCGAGTTCACCGAGATGATCGTCGCCCAGAGGGGTTTCCAGGCGAACGCAAGGATCATATCGGTCGGCGACCAGATGCTGACCGAACTGGTCAATCTGAAAAAGTAGGTCTTTAGATGATAAGGGTGACCAGGCTTGACGGAAGACAGATAATCATCAATTCGGATCTGATCGAAACGATCGAGGAGACTCCGGATACGATAGTGAGTTTCACGACCGGCCGGAAGATGATGCTCAGGGACAGACTGGAGGATGTCCTCGCCCTGGTCATGGAATATCGCAGCCGTTTTCCGATGTATGTCATACCGGCCGGGGTGGAGGATGCAAGGCACGGGCATGAATTTCCCGGCCGGAACCCGGAATAGCTCGAAGAACGAACGCGGGCAGCGGGAGGATTAAGTGGATTTTGCGACGATCATAGGTCTCATCGCCGGATTCGGCCTTGTTGTCCTCGCGATCCTGCAGGGCGGAAACGCCATAGGGTTCGTCGACATACCGTCGGTGCTGATGACGATCGGCGGCGGATTGTCGGCCACGCTAATCAGTTTTCCGCTGAAGTCCATGACGAAGCTGTTCAGCGTGACCCTCAAGACCTTCCTGCACAAGGAAAGAACGCTGGCCGAGACGATCGAGGCGATCGTGAAGTACGCCGAAAAAGCCCGCAAGGAGGGAATGCTGTCGCTCGAGGAGGAGGCAGGCAACGAGACGGATACGTTTTTAAAAAAGGGACTGATGCTCGCCGTCGACGGCACCGAATCGGAGCTTCTCGGCGCTATCATGGGCAACGAGATGACTGCGCTCGAGTCAAGGCACGAGGAGGGCCAGAATATCCTGAAGACCATGGCAACATTCTTTCCGGCGTTCGGTATGATCGGAACCCTGGTCGGGCTCGTGCAGATGCTCAGCCAGATGAACGATCCGAGCAAGATAGGACCCGGGATGGCCGTCGCACTGTTGACGACCCTGTACGGGGCGGTGGTCGCGAACCTCGTGTGCCTTCCGCTTGCGGAAAAGCTGAAGGGAAGATCGCAGAAGGAACTCGAGAGGATGGAACTCGTTCTGGAAGGGATCATGGCGATAAAGTCCGGCGACACCCCGAGGGTTGTCGGCGAAAAACTCAAATCGTTCATATCGCCGAAGGAGCGGGCGTTGATGGACAAGGATGACGGCAAGGAATGAGAAGACGGAAGAAAAGCGGAGGCGGAGACGCGGGCGCGCCGGCATGGATGGTGACGTACGGCGACCTGATGTCGCTGCTCCTGTGTTTTTTCATCATGCTGGCGGCCATGTCGTCCATATCGGAGTCGAAATATAAAAAAGCGGTCGGGTCGTTGCTGGGAGCGCTGGGCGTAATGACGTTCGATACGTCGGCCATAAAGATGGAGCAGCTTCCGAAGACCGGAAAGTACGAGGAAGAGATAGAGCGCATCAGGGAGGAGTTCAACGATTTCGAGAAATATATAGAGGAAGAGGGATTGCAGGACGCAGTTGAAATCGTCGAAACGGACGAGGGTATGCTGATAAGGATGGAAGATCCGGTCCTGTTTCCATCGGGTGAATCCGAGATGAACGAGGGAGGCAGGGAGATCCTCAGGAAACTTTCCTCCGTTCTCCTTGAATTCGATTCGAACGTGAGGATCGAAGGGCATACGGACGATGTGCCGATCAGCACGCCGAAATTCCCTTCGAACTGGGAACTGTCCGCCGAAAGGGCGGTGAAGGTTCTTAAGTATATCAACGGTTTCGGTGTTCCGGGGAAAAAGCTCACCGCCATCGGCAGGGGGGAGTACTCACCCCTGGTGGATAATACAACACCGGAGAACAGGAGCAAGAACAGGCGGGTCGAAATATTCGTAGATTACAAGGCAAGGCTGAAGAAGGAAAATCTAAGGGGCGTGCCTTCCGGGGAAGGTATTAACGAGGAGGAAAATGATGGATGACGAGGAAAAAGAAGATACCGCGGCGCCAAAGCCGAAGAAACTTATCCTGACGAATCCCCTTGTCCTGATAGGTATAGTCATCGTTTTCCAGGCGGCAATAGCGTTCATGATGGTGAAGATGATCGGTTCTAACAACCGGGACGAGGTTCAGCAGGCCGAACCCGAAGCCAAGGTCGAGAAGCCGGAGGAAACCGGCACGCGCGGCACCATTGTCATGCTCCCGGACATCGTCGTAAATCTCACCGAGAGGGACAAGCTCTATTATCTTAAGGTCACGATAGGTCTCGAGGTGCCAGATGAAAAAGTCCAGGCCGAGGTGACCGAGCGCCAGGCGCAGCTCAGGGATGACGTCATTTCCCTTCTTTCGGGGAAAAAGGTCACCGACATAGACACGCTGGAGGAGAGAAACGCCTTGAAAACGGAATTGACCAGAAGGATCAACGAGTCCCTTCTTTCAGGGGACCTGATGCAGCTTTATTTCTCGGATTTCGTGATTCAGTAGAGGAGAGGCCGTGTCGAGGATACTTACGCAGGCCGAGGCGAACGATCTGTTCGGATCGATACAGGACGGATATGTCGACCTTGAACCGATCGATATAGGCGCCGCCTTGAGCGCGATAGCGTACGATTTTACGAAGCCCCATTCGTTGTCCAGGGGGTTCACCAATAATCTGGCGACGATCAGCGACGGGTTCGCGAAAGCGGCGTCAATGACCCTTTCCACCTATTTCAGGGGAAGCATAACGGTCGTCCCGAAGGGGCCGAAGCACCTTCTTTTCCAGGAATTCGTCAATAACGCCGGGAATCCCTCGTGCCTCGGGATAGTCAACCTGCAGCCGCTCAGGGGGCAGAGCGTCGTGGAAATCGAACCTGCAATCATTTTTTCGCTTGTCGACAAGCTTATGGGCGGGAACGGGAAGCCTCTCGACGAGAAGAGGGAACTTACGGAGATCGAAATCAGGATTGCCATGAAGATCGTGGAAAAACTGCTGGGGGATTTTGCCGCCGGCTCCAAGAGATTCGTGGAAATGCACCCGTCCATATCGAGAATCGAGAACAATCCCGAATTCGTCAATATATGCGCGAGCAGCGAGAGGGTGGTGAAGCTGGATTACGAGGTCAACATGGGGGAGTTTTCCGGAATGATCCAGTTCTGTATCCCCGTTTCCTCGTTCGAATCGGTCATCGACCTTCTCGATCCGGTCGATGAAATTCCGGAACGGACTCCGGATGAAAGGAAAAAAGACGCGGAGATGCTCCTCGGCACGCTCCGGAAGGTGCCTCTGGGCATAAGTGTCGAAATCGGCAAAACGGAGATAACGGTCAGCAGGGCGAGAAACCTCAGGGAGGGCGATCTTATCGTCCTCGATAACGGAATAAACGAACCGGTCGATATCATCGTCGAAGGAATCAGGAAGTTCAAGGGATTTCCCGGGCTTGTCAACGGCAGAAAAGCCGTGAAGATGACGGCTGTCGATATTGAAGGAGGCGCAGGTGGAAACCAGAAATAGCGAAAATACGAACGATAAGGCCGGCGCGGCGGGAAAGGTCATGACGGATGTGGATCCACGGGATGGCGCGGTCGCCGGTGACGGAGAAAGGTCCGGAACGGACGGCGACGGTCGCGGGACTCCGGGAACGCCGGCTGCGGGACCGGGCGACAAGAAAAACGGATCTGGCGCGGCGGGAAGAAAAATAACGGCCATGCCAGCTCCCCGTGACGTCGAAGAATCGATATCCAGCGTCATCGACGAACTGGAAAAGGGAAAGATAACCCCGGAGAGCGTCCTGGAGGAGTTCAGGACGGCCGACGTCAGGCCTTCCACCGGGACGGGCAGGCGGGGCAATGACAATATCGGTCTTCTGATGGATGTCCAGATGTCGGTAAGGGTCGAGCTGGGAAGGACTCGTAAATCGGTCGAGGAGATCATGAGCCTTTCGCCGGGGATGGTTCTGGAACTGGACCGGAAAGCCGGGGATAATGTCGACCTGTATCTGAATGACAAACTTTTCGCCGAAGGCGAAGTCACGGTGGTCGAGGGCAATTTCGCAATCAGAGTGACAAGACTCGTAGGCAGACTGTAATCTGACAGGGAGTGTGCGATGAAAATCAGAACGATCGCGACCATGGCGTTTATCGTCCTCGCGGGATTCTCCGCGAGACTCGAAGCGGCGGTTTCGGGTTCGATATTGCCGAGCGCGGGAAGGATCGCCATAGCGTGTCTCATCGTGGCGATGCTGATCTACGCCACGGTTTTAATGCTGAAAAAACTCGTGCTCAAGGGAAACGGCCGGCGCGCGGAGTGCATTAACGTCGTCGGATCGTATCCACTGGGCCAGAGGACCAGGCTCTGCATGGTCGAAGTCGCGGGCAGGGTCATCCTGCTGGGGATCACGCCCCAGAATGTATCCTCCCTCGCGGAATTCGATCCCTCGGAGATCCCGGTCGCCAAGGAGCCCTCGAAGGTCGGGAGTTTCGTCAGGCATCTCCAGTCCTTTTCCTTTTCGGGCATCGGTGCAAAGGGATCTTCCACAGGTTGATTTCCTGCCGGTTCGGTCCGCGCCTGCTCCAGGCATGCCGCCCGGGTCCTGCCCCCCATGATCAAACTTGCCGCCGGCGATCTTAACCGGCAGCGCATCTTGTTTATCCGCTTTACTTTGCGTGACCGGGAAGGATTTTCCCTCCCCGCGGCTCAATTTTCCGCTTTTCCCGCGTGGCATGTCAATTGCCCCCCGGCATAAGGAAAGGTTTTCCTCTGACGATCGAAAAATCGAGCGGTATCGGAAAGGCGAAAGGAATTGAACGGTATTTTTACAAGAGTCATGGTGACGGCCGCCGTCCTGGCGGTCTTGATTGTCCCTGCGCCTTCGGTCTTGACCGCCCAGGGTACGGGGCAGTCGGGGACCGGGGGCACGACTATAAACATCCCCGGTCTTTCAACGAACGGGCCGGGAGCGGGTGACGGCCGCCTGAGCCTTCCGATCGAGATAGTCCTCGGCCTGACGGTGCTGTCGCTCGCTCCGGCGATACTGGTCATGATGACCTCGTTTACCAGGATAGTCGTCGTATTCAGCTTTCTGCGGCAGGCTCTCGGTACGCAGCAGATGCCGCCGGCGCAGTTGCTGGTCGGGCTGGCCCTTTTCCTTACCGTTGTGATAATGATGCCGGTCT
>JBFYZH010000037.1:0-10028 GCA_041309605.1 Candidatus Krumholzibacteriota bacterium
GACTCGGATCACGCCCGATTACCGGAGAAGGACGATTTTCCTCGATGTGGAGACATTTCCCGCGGTAATTCGGTATAAATACACGCCTGAATTTAACCGGCAGCCGGATTTGTCCCTGCCGTCCCACAGAACCTGATGCGGACCCCCGGCGAGTACTTCATCGACAAGTGTCCTCCCCAGTCTTCCGGCCGTATCGTAGATCTCGATCCTGGTGTGCGCCTGAGAAGGAAGAGAGAAGACGATGGTCGTCGACGGGTTGAACGGATTCGGGTAGCTCGAGAGCCCCAGGGTGGGCGCGGGCCCATCCGAATTATCGCCGGAAACCACGGGTGTTCCCGACCATCCGGCCAGCATGGACATGAGCCACCACGCGGTGCTCCCTTTCTGCTCGCAGCTTTCGTACGACGTATGCTCGGCGTCATCGCCGGCAAGATTCGGATGCTCGACCGGCACGGTGGCGCCGTTGTATTCATAGGTCGAATAATCCCATTGCTGCGTCGCCGGATTGAACCACCAGCAGTCGAGGTCTTCGAAATCATAGAGAATTTTGTTGTTCGCGACACAGAAGTCCCGGATCTGCTTGTTGCGCAGGTACCGGTTATTGCCGTACGCTCCGTTATTTTCAGCCGTACCGGTAAAATACACGAATGCTACGTCCGGGAACTCGTTCTCGAGCGTCTGCATCGCCGTCAGGTAATCCTGAACATAGCTCTCCGTGGCGGTGTTGAGCTCGGTACACCAGCACATGGCGGAGATATTAAGAGCCGGTGTCCCGGTGATAATGCTCCGCGTGACATCGATTCCCGAGCCGCGCCAGTAGCTTTCGGGCCCGACCGCGTCGGTATAGATGCACAGCATGCCGGGCTCGACGGGGAGCGAGCCTCCCACGCCTGGCCATATGGCCGCGTAAAACGGATCGACACTCTCGATCCTGTCGAACCCAACCATAAGCTGTCTTCCGTGCGACGTTCTGGCGTAGTGCCACTTGCACAGGTCCTGCGCCGTCTGGATCGCCTCGAGCGGAATGGTGTCGAGTACGGTGCACAAGTGGTTGACAACGAGGGGCGCCTCGCGGACCGCGCCGAAGGCGGCCGTTGAGAGTAACAAACTCGCGAGCAACGCCGTATGGATCGCTGTGATGAATTTATTCATGTTGGAACTCCTTTTCCTTTTATCCTGCAATCACCCATTATCCTGCAATCACCCACCGCGACCTTCGAGCCTTCGAAACCCGCGGCACTAAAATATCCCGCACTACCCGCACTATATCCGGCGACCCTGGAGGAGCCGTATAACGATCACCACAAGCGCAATAACCAGGAGAACGTGAAGGACTCCGCCAAATGTGTGCGCCGTGATCAACCCGAGTAACCAGAGAATCAACAGAATAACTCCTATAGTGAAAAGCATTTCTACCTCACCTCCTTCAAGGATCCTTGCTGTAATTGGGCAATCAGCCGGGCAATCAGCCTGCCGTGATGAGAGCAATTCTCCGTAGCTTTGTCAGCGAACCGCTTCCCAGGAAAACAACGTTTCCACCCTTTTCCAGCACCTTTTCGATAATGGCATCCACCGCATCGTCGATCACTTCCCGTATATCCATTTCTTCCGACGTAATGAGCGAATGATCCGTACTGCGAATGCCGCCCTTCATATGATAATCTTCCTCGACAAACAAGGTGCTTCCCGCACCCGAGTTCGCCAGATGTCCCACCGCCTCGATTCCGGAAGCGACATTCTGCGAGCTTTCCGCCGTTTCCAGGTTGCGTATTGCTTTTTCATTTGTACCTGCCATTACGTCCTTGACGATCGGCCATACAATTTTTCCCAGGTCGTGCGGAGAAGTGGCGGTATAGTCGCCTTCAACCCCGCCTATCAACACATCCCGGTGCGACGTCACCGATTCGAAAATGGACAGGTATTTCCTCTCCCCGACCACGACAAATCGAAGCGGATCCTGCTTGAAATAGTGGTCGAAGTGCCGGTCGGCCGTGCGAATGAATTCCCGCACCTGACTGTCGATGGGAGCCGGCCTGACCGTGTTGCATATGAACGCGGATGATTCGATCGGGAAATTCTTGTTTTGAATATCAATGAGAAAATCCCGGAACGCCTCGTAAAGCCTGCTTGTCTGCTCGCTTAAAGAGAGGACATAGTAATGTGTGGCAAGTTTCACGTTTCATCTCTTCCTTTGAACCAGTTTTGAAGTTCCGGCTTTTTTGTGCGAACATTTCGCGCAACGCCGGATTACTTCACAAGCCTCCAGCATTCCCAACCCGAATGATTCTCCTTGTTCTTTAAGCGCCCGAAACGCGGGGGGCGATACAGCACTGTCACCCCTTCGCTTATCTCCGGCAACGCGTATGCAGGATCTTCGGCGCAATCGCATCGCTCGATCGATCCGGGCGTTTTCCCATTAAGTGCGTTCAAAGTACGATCGTAGGCCGCTGCTACGGATCGCACGAATGGCCGGACGAGATCGATGTCGTATACAACGACGGTGACCGTCGTCTGCAATTCCTCCGTCAATCTGTCGAACGCGTGCTGCGCGAATGTCTTCGCAAATCCCGATACGTCTCCGTCCGGCAAACCGATGTCCAACCGTTCAAATGGACTGAGATCGAAGTACGAGAGGTGAAGATTATCGGGAGAGGCAATGACGTACCGCGCGTGCGGAGCAAGCGCTTCCATGACATGGGGCGTGCCGTTGAAACACGTGGAAAGCACGACGAGATCGACCTTCGTGGAATCCCGCGTGATGCTTTTCAATCCTTCGGCCAGGTCGTCGATCGTGAAGGTCCGATTCCTGTACGAGGCATCATAGCCCTCCCCGCCGAATTCGGGAATTTCATGGCCGAAGTACATAACTATACTGGCCGGCCCTGGCGATCCTTCCGCGCGGAAACGGTTGTAGAGCTCCATTTCAGGATCGAAACGCAATTCGCCCTGATCGCGCCAGTACGATTCTTCCGCTATAAGAATGCCGTTTCGATAGTAATAAAATGTTCCGTCGCGACGGGGGAAGAAAAGCATGAAATGCTTCCTGTGTCTTTCATGGAAAATAAACATCTCTGCCTGCGTGTTCTGTTCCGCAATCGTTTTCGCCTTTGCAAGAGTCACCTCATCCGCTCTGTGCGCGTTGCCGTCCGTATCATGGTAGGAATATCCGCCGTCGCCGTGAATGATGCACACGATCGAGTAGCGCGGAGGGAGCCAACCCTCCTCTTCGGGCGGGGTCGCGCGCCGGGCAGGAGGGATGGAGCTGCATGAAAAGAGTAACAACGCGAGCGCCGCACAGGCGACGCCCGCAATCGGCATCGAGTGTGCCCGCGTGACTTTTTCGAAAGATCGATAAACCATGTTTTTCATTCAAAACCCCGCGAATATTCGCGACCTTCATACATAGATCAGGTAATAAGGATAATAATGATCACTATCAGAAGCGCAGTCACAAGGCTGATGGATATCATTTTGTCGGCCTGCTCCATATCCTGCACGACATAATCGGAGAAGGCGTTGAGCTGATCGTCGGGAACCCGCGTGAAACCATTGGTGCCCGCGAGCTCATCCTGTTTCTCCTGAAGGGTGGCCCTGGTGCGATCGATGCCTGCGCGGTCGGATTCCGAAACGAGCGATGAACCCCGAACCTTGTCCAGCGCCTTGGACATATCCTGAATATTGTCGTTGAGAATTTCGCGCTTCTGCAATGGATCGTCCGTTGCCTTCACCTTGATCGAGGCGTCGTTGAAGTAGTTTTGAACCTTGCCCTGTCCAAAAACCGTTCCGGCAAATGCCAGAATACACATCATGAGGACAGCCCGTACAACCATTCGTTTTGACATATCTGTTCCTTTCGTAGTGTAAAACCGAACTGAATAACTGGCCGCACCGTGATGATTAATCCCCGCTCCTTTCTTATTATTATCCGGTGCAATGCTCATGTATGAAATATACCCGGATAACGGGTGCGGGTAAATCGACCCGAGGGATGGAAAAGGAGCTAGTCCTTAAGAATGAGCCTGTTTCGCGGACCGGGGAGGAATCAGAAGCTGGGACCCTGTCATTCGGTCTCTTCCCTGCGGACAAAGGCCGCTATCTGCAAGCGGGTATTGAGCGCCAGCTTTTCCAGGATATTGTGCACATGGCTCTTTACCGTGTAGGTGGCGATATGGAGATGCTCGGCGATTTCCTTGTTGCCCAGGCCTTCGGAAATCAGGGCGACGATCTCACGCTCGCGACTGGTCAACTGTATCGAGTTTTTGGGAATTTCCTTGCCGTTTTTAAGCGCTGTTTCGATGATCTGCGTGAAAAGCGAATTGGTCAGGGCCGGCGGAAGCACTTTTTCGCCCGACGCGACGTCCCTTATGGTCTTTATGTAATCGTTCAACGAGGCGGTCTTAAGGATAAAGCCGCTGCCGCCGGCCTGCACGAACTCTACGATGTCGAGCTGTTCGGGGAACATATCCATGGCGATAAATCGCGCCGCCGGCACTTCCTCCCGCAGCATGGACATCAGCTTCAGGCTGTTTTCCTTTTCCAGCCCGAGATCCAGAAGGATGATGTCGGGCGGGGTTTTCATCTTCTTCAACTGACTCGCCACATTGCCGTCTTCGGCTCGCGCGACGACTTCGAGATCGCCCTGGCCATTCAGCACGGAGGCGATACCTTCCCGGAGAAGGCGGTTGTCCTCGATCAGCAGGATTCTGATTTTTGCCATTACAATGCTCCTCCGTTGCAAAAATTCGTGGTTTGGTCTTCGAAGGATCGAGGATAAAATAATTCAATGTTTTTGTCAACGGCGGGGGTCACCGTCCGGGCCGATCCGTGACGGATCGGCCCGCAAAATCAGCTTGTCCGCGTAACGCGCATTTATTATATTATTGGTGCAAGCCACCGAAATTCCCCACCGAAAAAGACCGATACCGAACGCGAAGATATATTTTTTCGTGCGCCCGTCACGCCGGTCCATGACGCGGGAGGTTCGGAATGTACAGAGCGATAACGATTGCGGAAAGACAATACCGGGGCAGGATATTATGGGCCCTCGGGGCGGCCGCCATCCTGCACCTGCTCGTGTTCACACTCATACCGCCGTTCGAATTCACCCCATACAGAATGACGAGCGTGCCTCTGGTCAATATCGACTTCGACCCGGTCGATATCCCGCTTGCGCCGCCCGAAGAGATTCCTCAACCCCGGATCGCGCCGCCCATCGTGGATGACCGGGCGGAAAATGAAGCCGGGGTAATCGATTTCCCAAAAAATATTCCGGGTGGGATAAATGACATCGTGCCCGTCCTGCCCCACGAAATCGGCCGGAGTTCCGTATTCGACACAAATCGCAGGGAACCCGTACTCATGAAGATAGTCCGCGCGGAATATCCGAAGCTCGCCTGGATGGCGGGCATCGAGGGCACCGTCGTGTTTAAAGTCCTCGTAGGCGCCGACGGCAGGGTGGGGAACATTTCCGTGCTGAGCTCCAACGTCACAAGGGAAATGGAAAAGGCGGCGATGAACGCCGTGTCTCAGTTTGTCTTCGAACCAGCGCTGCAGGGTGTGGTGCCGGTGCCGGCCATGATGCGGGTGCCGTACACCTTCAACCTGCATTGAACGATTCAACCCTCGTTCACTCCTGCAAACGAGCCCGGACGCAAGCCCGGGCTCGTTTTGGTTTCGAAGGCGCACTAATTTATTGGATTATCGGGCCTTCCTCCCCTATAATCCCCTTTCGAACCGATATAACCACCGTTGCGGACACGGCCGGGTGATTTTAATGAACAGACCGGATATCAGGAATACAAACTACTACCCCGTTTATTTTTTCCTTATCGCCTTGTTTCTATACTGGCCCTCGCTGAGGGTCTATTTCTGTCTCGACGACCTTCAATTTCTCCTTCGCGCGTGCGGGATAGACGAATTCCCCGGCACCTTCAAACGCATCGTCTCGACCAAATTCTTTTTCCAGGCCGGGTGGCATCTGTTCGGAACCGCCCCCCAATATTATCATCTCGCGATATTGCTGCTCCATGCTGCAAACGCCTGGCTGGTTTATCTTGTTTCAAGACGCGCGGGCGCAGGCGAACGGGCCGGCGTTTTCGGAGCGCTGTTGTTCCTTATGGCTCCGGTGGCGTTTACGCCGATGCACTGGATCAGCGGCATCCAGGAAGTGTCGATGACCTTCTTCGCTCTGATCGCCGCCTGTTTCTATCTGAGGCCGGGGAATATCTCGATGGCGTTTTCATTAATAGCCGCTTTGTTATCCCTTTTGTGCAAAGAAACCTCCCTTTTCCTTGTTCCGGGGCTTGCCTTCTTCTTTCCAACCTCTCCGCGCCGCAGATGGCTCTTTGGACTCGGCGGCATCGTCATCGCGCTGATCTTCCTGGCTAAATCGGGCGGCCTGATCCCGCGCCCGGCGGGCGACCCGTATGAAACGGCGTTCGGAACCAACATCTTCTGGAATGTCCTGACCTACTCGGGCTGGATGGCGCGCTTCTGGGATTATTTCCCAGACAGGATTCCGCAGTACCAGTCCGGTCTGGCCTTGTGGGGATCGATACTGCCCCTCGCCCTGATGCTCGTCGCATGGCGTTATCGCAGTTCGAGACGGGCGATGGGAAAAACCCTCATCCTGTTTTTTCTGTTTCTCGCGCCGGTCCTGCCCCTGATACGGCACAGTTACTTTTACTACCTTTACCTCCCACTGATTCCCGTCTGGATCCTGGCCGGAATGGCGATGGATAAACTGACGGAAAAAAGGTACGCGTACATGCTGCTGGCCGGTTTTTTCATGTGCTCGTGGGCGACAGGGGTGCTGCATCGCCGTTCGGAAATACAGCCCGGTGTTCTGTCGGATCCGTTCCTCCGGTATGCCGGCATCTGCGGACATGCGGTCAGGGAGATCCGGGATATCGGGGAAGTCAGAAAAGGGGATTACCTGTTCTTAAAAAATCCCGGGGGAAAAAGCGTCGACCTGGCGCAGGGACTCGAAGGGCGATCGGGAACGGAAAGAAAAAAGGTGCATTTATTCAAGCAGGCCCTTCTCGGCGGAAAAGGTTTGCGCGTATTTTATCCTGAAATCGAATCCGTTCATTTCGAAGACGAGACCGGCGCCGTCGCCGGCTGGGAGAAGATGCATTTCTTCTGGGCCTACGGGCTTGCCGAGGTCATGTACCTGGGATACGGAAGGGAGGGACGAAAACAACTGATCGACTACTGCGTGAAGGCGGGGCTTTTCGACAGGGCGGCCAGGGAGATAGACATCATGCTCCAACTTGACCCGGATGACGTTTCGCTGCGTTCCTTGAAGGATCAAATCGACGGCCGCGCGGGGAAGTGATTCCGAAGAGCGCCGGGAACCCCCGCCGGTGGCTCGCTCCCTGCGGTTCCCGCCCATAAAAAAAGCCCCCTTCGCGGGAAGGGGGCTCGTAAACAGCCGGGCGAGCAAATACATTCGCTCGGAATGTCAGAAAGTTTTCTTGTCGCTTGCCTGATAGAGAGCCCACTTGTTCGGATCGTTATGATGAGGCCTTACGACGAATTCTATCTCCACCGTATCGCCGTGGAACGACAGCAATTCCCCTTTGTGACTGATCGTGCAATTGTACGTATATTGTCTTGTCGTCATCCAGCAGTCGGCGCAAACGTCGGTCCTATTGATCCAAGGGGTCACCGGTATGGTCATCGACATCTGCGAGGCGTTGGTGAGTAGATAGATCGTTCCCTCGATATCCTCCGCCCTCGTAAGTATTGCAGGATCTCCCGGCTGATGCTGGTCGGCTTCCGACATGTACCAGACGTAGTCGTTGCTGCCCTCCGGATCGTCATAAAGCATCGTCGCGTAGTGTTCATTAACGGCCGTCGCCCTGTCACCGACCCTGTTATAGTTATTGTAGAGAAGCAGGATCGTTTCGATGCAATCATCCCTCTCGGTCAGGTCGGGCCATACTATGTCTATCGGATCGATGGGCTGAGGATCGTCAGCCGGATTCAGGATGCATCCATATGCGCCAAGCATAAAGAAAACCGCAGTGGCGGCAATAACCCGCCATATTTTTTTATCGCTCATTTTTACCCTCCTGAAGAAATTATATCATATCGCCATAACGCCATCAAGTCATAATTAAAGGCCTGCAGTATATCTGATAAGCCACACTCCTTGCGGCAGGGGTCACTGCAATGTTCTCCTGAGGTAGGTCGATGTCGCGTACGTTTCATATATATCAACGTCTTCCCAGCTTGAAAGGGCCCATCCCGTAGCGCCCTTTTCGACTATGAATATCGCCTTTCCCGCGTATGTCTCCACCGGCTCCCCGCCCCCCCTGTCCAGGGTTATTATGTACAATCCCTCGTATTCCGCCCTGCCCACCTCGACATTTTCACGCTCGAAAATCATGTTTTCATCGCCGAATTGCACGGCGCGTTCCGCCGTATAGTCCCCCTTGACCCTTGTGAGGAAATCGAGTTCCTCGGCCTTGCCCCAGGCGGGGGGATCGGGCCAGTCGGCGGCCCTTGCAATAAAAACGAAGTCGTCGGAGAGACTTCTTTCGTAGTTCGAGTTGGCCACCGTGCTGAACCCGGTCTGAATGTTCAGAAATATATCCTTCGGCAGGATCGGCACGATCCAGGGATCGCCGCCCGCATCGGGATCGTCGGGGGAACGCGGATCGAATAGACACCCGGCGGCGGGAAGCGCAATCGCCGTCATGATCGTCAAAAGCAATATTCTTTTCATGCTTGTCATTTCGCGCCCCCTAAAATTCGAGTGTGATATTCATGTTTATCTCCCAGTACTGTTTCCTGTCTTCGGAGATGAATGGGCCGTACCTTTTCACATATGCCACGTCGAGATCGAGTTTGCCCGTATCGGCAATCTTCCGCGTCCGTTCGAACCCCACCTTCATATCCCCCGAATCGGAACCCGACGTGCTGATTACCCGTCTTTTTCCGTCTATCGTCCCCAGGGAATTGCTCGTCTGCGTCTTGTACGTGGTCCTGACAAAGACGAGCATGTCGACGCTCGGGTTGTAATCGCATTTCAATCTCAGCCGGTGTTCGAAATTCTCGTTGGTCGGGCCGTAAAGCTTTTCCCCCCCCGTCCTCGAGAGGTAACTCCCCGTGTCCTTCATCTGGTAGTTGTGATTGAGGCCGAGCTTCATGGACTTGAATATCTTTAACGAGGCGTCCGTCTCGAGGGAGGTGTTTCTGTCCAGGTAGTTTCGATCGGGATCGAAGGTGAATTCCGTGTAGTCGAGTTTTATCTCGTACTTCTGCCAGAGCTTTATCCATGGAACCGGGTCGAACTCCAGCCTGGGCGAGAGCAGGTACTGAAAATCGACCCTGTTGTCCCCCGAGAGCGAGGCGTCGATATTTATCGTCTCCGTCCTGAGGGTGCTGAAGGCGATGGTCGTTTTTATCGCATGGAAGAGATGCCCGTCGAGCTCGCAATCGAGCGACGAGTTGAGGTAATCGGCGTCGCGGGGGTTCTGCGCCCTTTTCTTGAAGAACTTCTGGTTCATCGAGGTCGACGCGGAGATTGTCATGCTGAGGGAATCGGAAAGGGCCTGCGACAGGCTGCCCGAAAGGGAGTAGTCCCTTGTCCTGTAACTTGCTATGGAGGTCGGGCCGAGTTCCGTATCCGATTCCGAGCGTTTGAGCGATATCCCGAACGTTCCACGGCTGTGATACTTGAAGGAGAGCCCCGCCTTTATGTTCTTGGTCTCGTATTCCTTGTTTCGCCTGTCCTCGATCATGAATTTCTGGTCCGAATAATTCCGGTTGAAGGTGACATCCATGCTTATGCGTTCCGAGACCTTCGCCGCCGATTCGACGATTAACACTTCTCCCCTTTTATCGTTTCGTTCCTCCTTGACCAGTTCGGGATCGTCCAGGATCTCCATCGAGTTGCCGAACGGGGGCTGCGCCTCCCGTATTGTTCCTATCTCCTTCTTGTAGGTGAGGTTGACGAGTTTTTTATCCTTCGTTTTCCCTATGACCAGTCTTGCCTTCAGGGTGTCGCTGTGGCTCGGCAT
>JBFYZH010000038.1:0-36610 GCA_041309605.1 Candidatus Krumholzibacteriota bacterium
TATTTCCAGCTGGCCAGATGCCTGAGAGACGAGGATCTCAGGGCGGACCGCCAACCCGAACATACCCAGATCGACGTGGAAATGAGTTTCATATCCGAGGAAGAGATATTCGAAGTGGCGGAGAGCATGATCGGGGAGCTTTTCTCCAGGCTTAAGGGCGGTGCGCCGGATATCCCGTTTCCAAGGATCGATTACGACGAAGCGATGTTGAAGTACGGAAGCGACAAACCCGATTTGAGATTCGATCTGCAGATCAGGGATCTGACCGGAATCTTCGCGGGCAGCGGTTTCCAGGCATTCGCTTCCGCGGTAAGGGAGGGGGGAACGGTAAGGGGAATCTCCTTCGAACAGGGTGTCTCTTTTTCCAGCAGCCAGATCAGGAAGTTGGAACAAACCGTGAAGGATGCCGGAGCGAAAGGGCTGGCCTGGATAAAGTTTCTGGGCGAAAAAATAGAGTCGCCGGTCGCGAAATTCCTTTCATCGGGCGAAATGGACCATCTGAAGGGGATTTTCAGCATCCCCGATCCTTCCGGAACACTCGTGCTGATTGTCGCCGGACCGAAACAGATAGTGGAAAGATCGCTTGGTACGCTTAGAACCAGAATCGGCACAACGCACCTCCTGAACGGTTCGGAAGGGTTCAGATTTCTATGGGTCAACAGGTTCCCTCTTTTTGTGGAGGGAGACAAGGGGTGGGAGAGCGCGCACCATATCTTCTCGATGCCCCTAGAGGAAGATATACCTTTTCTCGACGACGATCCGGGCCGCGCCAGGGGGCATCTGTACGATCTTGTATGCAACGGCACCGAGCTCGGTTCGGGGTCGATAAGGGTCCACGATCGCCGGCTGCAGGAAAAACTGTTCAGTGTAATAGGTATCGGAAAGGAAGAAGCTGAAAACAAGTTCGGATTCCTGCTGGAAGCATTCGAATATGGGGCGCCTCCGCACGGAGGCATAGCGATAGGTGTCGACAGGCTGGCGATGATTCTTTGTGGCGAAAGTTCGATACGGGATTTTATAGCTTTTCCGAAAACCCAAAGTGCGACGTCACTTATGGATGGAGCGCCTTCGGAGGTGGAGGGCGCGATACTGGACGAACTCCATATCCGGGTTACCGGCGGGAAGAATGAGGAATAACTGGAAGTGTCCAGGCATGTCTTTTGCATTGAATCATGTACCGGGCTTTTTACTTGACAGGAAGCCGGAGCGATATTAACGTATCCAATAGTCGATTCAGAATATAATTGCAGGGAGGGTTTCAAGTTATGAAATTAGCTGGCAGAGGGCTTGTCATTTTACTGCTCTTCGGTTCACTCGCCTGGGTCTTCAACGGATGCGGCCCTGCCCGGCCTTGTACGACCAGCCTCATCACGCTTGACGAGACCAGACTGGATGCCAAGACCTACGAACAGGAAGCCGCGGAAACAGGGGAGAAGGTTGCGGATCTGAACAGCAGGCTTTCAAGTAAAATGGGCGAGGTGGATGCGATAAAGGAAGAACCTGCCAAACTCGAGAAAAAACTTCACGAGTTGAAAAAGGGCAGTGGCAGAGAATAAAGAACAGGTTAGCGAAGGGGAGTTATGGGAATGCTCAGTAAAAAAGCGATTTATTTAACGATTATGATCCCTGTCATCCTTATTCTCGTTGCCGGCTGCAGCAAGTACACTCCCAGAGTGGTGGACGTTTCCAAGGGAGAGTATTACGAGGACGAGGAGTACCAGAAACTGAAGAAAAAGGACAGGGAAACGTATTGCGCGCAGCTTGCAGCCGAACTCGAAACGCTTCAGAAGAGGTCCGAGACCGCCCAGGCGGGGCTCGAAAAGAACAAGGACGATATCACCAGGCTCACAAAGGAACTCAGAGACGCTGAAAGACAACATTCGGCACTGGTGACGAACATAGACGAACTGACCAGCCAGATCGCCGCTCTCGAGGCTCTTCCAAAGGAATGGAAACTCGTTTACGGCGAATGTCTCTGGACCCTGGCCGGCTACGAGGATATCTACGGTGATCCTCTGAAGTGGACCAGGATATGGAGAGCCAATTACCAAATGATCGAGGATCCTGACTGGGTTTTGGCGGGATGGACACTCCAGATTCCCAGGGAATGGCCGAGGAAACACAGGGTTTCCCAGGACGAATGGCTTGCCAAGATCGCCGGATACTGGGAAATATACGACAATTACCGCAAGTGGCCCCTGCTTTACGAGGCCAACAGGGACAAGATCAACGATCCTGATCTGATATTCCCGGACCAGGAACTGTCAGTTCCCAGGGATGAATATCCGTCAGAATGAAACAGGCTGCAGGAAAAGGACTTGCAATATTGACTCTTGGCTCGCGATCAGTCGGGCCAAGAGTTTTCTGTTAAAGGAATAAATGTGAAACAGAAGAACCGCAGGCGAGTGTTGTCATTTTCGGGGATCGATCCGGCAAGACTGCTTGGAATAAAAGACAGGAATATAAGGCTGATCGAGGAGCATTTCGACCAGGAGATCACCGTACGCGGGGACGAAATAATCGTCGCCGGAACGTCGAGGCATATCGAGGAGTTGACCTCAGTGCTTGAGACCCTGATCAGGATAGCGAGGGGCGGGCGCGATGTAACGGAAGGGGATGTGCTGACGGTGATCCATGGCGGCGAGGCCGTTTCGTCCGGTATCGGTTCCCTTGACGAGACGGCGGTATATTACTCTGCTTCACGGCGCCGCAAGGTCTCCCCCAGGAGTGTCCGGCAGAAGGAGTACGTTGACGCGATCAGGGATTCCGATGTAGTATTCGCGATAGGACCCGCAGGGACAGGGAAAACCTACCTCGCAATGGCGATGGCGCTGGCTGCACTGAAGAATGGAGAAGTCGAGAAGATATATGTCTCAAGGCCGGTCGTCGAAGCGGGCGAGAACCTGGGTTTTTTACCCGGAGACCTGAAAGAGAAGATCGACCCGTATATCAGGCCGATATTTGACGCACTCACCCATATGACGGGAAAAGAGAAGGTGCAGCGGATGATCGAAGCCGATGTTCTCGAGATAGCGCCGCTCGCCTATATGAGAGGAAGAACGCTGGACAACGCGTTCGCGGTCCTGGATGAAGCTCAGAACAGCACGGTGATGCAGATGAAGATGTTTCTCACCAGACTGGGTGTCAATTCGAAAGCTGTAATCACTGGAGATATCACACAGATCGATCTGGTCGATCCGGGCAGGTCCGGGCTCGTGGCCGTGAAGGATATCCTCACCGGAGTCGAAGGGATCAGGTTCGTTACTTTCGGGGAAGAGGACGTCGTAAGGCATCGCCTGGTTAAAAGCATCATAAAGGCCTTCAACACGCTCGGAACCAGAAATGTACCGGAGGAGAAAAGGCCGAATTCGGATTCTGATCGCAAAGTTGCGCCTTCGGAGCCGGAGGACCGTGATGAGTGACTCCGCAAGCGGTAAAGACGGAGGTGAAAGGTCCGGCCTGCCGGGGCGTCTGAGGACCGATTTCTTCGATCTCGTCGACATAGACGGTAAGAATCTTTCCCTCATTTTCATGGCCGTATTCATCATCCTCTCCGTATTGTTGTTCCCTCCTTCCAGGAAAAGCAAGGACATCCAGTTCAATGAAGGCGACATCGCCAATACCGATGTAATAGCCCCGTTCGATTTCATCGTTCGCCTGAGCGAGCAGGAGATAGAGATCAACCGGGCCAAGGCCGCCGTCGAAGTGCCTCCCGTGTTCAGGGAAAAGGAGGAAATCGTCCGGCGCCTTCCCGAAGATCTTGAATCGTTACTGGCAAGGATCGGGGAGATCGCCCAAGCCGATTCCATCTCCGAACCGGAACGGATATCGTGGATAAAAGATATCGCGCCAGGGCTCAGGCGCGATCCGGTCGAGCTTCTGCTCGATTCCGGTTTTAGAATAAAGATGCAGACCGAAGGACTCCGCCTCCAGAAGATTCTTTTAAAGAACGGGATAGTCAACGACGCCACTCCGCTGAAAAGGAGGGATTATCCCCATATAACCGTGATAGCAGGGATAGAGGAAAAACTGGTCCCCACAGCTCCGCTGGTCGAGCAGGGTGAACTGGAACCGGTGATCGTTGAAAACGCGCAAATCTTTTTCCCGCATGACGATAAAGCGGAAAAACTTTTTTACAGCATACTGCGATCGCATCTCATGCCCAGCCTGATTTACGACGCGGAAGAGACAAAAAGAAGACGTACCGAGGAGATCGCCGGGGTGGCGGAAGCTTTCAAGGTTTCGGAAAACCAGAGGATCATTGCTAAACACGACAAGGTCACGCGCAGGCAGGTGGATATCCTCGAAGCGCTCGAAGACAACAGAGCCCGTAACGAGATGAGTTCATCATTCTGGAAGAGGATTCTCCTTTACCTCGGCAAGATCCTCAGGATTGGCATACTGGTGTCGGTGCTCGGCATCGCCATTTACAGATTCGACAGGAACATTCTGGAGGAACGGAAAAAACTCGCGCTCGTTTTTATAATCCTCGTATTCTATATGTTCCTTACGGCCCTGGTCACCATGGTTCCGGCCATAAACAGGTACCTGGTCCCAGTGGCGTTCGTTCCGCTTGTTACGACGGCTTTCTTCGGCGTTCTGACGGCGCTGATCTTCACACTCTTCGCTTCCTTCATGCTTATCACGCACGCCGGATTCCCGGCGGAATACGTTTTCATCTCCGCGATTGCGGGGACAGCCGCCATTATCAGCGTCACCCAGCTCAGGGAGCGGAGGAATTTTTATACGATGTTCCTGTACATTTCGATTGCCTATATAATCGGAATTACGAGCTTCGGAATATCCGAAGGTATCACCTTCAGGGATTTTCTGGGCGGAGCTCTGTGGGGGATAACGAACGGTTTCGTGTGCGCGGTTCTCGTGATGTTCCTTCTGCCGATCTTCGAATCTCTTTTCAATGTCACAACGAATTTCACGCTCATGGAACTAAGCGACCTCAACCGGCCTCTTCTGAAAAGGCTGATCATGGAAGCCCCGGGGACTTATCACCATTCCCTCATGCTTGGAAACATGGTCGAGGCGGCGGCGTTCGATGTGAACGCAAACGGACTGCTGGCCAGGGTTTCGGCTTACTATCACGACATCGGGAAGCTCGCCAAACCGGAGTATTTTTTCGAGAACAAGGGCGACAATGTCAACAAGCACGAGAAACTCGCCCCCACGATGAGCGCGCTCATTCTGGCTTCCCATGTCAAAGAAGGTGTAGAGCTGGCAAAGAGAGAGAAACTGCCGGATATCGTCATCGACGGTATCCGGGAACACCACGGGACGACCGTCATGGCGTTTTTCTACAACAAAGCGCTCGAATACGATTCCCATGACGGCGTCAATATAGACGATTTCAGGTACCCCGGTCCCAGGCCAAGATCCAAGGAGACTGCGTTGATAATGCTGGCCGATTCGAGCGAAGCCGCGGTAAGGTCGCTGAAGGAACCGACTGTTCCCAGGATAAGAGCGATAGTCAGCAAGATATTCGAATCGAGGATGAACGAAGGCGAACTCGATCACAGCGGCCTGACCCTGAACGATATCGCCGTCATAAAGGAAAAGTACATACAGCTTCTCACGGGTATATTCCATCCCCGGATACCTTATCCCAGACAGGAAGAAGAACAGGAAAGAGAAAGGGCGAATGAAGAGTTTTCAAAGCAGCAGTCCAAGGGCGACAGGCAGAAAAGAGTTTGAAAAGGCGGGGGAGGAGATCAGCGCCCTGGCTTTGGAATTTTTTCCCCGCGAATCGGTTGTGGAGATCAACCTGGTCGGCGAAAAGAAGATGTCGTTGCTCAACAGGACATACAAGGGCGGCAAAGGCCCCGTGGAGGTCCTGACCTTCCGGTACGCGTCGGATCCCGCTTATTCATGTGAAGATGAAATGACCGCCGGCGAGATATATATCTGCTGGAAAAAACTTGTCGAAGGAGCCGGGCGAAGAAGGGTGTCCGCAAGAGCGTATCTTCTCAGGCTGGTTGTCCATGGCTTGTGCCATCTCGAGGGATATACTCATGGCGATGAAAAGGGCGAATTAAGGATGGAAAAGGCTGAAATGGGTCATCTTGCCCATTTTCTGCCGGCACGGGTCATAGAACGGCTGTTCGCCTGACCTTGATGGGAGAATACGGATGCAACCGGTAATCGTTCCAATAATAGAGGTTCTGGTGTTGGTCGCGGCCCAATTGATCGTCGCCGGAGGGCTCGCCGCCTTCAGCATCCTGTCGGGGATGCATGAGGACAGGGCGTTTCCTCGAGAGGGAAGAAGCAGGAAGCTTTTACTGCACATGCATCGGGGCCGGCTCCACCTCGTCCTTATCCTCATTTTGATTGAGGTCCTGCTTGTAGCTCTGTCAGTCCTGTGGGTTCCATCGATATTGTGGAGATTTTTCCATCTCCCGGCGTCCGGTTTCATCGCAGGGCAGGTTCTCCCTGCGATTATCGGTCTCGTTCTGCTCCTGCTTTCCGGAATTGCGGGCGTGGGCATAGCGGCCGGAAATCCCGGCATGGCGGCGTTTCTTACTTCCTATCCTCTTTTTCCGCTCTATTTCCTATTAAAACCTCTAAGTGTTTTTTTTCTCAAGGCGGTCGCCCTGGTCTTTCCGGATCTTCCCGGCAGGATGGCATCACCGCTGTTCCTTCTTCCCGATTCCGGCGGTGGAGGAGAGGGATTCATCGAGAATAACGGGAGCAGGCTGGTTCGGAGTATCGTCGAATTCGGGGAAAAGAGGGCAAGGGAAGTCATGGTTCCGCGCATAGACGTCTTCGCCCTGGATTATCATGCCGGCATGGATGAGATAAGGGAAAAAGTGGCGGGGGCGGGGCATTCCCGCGTTCCGATCTATGATTCGAGCATTGACAGGATTATCGGGATACTCTGCGTCAAGGATCTTGTGCAATGCGCGCCCGATGAAGACGGAAGCGGGCTCAGGAAGTTTCTGAGGGAGGCCTACTTCGTTCCGGAGGGAAAAAAGATCGACGATCTCCTGCGTGAATTCCAAAAGGAAAAAAAACATATGGCCATCGTCGTTGACGAATATGGGGGCACTTCCGGGATCGTCACGCTGGAGGACATACTGGAAGAGATCGTTGGCGAGATAAGGGATGAACACGATCAGGAAGGTCCCCTGGTAAGGCAGACAGGCAAGGACCTCTACATCGTGGAAGGAAGGATGAACCTCGACGATCTGAGCGAATCGCTGAAAATATCCCTTCCGTCCGATGAAGTCGATACGCTGGGAGGGTTCCTGTACGACCTTGTAGGGCACGTTCCCGAAGAGGGTGAGGAAATCGGGTATGAGGGAATCCATTTCAGGATTGAAAGGCTCGATGGACAGAGAATAGCGGAAGTCATGATCCGTCTTTCGGCCCGCGGGGGAGACTCCTGATCCGCTTCGCGAGACCATCGCGCCTCGCCGCATCATTCAATAAAACCTTGACTTCAAGGGCTATTGATACCATTCTGGTCGTTCCTGAACGACATCTTACGCATCATTTGCAAGGTGAATCGGATGGATGAAAAACATGACCGCATAATCGAACGGGCCCTGCGGATCATCGAGGCAGGAGACCTGTCTTCCCTGCCTTCGGTCATCGATGGGATGAGAGCCGCCGATTCCGCGGAGATACTGTCCGCTCTGCCGGAAGAATCGTGGCTGGTGCTTTTCAAAGCCATCGAACCTCGGATCGCAAGCGAGATGCTCACCCTCGTCGACGAGGGTGTTGCGAGATACATTCTAGAACGTCTGAGCATCGACGAGATCGTGCGGCTGATCGCCCTTATGGCCAGTGACGATGCCGCCGATGTGATCAACCGGCTTCCCGAAAAACAGGTCTCCGGAGTACTGCGTCGCATCAGCCGGGAGGAATACGAGGATCTCAGCGAACTGCTGAAGTTCGACGAGGAGTCGGCCGGCGGCCTGATGGCGAGAGAACTTGTCACGGTGAGAAGCGGGATAAGAATATCCGACGCGATACAGGTGGTCAGGACCGCGGGAGACAAGATCAAGCACATAGAGAATATTTACATCGTCGATGACAGGGACAGACTGCTGGGAGGCATTCCTGTCCTGGATCTTCTAATAGAGGATCCTGCAAGCATTGTGGACGATGTTATGGCCAGGGATCTGCTTACGGTGACCGCCGACACCGATCAGGAGGAAGTCGCCGCGATATTCTCCAAGTACGACCTGTACAGTCTTCCGGTGATCGACGGGGAAGGCAGACTGGCCGGATGGATAACAGTCGATGACATCATAGACGTGATCGAAGAGGAAACCAACGAGGATATCACGATGATGGCCGGTACCGGGGACGAAGAGTTCTGGGAAAGGTCTCCCTTGAAATTGTCGAGGGCGAGACTCCCGTGGCTTCTTACCGGGCTTTTCGGGGGAATCATGTCGGCGATGGTTATGAACCATTTCCGAAGCTCCCTGGAGTCGGCCCTTACCCTGGCCTTTTTTGTGCCTGTCATTACGGGCATGGGGGGTAATGTCGGTATCCAGTCGTCGGCGATCGTGGTAAGGGAACTCGCCGTGGGAGGACTCAGCATCGCCGATACGGGCGGGAAACTGCTCAGGGAGCTCAAGGTATCCCTTTTAAACGGATCGGTTCTCGGTTCGGCGCTCGTTCTCATGGTGCTCGTCTGGCAGCGGAACATAAAGCTTGGGTTCCTGCTCGGGATCTGTATGTTCATCATAATATGCTGGGCGACGATAATGGGGGCGATTATCCCGCTGTTGCTCAAACGGGCGAAAATAGATCCGGCCCTGGCGACAGGCCCATTTATCACGACACTGAACGATCTGCTTGGTATCTTTATCTATCTAGGTATCGCCACGGTCTTTCTCCAGTGGCACGGCGAGATATGATTCCCGGAGTGGCCTGTCGTGAGTGAGATTTTAAAGGACCGGGCGGTGATACTCAGGGGTTTTGAATTCGGAGAATCCAGCATCATAGCGGTTTCGCTTACCATGAATCACGGGAAGCTCAGATTCCTTGCCAAAGGTGCAAAAAAAAACAGGAGCCCGTTTCATGGAGGGTTAAGGACGGGGAACATGGCGGAGATAGTCTACTACAACAAGCCGCAGCGAGGGCTTCAGCTCCTCAAGGAGATCACGAGCCATCCCGTCTTTGATACGGATATCAGGGATCTCGACCGGGTCTGTATCTTCCAGGCCGGTCTCGAAGTGATAGACAGGACAACTATAGAACACGAGTCCGACAGCAGGGTTTTTACCGTTCTTGAGGATTTCATCGGAGCCCTTGGATCCTGCGAGGACCCATGGACGCCGTTCTTCGTGTTGCAGGTCAGGCTGGCCGGTATCGCGGGATTACTGCCCGATTTTGAAGAATGCGGCACGTGTAAAAAAGCCCTTGCGGGAAAGAGCATGAATATCGATCCTTCCAGTGGCGCGGTCCTCTGCGATGGGTGCTCTTGCGGGGGGGCGCTCAGCGTTTCGTCGGCGTCGGCGGATCTGTTGAGGGCGATGAAGGAGCGCGGTCTCGGAGAAACGGAACAGGCCGTGTGCGATTTTATCCAGCGAAGGGAGATAGGAAGGATCCTTCACAATCTCTTTCTTCACCATTTTGACGCTTACAGGTTGCCCAACGCGCTGAAGATACTAAAAGGAGTTGACTGACATTGACATTCCAGGAACTCGTATCGTCTCTGGGACGGTTCTGGTCGGCCAGGGGTTGCCTGCTGATAACCCCCTACAATTCGGAAGTGGGTGCGGGAACGATGAACCCGGGCACATTTTTAAGGGTATTGGGCCCCGAGCCATGGAAAGCGGCCTACATCGAACCGAGTAAAAGACCGAAGGACGGGCGGTACGGTGAGAATCCCAACAGGGTCCAGCAGTTCAACCAGTTTCAGGTGATCCTGAAACCGGCTCCGGATACTATCCTGCCGATTTATGTGGAAAGCCTCGAAGCCATCGGGATCGATCCATCAAGGCACGATATAAGACTTCTGGAGGACGACTGGGAGTCTCCCACTCTCGGCGCATCGGGACTGGGATGGGAGGTGTGGCTTGACGGCATGGAAGTGACGCAGTTCACCTATTTTCAGCAAGCCGGAGGGCTCGAACTCGATCCCGTATCGGCTGAAATAACCTATGGACTCGAAAGGATCTGCATGTATATACAGGGAGTGGACGATATCATGGATATCGAGTGGGGTGACGGCATCAGGTGGGGAGATCTGAACAGGCAGGGAGAAAGGGAATTCAGCGCGTTCCATTTCGAGGAGGCCGACGTTCAGATGTATTTCGGGATATTCGAGAAATATCAACAGGAGGCGATGAAGATGCTGGGGAAGGGTCTGATACTTCCGGGTTATGATTATATCCTCAAATGTTCCCATATATTCAACATACTCGACGCCAGAGGGGCGATAAGCGTTTCGGAACGAACCAGCTATATCGGCAGGATCAGGGATCTATCGCGGAGGGCGGCGGAACTCTATGTCGCTCAGAGGGAACAACTCGGATTCCCGCTGTTGAAAAAAGCGAACGGCCCGGGGAGGGAGAGCCGATGAAAAAGGAATTTTTGCTGGAGATCGGCTGTGAGAACCTGCCCAGCGGTTATATCGATGAAGCCGTCGCGCAGTTGAGAAGATCTTTCACTGAAGGCCTGGGCTCGGAGCGGTTGTCCTTCGAATCGATCGATGTGGCGGGAACGCCGAACAGGCTTGTCGTGCATATCAGGGGTCTTGCTGTCAGGCAGGAGGCGAAGGTCGAAACAATAACCGGCCCCCCCGTTTCAATCGCCGTCGACGGGGACGGCAATTTCACGCAGGCGGCCCGTGGATTCGCAAACCGCGAAGGTATCGAACCGGGGAAAATGAAAAGGGTCAGGATGGAAAAGGGCGAGTATCTTGCCGTCGAAAGAAAGATCGCCGGAAGGACAACCCGGTCGATTCTTATGGAGATGGCCCCGGCCATGATATCGGGCATGAGATTCCCCAAGGTAATGAAATGGGACGATAGCGATTTCAGGTTCGCCCGCCCGGTCCGCTGGATACTTTCGATGTTCGGCGATGCCGTGCTGAAGATAAAGATGGGGAAGATCGTATCGTCCAACAAGACCCGGATGTCTCCGTTTTTCGAAGAATACATTGAGGTGAAGGATTCAGGAGATTATTTCCGGATCCTGCATGAGAATGGAATAATCCTCGACAACGGGGAAAGGAAAAAGCAGGTTGCCAGGCTGGCCGGAAAGGCGGCCGAAGAGACAGGTGGACATCTTGTCGAGGACGACGGACTCTGTTCGATGGTTGCTAATCTCCTCGAATCTCCCGTCGTGATGGCGGGCTGTTTCGACAGTTCTTTTCTTGAACTGCCAAGGGAGGTTATCGTAACAGCCCTGAAAAGCCATCAAAGGTATTTTTCCGTGGAAGGCTCCGGAGGAAAACTCAACCCCGTTTTTATCGCGTTTGCCGACGGAGCCGCCGGAAACAGGAAAGAGATAATAAAGGGATACGAAAGGGTCCTGCAGGCGAGGCTCGCGGACGCACGGTTCTATTTCAACGAGGATACATCGATCCCGCTTGAAGACATGGCGGCGAAACTGGAGGGTATCGTGTGGCTGGAGGGGATGGGTACGCTGAAACAGAAATCCGTGAGGCTGGGGAGACTTTGCGAGTGGTTCATCGAACGGTTAAACCCCGGAGAACCCGAACTCAAAAAGGATGCCGCGAGGGCTGCGTTTCTCGCGAAAGCCGACCTTGCCAGCGAGATGGTCAAGGACGGGAAGGAATTCACTCTCCTTCAAGGATATATCGGGAGGGAATACGCCCGTGTCTCGGGAGAATCGGACAGCGTATCCGAGGCGATCTACGAGCACTATTTTCCGCGATATTCAGGCGACAGGCTTCCTGAAGGAGATGCCGGCATGCTGGTTTCTATCGCCGACAAGCTGGATACGCTGGCGGGCTGTTTCATCCAGGGACTGGGGCCGACCGGTTCCCAGGATCCTTACGCCCTCAGGCGAGGCGCCATCAGTATTCTGAGGATAATGATAGAGCGAAGGCTGCCGGTCAGCCTCAGGGATGCAGTCACCGGAAGTCTCGAGATCTTTCGCGAGGTTGGGCTTCTATCCACGGATCGCACGGAAGAGAAGATCAACGTGGAAGTCCTCGATCTGTTCACGCAGAGGTTCAATACGATGCTCCGGGGGGAGGGTTACGACCACGATCTTGTTTCTTCGGTTCTTTCTTCACCCTGGGAAGTGCCGTTTGCCGTCCGGGACATGGTCCACAGGCTGCAGGAGATGAGAAACACCGGCGCGCTGGCCGACTTTATTCTCGCGATGAAAAGGATAATCAATATCATCCCGAAGCAAAGAAGGGAGAAGATCACCATGGCCTCAGGACGCAGGGCGCTGGAGGGGTTTGCTGAAAGGGATGAGGGCCGGCTGGGATTCAAAACCGGCCTGTTCACCGAGAACGAGGAAATGATATTTTTCGACGCGTCATGCCAGAGCGCTTCGCGCATGCTGGAACTCGATCTTCCGGCTGAATCCGGCCGGTTTTTCGATATACTGTCCGGCCTTGTTCCGGTCGTGAACGGGTATTTCGACAAGGTCCTGATAAACTGCGAGGATACCGTTGTCCGCGAGAACAGGATATCGTTTCTCGCCGATCTCTACAGGGCACTCGGCCTCTTCTGCGACTATTCCCAGGTCGCTGGCGAGCAGACATGAAAACCGCACGGCCGTTCATGACACGTTTCAATACGCTACGCCCCGGAAATGATTCTTGACACCCGCCGTTTCATATGCTAAAATAATATCAGTCTCGGAAAGGAATGAGGTACGCCCTAAAAGGGGCGGCCTTGCCAGCAAAAAGGGTTTCACCCACGCCGACCGCCGTTGGAGTATCGGGCTTACTCGACAAAAGTCATCGACTCAAACGGGAGGGTACCCTTCGAGCTGATCGAATCGAATCTGGGGGGAGGTGAAGGTCGTTTAACGATTCGAAGGTGAG
Source organism: Candidatus Krumholzibacteriota bacterium (assembly GCA_041309605.1). Lineage (GTDB taxonomy): Bacteria > Krumholzibacteriota > Krumholzibacteriia > Krumholzibacteriales > Krumholzibacteriaceae > JALOPX01. The sequence goes on from JBFYZH010000038.1 coordinate 12,998, forward strand.
GCTCCCATCTCTTCTCTTCTTCTTTAACTCCGAGAAATATAATTCAGTGGTATTATTCTCTTAACGCTGGGGGGAATAAGTAATGAGGAAAGCCTTAGTATTAATACTGGGCGTATGCCTCCTTGCCATGTTTGTCGGTGCCGTGTCGGCGCGTGACATCGACAAGAGTGGCTTGCGGGTCATGAAAACAGTGAATAGCGACGAGAAGCCCGAGTTCATAGACCAGGGAGCTCGTTCGCTAATGACTGCCGCCGCTGTCGACTCCTACTACATTGTCTGGTATGATTTCGAACCGATGAACTGGCAGGGATGGACGTACCTGGACAATACCGCACAGATAGCGGACTTTTGGCATGTGGATAATTTCGCCGGCCTTGCCGGCGGGAGCTTCGGCATGCTGAATCCTCTGGAAGGTACCAAGTCGATGTGGTGCGGTACGCGTCCAGATGGCGACTCCAGAACATATGCTCCATCGTGGTACGTGTGTTCGTGGGGAGACGCGCCGGGATACGGAAACGACTGGAACCAGATCCTTGAGACCGGTTCGTTCAACATCACCGGTCTTGTGACCTTCTCGTACCACGGCTACTTCGATTCGGAGCCTGGTTTCGATCAGACTACCGTCGAGTACGATTCCGGCGACGAAAACTGGGTAGAGCTTGCGATGTATGACGCTGCAACCGAAATCGACACATTCCATACATTGCTTCTCTCCCAGGTGGCGACGAAGCTTCGTTTCCACTTCATCGCGGACGGCGCGTGGTCGGATTCGGACGGTCTGTATGACACGGACGGCGCCGTGATCCTCGACGAGCTTCTGGTCACCGATGCGGTTGGTGAGATCAACAACGAGACCTGGGAAAACGAGGCGCTCGATGCGCGCCAGTCGACCGACGGTTTCTGGACTTCCCGCGGCGGGGACGCCTACGGAAGCTTCGTAGGTTTCGCCAACAACCTGGTGGACAAGGATCCCTGCGGTGACAACTTTGGCTCGCAGATCATCTTCTATCAGGGTTCTGATTATCCGAGTGCCGATTACCCCAACATGTTCGACACTCCGTTCTGCACGGGTCCCGGCGGGACGTCGGCTCCCTGCCAGAACGAAGCGCTCGTGTCGCCCGTAATCGACATGGAAAGATACAGCAGCAACAGGGACGAGTTCCAGGACACGGACTTCCCGGAGGAAGTCCTTCCGACACTCGGCGGCTGCGTATTGTCGTTCACGGTATACCGCGACCTGCTTCTGGGCAACCTGGTATTCTACACCTGGGACGTCCGCAATATTATTGACGGATGCCCCGGTACGTGGAATAACCGCAACCTCGTCATGTACGGCGAGGACAAGGACTATATCCAGGAGATCAACGATATCAGCGATCTGGTCGCGGATTATGACATCCAGATTCGGCTCGGTGTAACCGACATGTGCGACAACTGGTTCAACCAGTACGGCGACTGCTCCGCACACACGCCTTCACCGTGGATCGATAATGTGCGCGTAGAACGCTACGAGACGGTCGGTCCGCAGTGGGCGACCCGGGATATTGATCTTTTCCAGGATACATTCCCTGGACAGGAATTCGATATTGAGAGCGTCGCCAGAATCGACGCCGCCAACGATCTTCGGCCCCAGGACGATCCCGTTATAGATCCGGGCGACTCCGCCGCGGTACAGTGCACGGCCAGAATGTCCGGCGGCCTCGACACCCTCTCTACGGGCGAAGAGCGCGTATACTGTTACGTGTACGCGCAGTACATCGGCATCGACAGCCTCAAGAGCGAGATCCATGGCGCCACAATGCAGGGTGACTACGGCACCTGGCTGCAGACGTCCGGCAACTGGGATATCTTCCTCTGCCCGACAGCCGTCACAGCCGCAGGCAACGAAGCTCCGGATAGATACATGATCGATCTGAACGATGAGCTGTTCACCAGGGGTTACCAGATCAATTACTACTTCAAGGCATATGACCTGCTCGGCTACTCCACGACTCTGCCGAATACCGCGGAACTGCCGGGAGGGGATATCTTTGAAGTGACGGTTCTGCCCACTCTGAACAGCGGGATGTTGTATGTGGATGATTGCACGGGCCGCGGCACATTCGTCGGGCTTCAGCAGAATTACTGGGACGAAGCCTTCGCGGCTGTCATTCCAGGCGAGGTGCCCGATCGTTACGATGTGAACGCGCCCAGTTCCTCGCTCAGCAACGGTCCGGGAGGCCGCGCGCACAACTTCCAGATGGTCAATACTTATGAGAAGATCATCTGGGACAGCGGCGATCTCGATGTCTGTACGATAAGCGAAGGAACCGGGTATAGCGACAAGAGCGACGACTGCCAGATGCTCATCGATTGGATGAACATGTCAGAGCATAAGGTGGGTCTGTTCGTTATGGCTGAGAGTGCCGCTTTCGATCTTTCCAATTCCACCTCGGCCAACGCTCTTGAACTGCTGTCGAATATATGCGGCGTTACCGTAGTGGACGACAGTTACTACAATTTGACCGGCGGCCGTGAAGCCAACGGAGTTGTAACGCCACTTGTGACCGGTGTCGGCATCTATGCCGGCATTACCTACTACGCGATGGGCGGATGCCCGATCATCAACGATTTCGATGTGCTGGAGAAGACGTCAGAAGCTGCGTACTCGCTGCAGCTGCCCGATTACCTGGAGGAACCATACTACATCGGGATCTCCAACTCGAAATTAAACGACGTGGGACAGCCGATGAGAACATCCTGGATCGGAAACAGCATGGCGCATGTACGTACAGGCAGCGCCAGCGTTCCTGCCAGGAACAGACTTGTCGACGCGACCTGGTTGTTCTTCGAGAACGATCGTTCTTCCGACATCACCGATGCCACAATACCGGTGAAGTACGCTCTTATGCAGAACTATCCGAACCCGTTCAACCCGACGACGACGATCTCGTTCAACCTTCCCGAGAAGGCGAACGTGAGCCTTAAGATCTACAACGTCGCCGGACAGCTGATCAAGACCCTGACCGATCAGAACTGGGAAGCCGGAGAGCATAAGATTGCCTGGAACGGCACGAACGATCTTGGATCGAACGTAGCGAGCGGAGTCTATTTCTACAAGATAGAGACCCCCTCGTTCCAGAGCACGAAGAAGATGGTCCTTCTGAAGTAGTCCCCGAGGATGCTTCTGACGCGACCGCCTTGATGGAAGGCCGGGGAGAACGCTCCCCGGCCTTTTTATTGAAAAAACGTGTTGTAATCACCGGTCGTCCGACCGGCTTGCGAATGGTTCCGGATACGTGATCCCGACCGCCGGGCGCCTGCCGAATTTCATTGACATGTAAAAATCCAAATACATATATTACATGTAGATTGGAGGCAGTATATCCGTACCATATGTATTCCAAAGAGAAGGGTGGACATGAGACGCATTAACTCAAGTAACTCTGCATGGATATTGATATTGACGGTGCTGATCATGGTGATACTCCTGCCCGCCTGCAGGGAGGAGCCGGAGCCGCTGGACAGAAACAGGGCCCCGGAGACATTTCTGACGGTGGCGCCGCCGGAGACAATCGAATCGGATTACAAGGTCCACCTTTTCTGGCATGGAGAAGACCGGGACGGAGTCGTAACGAGGTATATGTGGTTCAGATCGGATACCGTCAGGACGCTCGATCCGGACGCCGAAGACGAGATGGAACTTCTCGACTGGAATCCAGAAGCAAGAGCTTCGGATTACGTAAGGGGCCATTTTTCGAACGCGACCGATACGGTATTCCTGTTTACAGGGTATGACGACGATACGGGAGCGTTGCTCAACAGGCAGGCTTTTCATATCGTCTCGATCGATGATATGGGACGGATGGATCCGACGCCGGCGAGAATCCAGTTTTTCGCCAAGGTGGATTGTATTCCCACCACGACGTTCTGGACCAGCATGGATGGTATCGACTGGGAACCATACATCGCCGGGGGCCTCGATACCATGAGCATGTTCACGGATATTTATATCAGATTCACCGCCGCCACATGCAATAACGCCATTACCGGTTACAAGTGGACCTATGGCGGAAAAACATATCCAGACATCGACAACAACACGACAACCATAGAATGGAAGATACCTCCTCCTGAAACCCTGACCGTTGCTATCAATAACACGCCACAGAATTTTCTTCCGAGCGGCGATTTCCATTTCAGGGTCAGCGCCCGCGATGAAGCCGGAGCCCTGTCAAGATCGGATATAATATCCGGCGAGGGGGTGTGCCGGATCGCCGTGAATTACGATCCGGATACGAGGATAACACACGGTGACAATTATTTCACGAAACAGGACGGCGATACCGCCATAAGAACAATCGATTTCGAAGATGCCCGCGTCGATACCATGCCAAACGAATCGCGGCTCAGGCTGCATTATATCGCATGGGACGATCCTAGAGATATCCTCCAGTATACCGATCCTCCGAAACCGATGAGGTACCAGACGATGTTCGGCCGTATAGGCACCGCGGTTGACGGCGGCATCTCAAGCTACAAAACCCCGTGGTATCCGACGGCCAGAGCGGAGGATACGAACTGTTACGCGGATGAGGATTCGGTCACGATGTTGATAGGGTCTTACGAGTATTTCTTCGCGGCCCGCTCGTTCGACGAACAATACAGGCCGGACGGTACTCCCGACACCGTCAGATTCTTCGGAAATTATGTGCCGGTGATCGATAATATGGATATCTGTATAATCGACGACCTGACGATTCCGGTGCAGGAACAGCAGCTAATACCGATCTCCACCGACACCCTGTTCGTGAATATCGCCGTCCCGCTGGCGCCCATGGGTGATACATGCACCGCATACAGCAGGACGCCGAACGATGCTGACCGGACATTTACATATATGTTCAAGTTTTATATCGTCGGATCGGGTCACGATGACCGGCGTGATCCCCCCGGATCGGGAATTAAAAGCTGGCGGTTTTCCATCCTTTCGGAGGAGGACTATTACTACCGCAACGAAAGTGAGTGGATCTCGACAAATCCCGTTGACCAGTATCTCCAGGAATGCGTTTTCAGGCTGATCGTACCCTACGATCCTTCATATCCAGGCGCCTTCCCCGATTCGAGTTTCGTCGATCAGCAGCCGGGCTGGATGGGCCCTCAGACTCTGACAGTGACGGGCAAGGATATCAAGATTACGGATATGAATAATGAAGGGATGAGGTGCACCAGTCCCGTCTTCGACACGGATGATCCATGTGTGATGAACGAACTTGGATCGTGGTGTATCGTGACGAGATATCCATCGAACTATGCAAGGTATGATACACATACGAGAGATTTTTATATAAAGCTTATATTTAAAAATCCGTTTTAGGGGCCGGAGATTGAAGTCGCTTTCCGGCAGGCGGCATAACGGGGGACAGGAGGTACGGGGTAATGCGAAAACTGCTGATATCCTTGATCGCTCTGGGCGCTCTCTTATCGTTGATACTGCTGGCCGGTTGTTCGGAAGGACTGTACACGGGGGATGCCGATAACAACAGCGCGCCCCAGGTGTGGCTGTCCAGCGGACCGGTGGATGGCGATACGACCGGATACCAGGTTCATTTTTACTGGAGCGGCTGGGATCCGGATGGAGAGATTTCGCATTTTGAATTCTGCATCGTTGCATCGGGAATATCCGGGATAGGTTTCAATCCCGCGGATACTTCCGGTGCCGATAAATGGTACAGTACGAATGTGCACGACAGCACGTTCAGGGTCGTGGCGGATGAGAATCCCCGGGCGTATGAACCGGACAATCCGAATTCGATCTACACAAGGTACGACAAGACTCATACCCTGTTTATGAGGGCGGTAGACCTGCGTGGCAAAGGTTCGGAAGTCGTTCACAGGTCCTTTACCGCCTGGACCATAGCACCCATTTGTTTTATCGAACAACCTCCGGTCGGCACGAATACCTACAGTACGGTCATAACTTTCAGATGGACCGCAAGAGATCCGGTGGACAGCCCCTCGAACTCCCAGGATCCGGATTCGATAAGGTACCTTATCAGCCAGGTGGTTAACCGGGAGGGGATATACCAGCAGGATTTTCTTATCATAGACACGCTCAACGCCTATCCGCAGGATTACGAACATCTGTGGAGTGACTGGATCTGGTACAGGGCTCCCGGCGATTCGGGAAGGTCGACGAAGATCGGCGACGACGAGATCCTCCAACTAAACCTGCAGCATATCTTCGCGGTTCAGGCCAAGGATGAAGCCGGCGCCGTGACGGCGATTTTCCAGAGAGACACGAATGTGAAACAGTTCATCGTCTCCTGGAAGCAGGGCCCGCTTCTGAGCCTGAATGAGCCTTTCCTGGGCGGATTCCGTTTTCTCGGCTCGTCTATGAACCCTGTCCAGAGAAGCCTTCCGCCCGGAGTTCCGCTGAATTTCTGCTGGTCGGCGACAGCGGCCGATTATGGCGGAGAAATCGTGGGATACCGGTACGGATGGGATATACAGGATCTCGGGGATCCCAATCAATGGGAGGGCGGAGGCTCGTTTAACCCTTATACCCTCTGTGCCCAGGAGAGGACACTTTACTCCGGGGTCCACATGTTTATCCTCCAGGTCATGGATGACGGTGGCAGGATCACGACGGCAAAGATCGAGGTGGAGATCATCCAGTTCACCATGGACAGGGATATTTTGTGGGTGGACGATTTGCCATCATCCGACGTTCCCAACCCAAGCAGAACGATGCCGACCGAAACCGAGCATGACCAGTTCTGGATCGATATCTGCAGCAGGGTGGAGGGATTCGTCGCGGACCGCGATGTATATGATGTGGCGAGCCGTAACAGCGTTATACCGCCGATAGAATTGGTCGGCAGATACGCGAATATAATCTGGGTATTCAGTTCGACTACCGGCGGGGCATGGAGACAGGTGATCCCCTTTACACCCGAAAGTATGATCGGCCAGGCCGCAACTCTTACCGTCAACTATCTGTCCCTGTTTCTCGCAAAGGGAGGACATCTGCTTACATGCGGAAGGACTGACAGGGGGGGTGGGGGACTGACAGCCGCTTTCCTTTCAACACCACTGATGCCGTCATCGTTCAAACATGACATGTCGACGCAGGATCCGGAGGACACGACCGGAGTGAATTCCATGCCATACAGGGATTACTGCGTGACCGTCGTCGATAAGGTCACGGCGAATTTCCGCACGGCCGAGGAGATGCCTGTCGGAGTGTTCAGGAGCACCGACAGGGACGCCATGAGATACGGGGAGAAAATTACGACGGATCCGGTTGTGGCCGAACATCTTTCCGGATTCCCCGCGCAGATGCGTCTTTGGAGCGTGATAACCTGTTCAACCTGTTTCTTCAATCCATCGACCCGCGGATTCACTTATGTGGAAGTATACAATCCGAAGTACTACATGGATTTCCGACTCATTCCATCTTCCCAGGGATGCTTCCATCCGACATACAAGATGAAAGCGAGAAACGTACTCTCGCCCCTGGAAGGACAGGCTGTGGCTCTTGTCCTGACGAAATACAGAGACAAGTTCTACGGCAGGGATGATATTACATTCGTCCCCGCCTACAGTTTCCATTTCGGGTTCCCCCTCTGGTTCTTCAATCGGGACGATGTGGACCAGGTCATGGAAGTCATATTCAATGAATGGCAGTTGAATACACCGGAGTAATGATTCGGGATCCTGATGTGGTAATCGAAAAGGAGGAATGGTGCTTTATAAGAGATCGCTCATGGTAGTGCTGGCCTTGTTTACGATGATCGCCATCACGCGCGCTAACCTTTCGGCACAGAGCGCTATCGATACATTATTTCTCGAACAGGTTCCGCCGGATTCCTTCGCGGTACGAAGGGAAGGCTCGAATATCGTTATCCGATGGTATGCCCCGCCAGACAGTATTTCGAGCGGGATCGGGACAATAGATCTGCGAAACTGGTACGCCGGCTATGATCCGGCCGAAATATCCGAGTTTTCCACGCAAGGGTATTATACGGGCACGATCGACCGGAAATTGCGAATTGAAAGACAGGTAACGGGCCTGCTCGGACCTCTTACAGTCGGTGTCGATCCGTTTATACTTATAAGGATCGAAACCATAGACCCGGTCAACCGGAGCTATTCAGTCACGTTCAACGTCGGAACATCATTCTACACTCCCGGAACACCGATCCCCCTCGTTCTTAAAAACGAGGAAGACGAAATCGATCTGCTCGACCTCGGTTTCGACATCTCTTTCGGTCCGGGGGTCATCGATTCGAGCCTTACAGGCGCCGGCGCCCTGATCGAAATGGATGTACAGGATTTTGAAGGGTTCCATGTGTGGAGAGGAATCACACAGTATCCTTCGGACATGATAGCCATAGTCGAGATATCGAAGGAAGATTATTTCGAGATCAGCGACATCGAAGTGTCGACCGATGTACCCTCTAAATGGCTCTGGCTGTGGGAGTACTTCAGGGATACACCCAACGGGACCGCCTGGCCGAGATATGACGAACAAGGAAGGGAATATTACGAGTGGGTGGATGAGGACGTTTTCCCGGGGTTCACTTATTACTACCATGTGACCTGTTACGACAGGGGGTTTTTCAAAGGCTATTTCCAGTATAACAAAAGGGACAATTTTATATGCGACGAGAACATCGATGAACCTGCCGATCCGGGCAATCCGGTGGATTGCGATATGGTGGCCAGATCGATAGTCATGACGGTCGAGGCCGGCGGAAATACAGATGAGGACATGAAGAGCGTTTTTGTCGTCCCAAACCCATACAGGACGGGCACATCCTCGATATCTACGCCCTCATACCATAATTATCCCGATAACGCGATCAAGTTCTTTAATGTCCCGGCAAGTTCGGAGATACGCGTGTTCACCCTCGCGGGAGATCTGGTATGGGAGGCATCCCATGACAGCCCCGGCGGTGACGACGGCATCATAAGCTGGGATGTGAGAAACAAGGAAGGCCAGGATGTGCTCTCCGGAGTATATATCTACAGATGTGAATCCGGCACCGGCGGATCCGTATACGGGAAAATAGTTATTATCCGGTAGCGCAAAAGATGTGAGGTATGGATTGAAGCCGCCCCTCCGGACGCCCGGAGGGGCTTTTTTTATTGCCGTCGCGTATGGTGTCGTCCGCCGGTGATTAACATCCATCTTGACAGAGGGGATTATTTCGGATATCCATTGGGTGTCCCTGACGGCCGGTATCCGGCCACGATCAGCCCGTAGTGACCGAATGGCGGGACAGGTTCCTTTCTTACCGGGTGGGTAAATGACGATGCTGAAAACAAACAGGCAGAGACTGATCATGCAGTCGGTACTGGGAATCATCTCGTTTCCCAGGATATCGCTGAAGAATCCTTACCTTGTCGATTCGTCGGGGAACGCGCATGTACTTCCCGGTACCGGAGGAATAACATACAACGTTTCAGTCGGCGATTCGGCGCTTGATTTTGCGGGAGACCACGTCGAACCGGGCGTAAGCATCACGCTTCCTCAAAAAGAGACGGATACAGGTTCGGGCGGAGGATTGAGCGTCCTTGCGTGCATCGGCAACGAAGCCAGGGTTGTCAGCGGCGAGGCGGCCGGCGCTATCGGTATCGTAACGGGGAAACATGGCGGCGTGGAACATGTCCTCGTGGATTTCGCCCGCCCGATCATCGATAAACTCGTGATCGGCGACAGGATCCAAATCAAGGCGTTCGGCCAGGGTCTGGTCCTTGAAGATTACGAAGACGTGCATGTAATGAACATCGATCCTGAATTGCTGAACAGGTTCAATATAGCCTCCAAGAACGGCCGGATGGTTGTGCGCGTAACTCATATAATTCCGGCGTCGATCATGGGCTCCGGGCTGGGTTCGCGCCACAGCTACAGCGGAGATTACGACATTCAGCTCACGGACAGTAACATCTTGAAAAAACATAAGATGCGCAATCTGCGAATAGGGGACGTTATTGCGATAAACGATGCGGATTGCCGGTTCGGCAGATCGATAAGAGCCGGAGCCACAACGATCGGCGTAGTGGTGCACGGTTCCTGCGTTACCAACGGGCATGGTCCTGGCGTGACCGTCGTCATGACGACCGCCGGGAAACTCATTGTGCCGGTGCTTGACGAGGCGGCGAATCTTTCAGGATATCTGGGTATAGGGCGTATGCGCAGATGATTTTTCCTGGGCAGGAGCCACATGAAAATATTCCGCTTGGGAATTATTCTGACCGCATTTCTGGAGTTTTTCTTTCAAGGTCACGCTTATGGAACGGCTGGGTCGACGACCCGGGCGATGGATCCGCAAGTCGCCGGGCATGATGTCGATCGGTACAATGGAGCCAGTCGTGCGCTCCCGGCCGGAGAGATAGACGTATGGGTCTTTTTTTCCGACCATGGCGATGTTCTGCCTACGCCAGGAACGGGAGAATGCCCGGGAATGGGGGTGTCTCCTAGAGCTTCACGACGGATTATACGACGAACCGATTTCTCCCGCCATCCCGGATCGCTTCTTCCGGTGCATCAGGATTATATCGACGGCCTTGGCCCCTATATCCTGGGGATCAGGCACAGATCCAGGTACTTCAACGCCGTCAGCGTTTCCATACCGGCTGGCGGCGTCGCACCCATCGAGGCACTGCCCTATGTGTCGAAGGTCGAGCGTGTAAAGAAGTATGAAAGAAAGATGCCCGACTGGAGTGTTTATGAGGTCAGTCCTTCCGACAGAACCCGGTCGGCTGACGGATCTTTTGGCAGATACGGAGCGAGCCTGGATCAGTTGGCTCTTACAGGATCGGTCGAACTTCTGGAGGCCGGATATAACGGCTCGGGGAGAAAAGAGGGGAATGAACCCGTTCTGGTCTGTGTCATGGATTCGGGGTTTGAACTTGGACACGAGGCGTTCGAGAACCTGCGGGTACTCGAAGAGTACGATTTCGTGAAATATGATTCGATCACGGCCATGGAGCCGGAGGATTTCCCGGGGCAGTCGGAACATGGCACGACCGTTCTCGGTGCTATAGCCGGATATTACGAAGGTTATCTGGTCGGTCCCGCATGGGGAGCTCAATATATTCTCGCCAAGACCGAGATCATCGGACAGGAAATAACCATAGAGGAAGATAACTGGATTGCGGGCATTGAATGGGCGGATAGCATCGGGGCCGATATAGTCACAAGTTCGATCGGCTACCTGTGGGACTGGTATACCGCGGAAACGCTCGACGGACAGACTGCCCTTTGTACAAAAGCCGCCGACATAGCGGGATCAAGAGGTATCGTTGTAGTGAACGCAATCGGTAATTACGGACAGAAGGGCGATACGTCGCTGATCGCTCCGGCCGACGGGGACAGCGTGATAGCCGTCGGCGCCGTCGACAGGTACGGATATATCGCCGATTTCAGTTCCCATGGTCCGACGGCCGACGGGAGAATCAAACCCGACCTTGTGGCCCAGGGCCTTGGTGTGGTCTCGGTAGCACGCGCGTCCGATGAGGGATACGCGACTTACAACGGGACTTCATTTGCGGCTCCTCTTCTGGCAGGACTTTGTGCGCAGATTCTCGAGATACATCCTGACTGGAGCCCGGTGACACTGAGGGATTCCCTGATATCGTCAGCATCCAGATTCGGCGATCCCGACAATGAATACGGATACGGAGTGCCCAGGGGATGGATCGCCGCGGGATTGCCTGCCGATTCCATTTCCCGACAGGCAAAGTTTGCGGCGGGATATCCGAATCCATTTTCCGAAAGCATCAGCTTCGAGCTCTATCTCCCGCAATGGGAGATGGTCGATATCAGGATATACGACTGCAGGGGGGCGCTGGTGCGCACTATTATCGAGGAGGAGCTCGTCAAATGGAGCGACACGGTTCGATGGGATGGCCGGAATGATTCCGGAGAACAGGTGTCGGACGGTGTTTATTTTGTCGATTTCAGGTCTTCGACCATCCGCAGGACGGGCAAGGTCATACTTATGCGCTGATATGGATCCGGCCGGTATAGATCTCCTTTATTTGGATGACACGTCAAGTGAAGAGTACGGCCGGATCGATATTGTCCGTCATGTTGTGTGCGCCTTCTGTCTTGCGCGGAACGCGACGCATAAGCCGGGAGCGGATCGCCACGTCGTCTTTCGGACAACCCCTTTCGCAATCGATGTGACAGGCCGGAAAGCAATGTTTGTTCTTTACATACGGGGCTGCAAGGATATACATTTACCAGTTGGTGGAAGAAATGCGCGAATAAGATGTAATACGTTGTAATAATGCAAGATAGGAGGTGCCAGGTGGGCGACAGGGATGTGTATTTCTTTGGCTCTGGCAAGGCTCGCGGCAACGCCGGGATGAAAGCTCTTCTTGGTGGAAAAGGTGCCAACCTCGCCGAAATGGCAAGCATCGGGATTCCGGTTCCGGCGGGTTTCACGATATCGACCGATGTATGTACGTGGTTCTATGAACACGGGGGCGTTTATCCGGACTCCCTGAAAGATGAGGTCGCGCGAAATCTTGCCGGGATCGAAAAGGAGATGGGATCGCTCTTCGGCGACTCCGCAAATCCGCTGCTTCTATCGATACGGTCGGGAGCGAGGGCAAGCATGCCGGGAATGATGGACACAGTGCTCAACCTGGGACTCAACGACCGGACGGCGGAAGGGCTCGCGAGGAAGAGCGGAGATCCGAGATTCGCTTATGACTGTTACAGGCGTTTCATTCAAATGTACGGCGACGTCGTGCTTTCCATGAAACCCGAATCGAAGGAGGATATGGATCCCTTCGAGGAGATACTTTCGAGGAAAAAATCCGAAACCGGGGTCGAACTGGACGTGGACCTTGGCGTGGACGACCTCAGGGATCTGATAAAAAGATACCGTGAAATGATCAGGCAAAAACTCGGATTTGATTTTCCGCAGGATCCGCAGGAACAACTATGGAAGGCTATAGGAGCCGTATTCAACTCGTGGCACAACGAAAGAGCGATCACATACAGAAAACTCAATAACATTCCGGGGAGCTGGGGCACGGCTGTCAACGTGCAGGCCATGGTCTTCGGAAATCTCGGAGACGATTCCGGCACGGGTGTGGCGTTCACAAGGGATCCGGCGACGGGCAGGAATGTTTTTTACGGCGAATACCTGATGAAGGCGCAAGGCGAGGATGTCGTCGCCGGCACCAGGACTCCACAGCCGATAAACAAGCTTCAGAAGGGGGATCGCGATCTTCCATCACTCGAAGAGGAGATGCCCGGTATCTACAGGGAACTCGAGAGGATCAGAAACATTCTGGAAGACCATTATTCCGACATGCAGGATCTCGAGTTTACGATACAAAACGGAAAGCTGTGGATTCTCCAGACAAGAAACGGAAAGAGGACCGGTTTCGCCGCTATCAGGATAGCAATCGACATGGTCCGGGAAGGCAGGATATCAAGAGAGGACGCCTTGAAGAGGATAGAGCCGGAACAACTCAACCAGTTCCTCAGGCCCGTGTTCGACTCCGTGGAAAAGCAGAAGGCGATCAGGGAAAACAGACTCGTGGCGAAGGGTATCAATGCCGGCCCTGGAGCGGCGTCCGGCAAGGTGGTTTTCCACGCTGTGGACGCGGAGGAATCGGTCGGCAAGGGGGATGAAGTCATACTTGTAAGAATCGAGACAAGTCCCGAGGATATTCGAGGCATGAGCGCCGCCGCGGGTATACTTACGTCGGCAGGGGGAGCGACCTCTCATGCCGCCCTGGTTGCAAGACAGATGGGCAAGGTCTGCGTGGTCGGCGCAAAGGATTTGAATATCGACTACAGGAAAAAGTGCATCTCTACACCGGTATCGAAAATAATGGAGGGAGATTACATCTCGATCGACGGCATGACCGGCGAGGTGTTCAGCGGTAAGATCATGACCAAACCCTCCGAGATACTCCAGGTCCTGTTCGAAGGCCGGCTCGAAAAAGAAAAATCTGAAATCTACAGGGATTTTGAGGAACTGATGTCGTGGGCGAACGGCATAAGGAGGCTGCGAGTAAGGGCTAATGCGGATCGCCCGGATCAGGCCGCGCAGGCCGTTGCGTTCGGAGCCGAGGGGATCGGTCTGTGCAGGACCGAACACATGTTCTTCGAAGGCGAGAGAATAGACACGGTCAGGGAGATGATTCTCGCCTCCGACACGAAGGGCAGGAAGATAGCTCTCGACAAGCTGCTGCCCATGCAGCGCGGGGATTTCAAGGGCATCTTCGAAGCCATGGGGGAGAGGCCAGTCACCATAAGGACTCTCGATCCTCCGCTGCATGAATTTCTGCCGCATGAAGAGAAGGAGATATCGGCGCTGGCGAAAAAAATGGGTGTGGACCAGGCGATCGTCACTGAAAAGATCAATTCATTGAAGGAATCGAACCCGATGCTCGGGCACAGGGGGTGCCGCCTTGGCATCGTATATCCGGAAATCACAGAGATGCAGGCGAGGGCGATTTTCGAGGCCGTATGCGAACTTGCCCTCGAAGGCAAAAGACCCCGCCCTGAGATCATGATCCCGCTCGTAGGCAGCGTAAAGGAATTCGTACTGCAGGAAGAGGTGGTCCGCCGGGTGGCCGGCGAAGTGCAGAAAGAAAAGGGAGTGGAAGTGTCATACATGGTCGGAACCATGATCGAAATACCGAGAGCCGCGCTTACGGCCGGCGAGATAGCTTCGGCTGCGGAGTTTTTCTCTTTCGGCACGAACGATCTCACGCAGACGACACTTGGTCTGAGCAGGGACGACGCGGGCAAATTCCTGGCGGATTATCTGGCAAAGGATATATGGCCGTGCGATCCTTTCCAGAAACTCGATCAGGCAGGCGTGGGGAGCCTGATAAGGATAGCCGTGGAAAAAGGGAGAGATGCAAGACCTGGATTGAAGATAGGTATTTGCGGAGAACATGGCGGGGACCCGTCGTCGATAGGATTCTGCGATCGAAACGGGTTCGATTACGTGAGTTGTTCTCCTTTCAGGGTACCCGTCGCGATACTTTCGGCCGCGCAGGCGGCGCTTGAAAATGAAAGCAAATAGTATATCCGGGACCGGTATGGATAAAAGCGAAACGCGGACAGTATTGAGAAGGTCGATTCTCGCGTTCATGCTCCGGAGTACGGCGGTTTTGACCGCCGCCTCGCTCCTGGTCCTGGAACTGGCGGGTGGGGAAATCGCCCGGGAGTTCTTTCTATTTTCGATGCCGGTGATAGTTTTATTTTCTGTTTTTACCGCGTGGAGGTCTGAATTGTTCAGAAGGCCTTCAGGCGAGGCTGTCGAGCGGTTTGAAGCGGCAAACATCCTGACTGCGACCAGATTGTTCCTTGTTCCCCCTGTAATCGTGGCCCTGATTCACGGGATGATATCATGGGCCGTAATCATGTATTGCATGTCGCTTGCCACCGATGTTGCCGATGGTTATGTCGCGAGGAGATTCCGGCAGGAAACGGTTTTCGGGCTGATGCTCGATCCCTTCTGTGACATCGCCTCCACCTTCGCCGTGGTTACATGGCTATGGATCGTGAAGGCCGTTCCAGGCTGGCTTTACGTTTTGCTTATAGCGAGATACTCGGAATTTTTTGCGGGAATGATCATCCTTAAGGCGATGGGCAAAACACCGAGGCTGAAGGCTACCCTGCCCGGAAAGGTGGCCGGCGTCATGCAGGGAACGGGTATCGTGGCATTGCTGCTTAAACAGCTGTCGCCTGACGCAATGCCCGTTGCCTGGAGCATCGACTATATTATCTTCCCCCTGATGGCTCTGGCCTTTCTGTCGGTGATATTCTCCCAAACCTGGATCGGAATTGAGGCCGCAAGGGAAGAAAGGGATTGGAACTTCAGGAGGTGACGGATGGATTTCGGCGGAAGCCTGATGGTTCTTGAACCTTCCATGGTTTTTCAGGTCGCTTCGATCTGCGGCCTGACCGGGAAATTGAAGCTGATAACGGCGGACAATGTCGCCAGTTTCTATTTCAAGAAAGGCGAACTTCTTTACGCCACGATAGATACACGAAGAAAGAGGATCGGGGAGTTTCTTATCGAGAAAGGGATCATTTCCAGGCAACAGTTAAGCGAAGCGCTCGCCGAATACCGCTCGATCAACGGTGTCGAGAGGATAGGAAATATACTGATAAAACACGGCTACCTGGATAAAAGATCGCTCGTATCGGCGATTCAGGAACAAATGAAGGAAGTAGTCTATGAGGTTCTTCCGTGGAAAGAAGGGCAATTTGCGTTCTTTAATATGGCAGAACCCATGGACGAAGATATCGTCCTCGATATAAGAATGGATCACCTGATACTGGAAGGGTTGAAACGGATGGATGAGGCGGAAAAGAACTGATCCGCCGTCTGGAATGAAAATCAATTGTTTTGTATTTTTAGTGATTATCGCCGTTTCGCGCTGGCCTGCCGGCGCGGGGGCGGCCGCTCTTTCCTCATGCGATGGATCAATTCCATCTCGAATCGGTGAAACGACTAGAGCGCGCGCCATGGGTCTTTCCTTCTCGTCGCTGTGTGATGATGCCTCAACGCTGTTCATCAATCCGGCGGGCCTTGTCACAACCAGAGGCATTGCATTGTACGGTGATTACACGAACGGCGCTGATCCATGTTCGAAGGGGTATGTGAGGGGGTGCCTGGCCCTGCCGTACGAGAGACTTACCGTTGCGGCGGGTTTTTTCAGGGATAATATGGACGGCGGGGGCACCTGGAACGTGCTCGTGGCAGGCGCCGCATGGAGAATGACCGAAGGAGCGCAGGGTTCATTTCTTTCGATAGGCGCCGATGCCAGGTTCGGCAGAATAGCACAAGACGTAATCGGTTCCTGCGATGTCTGCGGTCCGGCAAGGACGGCGGATACGGGGCTGACGGCGGGAATCGGGATAATGGT
Organism: Candidatus Krumholzibacteriota bacterium; assembly: GCA_041309605.1. Classification (GTDB taxonomy): domain Bacteria; phylum Krumholzibacteriota; class Krumholzibacteriia; order Krumholzibacteriales; family Krumholzibacteriaceae; genus JALOPX01. The sequence goes on from JBFYZH010000038.1 coordinate 29,900, forward strand.
AAGGCCTCTGCCGATAGTTTCGATTGGATGTTCGTCGGAGAATCTCTTCGAAAAAAGGTTCGAGCTTGGATCTGCCGGTGTCACGTGGAAACGGCATACAAGGTTGGGGATATCCTGGTTTCTGCAGGGCAGGGCCGTCATATCGTGGGAACGCGAGTATTACGGCGCCCGGGAAATAAATCATTACGGGATCTCCGTGAGAACATCCGTTCCCATCGAGCTTATGACCGGATTTTATGAAGGGAAGGTCACGGGAGGGATAAGGTGGGTGCATAGACGGTTCGACGTTTCGATCGCTTTCAGTCCCGAAGATGAAGGCAGGATCGCAACATCCGTCTGCGCGCAGTTGTTTTTCCGGAAAAAACCCGACGAAATACACCAATGAAAAAAAACCGGTGTCGATCTCTATCGTTGATTCTGCCTGCATTTTTCGTTTTACAATTCGGCGCGGGCAGTTGCATGGCGGCGGCCGCCGCCGATTCCTCACGATTTATTCACTGGTCCGCCGTATTTTCCGGCAGAATGGATCTGTACAGGTCGGACGTTGACTTCCCATGGAATGCATCCTCTTCAGACAGCGTTTTCACGGACAGGGTATCGGGAAGCATCCATGCGGGACCGGGCGGCGGGCTGGATCTTTTTCTCAAGATCGGTTCAGGAATCTACGGCGGCGCGAGCGGCGACCGGCCTGAAAGCCTGATTATGGAACAGTGCCATTTAAAGTACAGGCTGGTCAACCTGCCTCTTGAGGCGGTTTTCTTCGTAAGGGAAAGAATATTCGGCCCATGGACAAGACTGCTACCCGTGATCTCTGACGATTCCCGACTTCTCCCGGGAGCCGCGGGAGGGATCGGAGTTACGGTCGGCGGCGGGCGCGATCTCCGGTTTTCCTGTTCACGTACCGCCATTTGTGACCGTCAGGTCATCGAAAAACATGGCGGCCTGCCCGTGTTCGAAAAAGATGGCGACAGGCTGGATTTCCTTGAATGCTCGGCTCATTCCGGATACGGGCATCTCGGTTTGACCCTTTCGTCGGCGAAGTCTTCACTTTACGGAGATGCCGCGGTGATAGGGGCTGAAGTTTCACTCCATCGCGACGGGCTGGGTATTTCCGCCGGATTCGCGAGAAGCGTCCCTGGCGGATGGGATGAACTGAAGGAATCCAGGATCTTCGATATCGATCCTTCGGCGATGGGGATCGGGAATACCTGCGCCGCTTTCGCCCCGGGAACGGCGTTTGCCGCCGAAGTTTCCGGGATCGAATACTCGGTGGGAGGTGCCGGAAAATTCGGGCTGATCCCATCCTATAGATATTACGGACGGGATTTTACGGACCCGCAGGGCGAGATATATAGTGGCCTGGTCGAGAGCCGGGCAACGTCGTACTGGAAGCATCCGTCGCTTGCGATCAGGGCTGTCATCGATGTCTATGACCGTTACAGCCAGGAGGAAAAACGTGACGGAGCCGTCATTGCCGGATATGTGCGTACCCGGTTCAAGAGAGGTTTTGAGACTTCGGAAGGGATAATTATGCGCGACGACATGGGACCTTCGATAGTGATATCCATGCTCGATGAAAGCGAAAGGATGACGATGTCCGTGACCGCCAGGTTTGACGAGCGGGGCGACGAGAGCGATCTGTCCTTTCTGGCGGAAGGCGGATTAAAAACAGGGCATTCATGGGTGATACGCAACTGCGTGTTTCTCCGGCGCTCCATCGAGAGTTTCTACAACATCGCGCTTGAATTCAGACCCGCAAGCAGGTTCCTGTTTACCCTGTCGGCCGGTTCTTTCCGGCCGTGGGCCGAATCGATCACGATGATGGAAGAACCCGGGAGCCCTTTCGTGCGGGAGGACCGTTTCATCTCGATCAGCACTAGGATATGGATGGGGGGATTCTGATGTCCCTGATCAGGTGCGCCGGCGCGGTCTTTTTGATGTCCGTCATTTTCGCGGCGTTCCCCGGGCCGCTCTTTGCGGCCGTCTCGGTCGACGAGGAGGAGGTCTTGTTCACCCTTACGATGAGCGGCGCGCAAAAAATATTTGTGACCGGTGATTTCAACGGGTGGAATCCCACCCTGGACAGGATGGCTCAGGAAGGGGAAAATTTCGAGTTGAGACTCTATCTGATCCCCGGTAAATACAGGTACATGTTCGTGGTGGACGGAGAGACGATAGCGGATCCTGATAATCCCTGGAAGGATGAAGAGGGCAGGACATTTTTCGTCTTCCGGCAGAAGGATGACGGATACGAGATCGTCTTTTCAGGAGGTATAGAACCGTCGAAAGGAACTGAAATTGCCGAAGCGGCTCTTGATATCAGAGGGTACGCCAGAGCCGGGGAGGAAGGTTCGGAACTTTTCGTCGAACCGGAGATCTCCGGCCTGGTGGGTGGCAGGATACGCGCGAGACTCTCGCCTGGGTTTGAATATGATCCGGCCATCGCGGACAGGGTGGATTCCTACCTCCTGAGAGCCGATGCGTCGTATCGCGGAGAACGGGGAGGGATTCACGCGTTCAACCGTTCCGGTGACCTGGACTTCGGGGATCCCCTGAAGATCTTCGGGAATGCCGGGCCGTTCGGATACGGTGCCGGAATATTTTCAAGAGGAGTCACGATCGATGGAGAGATCCTTTTCGGAGTGAGGGGGAGGGCTTTTTTTTCGGACAGGATGAATGGTTACAAGTCCGGATTCGAGACGTGCGGGCAATCCTGCTCCGAATGTGTTTCGGCCGAATGTCCGTTTTACGATGCGGACCCCGTAGACGCTGATACGGGTGGATTGATGGCTTCTTTTTCCTGCCGGAGGCTTTCGCTGGATTATTATTACAGGCGGGATTCCGGACCCGGCGGGAAGAAATGGCCGAGGCCGGGCGAGGCTGGATGGATCTACACGGGATACCGGGCGAAGTATGTCCACGGCGGGACGATTCGGATCGGCGGTCCCTGGAACACGGTGCTGGAAGCGGAATGCCTTGACGGAAGGACGATGCTTTCATCGACGGGAAAATACTCGCCTGCCGCCGGTGAAGTCCCCTTCGAATACGACCAGGACTGGGAGTCCGGACGGAGAATCCTGGCCGGAATAAAAGGCAGCCATGGAAATGTGAGTTCGGCCATCTCCTGGAACAGGACGACCATGGAAGGCGATCCGCTGCTGAGAATGGGACGTTCCAGAGACGTACGTACGGCGGGAGAAATCAGTATCGGCTATCAGGCCGGGCTTCTCCAGGCCCTTTTCAGGGGGAGCGTTGACCGGTTCAACAAGGAAGGATCCGCCATTATTTTCTGGCTCCAGAGATACAATTTCTGGCTCGACGGAGACGATATCGACGTTTCGAAACTTCCCTTCCTCCACTCGAGAGGAGTTTATCTGTTGTCGTTCATCCTCGAGGAAAAGAATGAAAGGGTATCAGGACCGTATCCGATGGCAGGAAAATTTTTAATATCGCTCAGATCCGATATGTTCGAAAAAAACCGCAGGATGCTGCAGATCGGGCTGGCAAGGGGATTTGAACTCTTCGGGAATGTCTCGTTTCACTTCGATATAAGGCACGTCAGTTACTGCGACGGGAAATTGCCGGACAATAAAGGATTCATGGATGTATGGACCGGTCTTTGCGGAAAAATCGGTGATTCGGCCTGGATATCGATGGGCGCTGGTGTTTCGCCTTATACTTTCGACAGGTGGTTGTACCGGGTCACTGAGTATGGCAGGGAAAAATATCTTTTCGAGCGTATTATTCCCCGGATCGACGAGACGGGGAAGATAGAACAGGTCACAAACACCATTAAACATTATGAAAAAGAACTTTCTGAGCAATGGACAGTGTCTTTTGAGGCTGGTATATTATTCTGAGCGTTTATCACCGTTCCGGGCCGTGCTTGGAGTTATTGGATGAAAAAAATATCACTTGTCGTTATATTATTTATTGCATTCTGTTCCTGCGGAAGATACCTGGCGGAGGTGGTCGATTCACCTTTTACGGCCGGCGGAAAAGTGACTTTCAAATTGAGGAATCCGTTCGCTTCGACCGTCCAGGTTGCGGGCGACTGGAATAACTGGGGAAAAGGCGATGCCGAGTCCGGAGAAGTACTGGTCGGGTTGATGGAAAAGGAGGAAAAGAGCGGGCTCTGGACTCTCACGATCGAACTTTCTCCTGGACGTTACCGGTACAGGTTTATCGTAGACGAAAGCCGGGTTGTCCTCGATCCATCCAATCCCCGGATTGTGGAAGATCACATGGGAGGGAAGGCAAATCTGCTCGTAATGCCATAATCATGAATAAAAAAAAATTGTGTGCGATTCTTGTTTTGGGAGCATTGCTGTCCGGCGGCTGTGGTTCCGGATTCAGGCACAACGCCGGTGCCGGTACGGGAGATGCTCCCGGGCCAAGAGTCATGGAGAATGGGATAATCTTTACCTTTTTATCCCCAAAAGCTACAAGCGTATGCATCGCGGGGGATTTCAATAACTGGTCGATGACATCGGATCCGCTTTTTGACAGGGAAGGTACAGGGATCTGGACGATCCTTTTGCCTCTTCCACCAGGGAGATATGAATACAAATTCGTTGTGGACTTGGAAAAATGGGTTGCCGATCCCGGAAACGCCGAATCGATAGATGATGGATTCGGAGGATTTAATTCACTGCTGATAGTGGAATAGCTCCGGCTTTCCCTTGCGGAGCAGCGAACCCTATCTAAACAACTGAAATATCAGAATGTTAGCAGACCGTCCATGTTGCAATTTGCTTTAGGATGTGGTATTTTAAATTCGAACGTGAAGGTGTATCCGGGAACAACTGGTAATTTCCGGGACTTTTTTGCCATCGCCTGCCTGCCGCATGGAGTGTGTTATAGAGTAGTTCGATCTGTCATGGTTGTATAATTTATTTTCCGGCTTGGGCTTAAGGGTTTTGCGAATCGCTGCCGGGACGTCGTGGCAGAGCAGGGATCAGATGGACCGGTAAGATTTCATCATCAGAGATACATCGATTGAATGGAAGGCTTTTATGGCATGAGCCTTGCCTTCCTCGTGTTGGGCCGATTATGCAGGGAAGTTCGTTGTCTGGTCCTGTGCATCACTTCGAGAAGGTATCCGGATGAAGAAGAATCTGGTCGTCATATTGTTATCGGCGGCTGTTATTCTTTTTAGCTCCTTCGCCAGGGCGGCTGAGGGGAGCGGAAGCGCTGCGATAGACCCGTCAACGGATGTAATAGCCGGCACCACCGGCAAATGGACGCTCAGGTATACGGCTTCCGAAAATTTTTCCGATGGAACGGTGTACCTGCTGATCCCGGCAGGATGGAGCATTCCCCAGATATCGAATGGGACCGCGGCTGGTTATGTCACGGTCTCATCCGAGGGTGATCTTGGCGCGACTCCATTGACGATCGATAACATGACCATTCACGTAAATGTCGATACTCTCTCGGCAGGGCAGACTATCGATATCGTATATGGAGACGATTCAGTGTCATCTTCGGGAAACGCCGCAGCGCAGACCGGCGCCCAAAACGGAGTGGAATTCAAGTTACGTTCAGACCCGGCAGGAAACTCGCCGGCCGATATTTCGACTTCACCCGCCCTCGATGTAATCGCCGGCGCGATATCGCAACTGATCTTCACCACATCGCCGGTCACCTTTCCGGCCGATTCGGATAGTCCGGTGCTGCGGATCGCGGCCAGGGACCAGTACGGCAATCCGCAGAACGTCACGGTCGATCAGGCGATTGATCTCTCGTCCAGTTCTGCGGCAGGCTCTTTTTCCAGGCTGGCAGGTTCCGACTGGATCACCATCGCGGCCGTGACGATGAACGCCGGAGAGGATACGGTTTCTTTCCATTACCGGGACACGGCCGTCGGCGCACCCGACATAACCGCATCCGCGGCCGGACAATCATGGATCGACGCAGCCCAGCAGGCCGCGGTCGAACCGGGAACTCCTGCCAGCCTTATCGTCTCGCCGCAGGACACCACGATAATCGCGGGCGATTTTATAAGACTCCTGGTGAGAGTGACCGATATTCACGGAAACAACAGTGTTCTTTCCTCCGATCAGACGATCAGCCTGCTTTCCACAAGCGGAAACAGCTTCTATGACAAGGATGACCACGATTCGCACATTTCGAATCTGGTCATCTCTTCGGGAAATTCATCGGCCGAAGTCGATTTCAGCCACACGGTGATGAATCTTTCGACGGGATATCTTGCGGCCTTCCTCGACATGGACGGTGTCTATCCCGTTCTTGAATCCGCGACAACTACCATCTATATAGACCACGGCGCCGCCAGCACCGTTTCAAGCGAAATGGCCGTGGACAGGTACTCAGTAACCGCCGACGGAGTCGACGAGGTGACGGTTTCCGTGACATCCATGGACCTGTACGAAAATCCGGTAAACGGAACGGCCGTGGTTCTGCTGGCTACCGATACGGGGGGTGGAAATACTATCACGCAGCCTTCAGGTACGACAGGATCCGATGGCGTGGCTATGGGCGCGGTGCGCTCGATGGTGGCCGAAACGAAGACAATAAGCGCCACTGTCGATGGCGCGGCGGTGACGGACATGGAAAATGTCGTTTTCATGGCGGGGCCTGTGAGCCTGCTGGTGAGCGGGATATCGAGCGACGTGGACACGGTGACGGCGGACGGGACGGACGAGGCGACGATAACGGTGGTGGTGCGGGACGCGCAGGGGAACGCGG
>JBFYZH010000039.1:0-9364 GCA_041309605.1 Candidatus Krumholzibacteriota bacterium
CGGATGTTCGCCGCTTCAGCCCGTCATGTGCGATCAAGTCGCCAGATCCCGCCCGGAAACGAACAGGGTCACCAGTTCGAGCATCGACAGCAGGTCGAGCCGGTTATGATGGATGACCGCAGCCATCTGACCGGCATCTCCGGTCCTTACGAACTCGTGGTAGGCGCCGGGGATGCGGCTGCCGGGTATGTCCCCTTTTCTTTTCCTTCCCAAAAGAAATACCTCGAGGGTCTGGAGCTTATGATTCGGGGTCTTCCTGCCGAGGACCTTCCTTGCCACCGGCAACAGGTCGACATGGATGCCGGGGCAGGAGAAATCGATCTTTTCAACCGCCATCCGCTCCTCGATGAACGGTATGTCGAACCTCTCCCCGTTGAAGGTCACAAGAACGGGGAATCGCCTGACGATATCCGAAAGAAATTCAAGGACGGCCCTCTCCTCCGTGTAATCGCGAGCGAAAAGCTGGTCCATGAATAGTTTTCCGGCATCCGTATACATCAGCCCGACAAGAAAGAGCGGCGTATTGCTAAGGCCCGTCGTCTCGATATCGAGGTAACATATCCCTGCGGGCGATACCGACCACAGGGCGGACAGGGCTTTACAAGCCTTCTTTTCCGGCGGGAAGGGAGCCGACAGCGTCTCGAGATATTCGGCATGAATTTTCGGAGCCTCCGCCCATATCCCGTTCGCCTCCTCGATGACCCTGTAGAAGACTCCGCCGGCGGAGGGGGTCGCCTTGCCCCGGACGAATTTATCGAGCGGGCCGCCCGTCGCTGTAGTGCCGGAAGCGCCATTTACAATCCGCACACCCTCCAGATCGCCGTGGCCGATCGGCTTGAAGAGACCATCCCCGGCTATCCGTGCACCCCCCCGGGTATAATTGCATTCGGCCTTCCTTTTCAGCTCATCGAGCTTGTCACGCAGATCCATTTGTTTTTCCACATCCGCCGTTCGGGCCTTCGGTTGAGAATCGCGCCGGCGATTTTTTCGGCGGCGGTCTTACCCGATAGTCCCAGATTATCCCATTCCAGCCTGCTTTTCAAGGCGGGTTATTTGTCTTTACCCCGGAAAATGGAACATTTAATGCGCCCCGATGTAAACGGAGTAATGTGTCATCATCACGGATGAACGACCCCCCGGGGGGTAAATGACCGGGATGAGATACTTTTTCTTGACGCAGATCCGTATTTCAGGATACCTTACGCGGGTTGGAGGGTAACTTTCAAGGGTTGGAGGGTAAAATATGCTGAATAAAAATAAGGTTACGTCGTCCCTGATAGTCACAGGCATCATGTCCGTCATGTTCTACCTTGCAATGTCCGTCGACAGGCAATATACGCCGGAAACGCCCCGGCAGGCATCGATGATGTCCCTGCCCGAAAAGGTTATTTCCGAAGCCGGCAAGGCGATCGCCGGGCAGCACGGCCCGCAGGTAGCGGAACCCTCATGCAGCGGGACCGTCGGCAGGAACATGGCTTTCTTCGATGTCCTCCAGAACTGCGGATTCACCCCACAGCAGATAACCGAGATATCCAAGGCAGCCAAACCTGTGTACAATTTTAAAAAGATTTATCCCGGGCAGAGTTACGAGGTCTTCAAGGACGAGAGGGGCGATTTCAGAAGCCTGAGGTTCAATATAAGCGAGGAATCGTATATCGAGGTCATTTCGGGGGATAACGGATTGAGCGTTGCACAGAAGGAATTTCCCTACGAAACCGTTACCAGGGAGGCCTCGGGAATAATAACCCATTCCCTTTTTGCCGCTCTTGCAGATCAGGGACTCCCATCGGAGCTGGGCTATAAACTTTCGGATATCTTCGCCTGGGATATCGATTTCTTCAAACAGATCCAGAAGAACGACTTCTTCAGGGTGATTTACGAGGAAAAGAAGATAACCGGCAATAATGGGGAACCCGGATCGGCGCTGGTCGGGAAAATACTCGTGGCCGAATTCAGCACGAGCGGCGATTCGCATTATGCATTCCTGTTCGATAACGGCAAGGATTCCGAGGATTATTTCGACCAGAACGGCAAATCCCTTCGCAAACAGCTTCTGAGGGCTCCCCTCAACTATACGAGGATCAGTTCCAATTACAGCCACAGGCGCCTGCACCCGGTCCTTCATACCTACAGGCCCCATCTGGGCATCGACTACGCCGCCCCGGTGGGAACGCCGGTGATGTCGACCGGAGACGGCACGGTCGTGGCGGCTTCCAGGACACGAGCTAACGGCAACTACGTAAAGATCAGGCATAACAGCAGTTACACCACCTATTACCTTCATCTCAGCAGGTTCGGGAAGGGCATACATAACGGCGCGAAAGTAAAACAGAGCCAGGTCATAGGTTATGTCGGCCAGACCGGGTACGCTACGGGACCGCACCTCGATTACCGGATCCAGCAGAACGGACAGTTTATTAATCCTCTCACTATAAAACTTCCTCCGGTCAGCCCGGTCAGCGCGGATAGATTCGACGCATTCAGCCTGCTGGTCAGCGATCAGATCTCGAAACTCCGGCAGATCCCGATCCATGATCCGCGCGATACGTATTATGCCGGCAAGGACAATAAAATTCCTTCCGAATCGAAATCATCCACCGGCGATTGAAAGATGACGGTCAGGGAAAAGATCCTCGTTCACGCCTGCTGCGCATCCTGTTCGAGCCATGTCCTCGCGCTTCTTTCCGAAAGGTATGAAGTGGAGGCGTTTTTCTTCAATCCCAATATACAACCGGAAGATGAATACAGGCTTCGCCTGGCGCAGACCGGCATGGTCTGCGACGCGCTGGGTATACGCCTTCATGAGGGGGAATACAATCCGGACTCATGGAGTATGGCTGTCGAACCCTGGCGGAACCTTGGTGAAAAGAGCGACAGATGCTGGGCCTGTTACCGGTTGAGACTGGAGGCGACAGCCGGTGAGGCGGCGCGTATCGGGGCAGGGATATTCACGACGACCCTCTCGGTCAGCCCCCACAAGGTACATGAGCGTATCGTGATGGAGGGTGAAATGGCGGCCCGGCATTTCGGCCTCGTTTTTCTCGGCGAGGATTTTAAGAAGAAGGACGGGTTCAGGAAAAGCGTAGAACAGAGCCGGCTCTTCAGTCTTACACGTCAGGATTACTGCGGTTGCCCGCTCAGCCGCGAGGAATCCATGAAGAGAAAAGAGCGCAGATAACCTCCAGGCGGTTGCCGGCGTCAGAACGGCCTTGTCATCAAGGCGATTTTCATTAGAACGGCCGGCCTCCACCGGGATCCCCAGGATCCCTCATGAAGCACCGGCCGAATCTTTTTCATCGATCACGCCTCGGGTAAAGGATCCCCTGGCTTTAAGCGCTCTGCGGGGGATTCCGCCTCCGGTTCACTAACGAGCGGATTACTCCGCCGAAATAGCCTCTACCGGACAAATGTCGACGCAACTGCCGCAATCCGTACACAATTCAGCATCGATGACGTATATATCATCGCCCTCGGAGATCGCTTCCACCGGACATTCGAGCGCGCAGGCGCCACAGGAGATACATTCGTCGTTGATCTTGTGAGCCATCTTTCCCTCCACTGATTCAGGTGAAGATCGATTTCTACCTATATAAATAAATCCTGTTTATGCGTCAATAATTATCGTCGCATCATCTGCGCTGGAATCGATTTTTTTTCGGAAGCCCCCGCGTCCGGCACCAGTTTGACGAAAACGGCGTTTCCCCTTTGCAGGACGTCAGTTATGGCATCTTCCACCCCGGTTTGAGTGACCATTCTTATAAGACGCTCCCCGCTGCGCCCTCCCCGCAGAAGGATATCCAGCCCCATCGAAGAAGCCTGGTTAATGCTGGAAAGTTCCCGCCTTGCCACTCTGGAAAGGAGCCTGTTTCTGGCGATCTCGATTTCGGCTAGGGTCGGTGGTTCACTCGAAAGCTTCGAAATCTCCACCTCAAGGGCTTCCGTGGCTGTCTCGAGATTCTCCACCCTCGTGCCGACCGTGGCCATCACGGCTACCGCCCCGGGGTAGATGTCAGCCGCGCTCCCCGTCGAATAGGCCAGCCCTCGGATCTCTCTTATCTCGAGCTGCATCCTCCTGCTGAGGATTTCCGATGCTACCATAAGAGAGGCTGCCTGCTCCGGGGAAGGATCGGATACCCTCCAGCCAGCTCCAAGGTAAACTCCCTGTTTGTCGATACTCCCTTCATGGATGCCGGGTATGACCGGAGCGGTCACGGACGGGCATAAAGAGGCCGACCCGGCCGGAAAACGCCGGAAGATGCGGCCGATTTCGTCCAGAACCTCCCTGGCCGGATCCGGAGATACCACCGTCACAATCAGGTTCGCCCCGCAGATACTGGCCGTTCTGAATTGTTCGAGATCTTTTGGGGTTATGTCGGCGAGGTCACCCATCCGCGGAAAAAGAGACTTCGAAAAGGGATGATCCCCGAAAAGCCGCGTCATCAGCTCCCCGGTCAGGATCCCTGAGGATGAGCCCGATCTGACGCCGAGTTCCCTGCCAAGCACGGCACCGGCCTCAAGAATGTCTTCATCGGTGACGATCGATCCCGACAGGTGGCCGGCGAGAAGACCGGCGGCCTCGATCAGCCTGCCGGCAGGAGCCTCCAGACGGCAGAACGACCATGCTCCGCTGAGCATGTAGTCGTCCATCGGGATGTAAGGGTTATCCCCCCATTGCAGCGAAGCGCCCATGCTCCTGAGCCTCGATGAAAGTTCGGAACCTGCCGAGGAATTTTCAAGGACGGAATGCATTACGGCAGTCATTCCGTTCCTGAAATCCCTTTCGATGCAGTTCCTGCCGCTTACAAGCACGTGCAGGGCGGCAACGCTTGAACCGGTCCTCGTCGACACGGCGAGGCGGCAGCCGTTCTCCAGGGTCTTCGATACCGGTGCGGGAGGCTCCCCGACAGCAGCAGGGAAGACCGACACGGGCACTATCTGCACGGCGTTGAAACGGAGAGGATCGAACCCGTCCGAAATGATCTTTTCGATATCTTCGGCACCGGCATCCCTGACGCCCGATGTGCTCTCTTCGAGATAACCTGCCCCGGAAAATGCAAGCCTTTCACCTGCGAGCATTATGTAAAGGTGGAATTTCTCCCTGTCCAGGGCTTCGGCCGAAAGACAGGCCGTCTTCGCCGCATCCACCTGCTCTGGGGCGGGTTTCCATGAGGAAAGAGTTCCCATGATCGATGGAACGGCGGAAAGGGACACGTGATTGGAATCGCCGCAGTCGACGTGAAACCTGAGGGCGGAAAAACCCTCGTGCACTTCCAGGCTGACCTGGGCCTCCGGAAGAAGCGATTCCTTCAGTTTCGCCGATAGCGGCGAGCCTTCACTCCCCAGAATCTCCTCGAGAACCAGCACCGCCGGAAAACCTTTTTCGCCGGGACCCGGCACGGGGACTAGCACATCGATACCGGCCCTAAACCTGTCGCTGCTGCGCACCGTGACCTCTGCGCTCCATCTAGGCGTTCCCGCATACCGGCTCATATTCCGGGGATCGCCGATCGGCCCCTTTTTCCCGCCCTCGCGGCCACGACCCGTTTTTCCGTAAGTCCCGTCAAGGTCCCCGGCGACCGCATCGTGGGCGCCGGGAGCGCCGCCGAAGTAATCGTCGATCCATCCCCGAATCCGCTCCGGTTCGAATCCTCCAAAAACGAAGATCTTCATCCTTTCCGGCAAATAATGGCTTTTATAGTGTTCGATTATATCGGCGCGGGTCATACCCTCTATTGTCGCGGGATACCCCATGACCGGTTCCGCCAGATCGCTGCCGCGGTACAGGTACCTTTCCACGAAACCGTCCCTTTCCTGCTGCGGATCGTCGGCGGCCTGCCGTATCTCCTCGAGGATGACCTTTCTTTCCTTTTCCACTTCTTCCAGCGGGAAAACCGAGTGCAAAAGCATCTGTGAGAGGATCTCCATGCTTTCCTCGGTATAAGCCCGGTCTACGAGGAGAAAATATACCGCTGTTTCCTTCCTCGTGAACGCATTGAGGAATGCCCCGGTCCTGTCGGTCCAGTCGCAGATCTCTTTGCGCGTGAACCGTTCCGACCCGTCGAAACAGAGGTGTTCGAGAAAATGGCTTACTCCCCTGTTCTCGGGCGTTTCGAGTGCCGAGCCGGTCCGGACCGCGACAGCCACGCACACGACTGTCGAACCCGGACGAGGCTGCAGTATCACTTCCGGACCGCGGGAAATGCCGGCACCGAACGCTTCCACCGTGCCCGGCCCGCATATCGCGATAAAAAATAAGGCCGCTATAAAAGGCGTCATACTGCGCAGGATCGCCATCATTTCGCGTACTCCTTCCGATCCATAAAGTCTGATATAAAACGCCCCAACCTATTTCAGAAGATGTATCGCCTTGCCTTCGACCGCCTCGGCCGCCTCGCCGAGCGCCTCGCACAAGGTGGGATGCGGAAATATCACCGTAGCGAACCCGGCTGCGGTCATCCCGCTTTTAATGGCGAGAATACCCGCCGCCAGGATTTCCGTCGCCTGTGGACCTATGATATGCAGACCGAGAAGCTTCCCATCCTTTTTCGAAGCCACCCATTTCACGAATCCCTCTTCCTCCCGCAGTCCCCTGGCCTTTCCATTGGCCGCGAAAGGGAACCTGCCGGTGGCTATATCCAGGTCATTCCTGACCGCTTCCTCTTCGGTAATCCCGACGTGAGAAACCTCGGGAAGCGTGTATATGGTAGTGGGAACCGCCCCATAGTCGATCTCCCTCGAGTGGCCCATGGCGTTTTCCGCCGCCACGATTCCTTCCCTCGTGGCGACATGCGCGAGCAGCCAGCCGCCGATCACGTCCCCGGCGGCGTAAATCCCCTTCACGCTCGTTTCCATCCCGGCATCGACCTCGATACCGGCTTTCCCCGCGCGTATCCCGACCTGCTCCAGACCCAATCCCGAAGTGTTCGGCCGCCGGCCGACCGACACCAGCGCGATCTCGGCGCCGACCTGTTCCGCGTTGTCGAGAGAAGCGACCACCGAGCCGTCCCTGACAGTCAATTCCTTTACCCTCGTGGAAAGGCGCATATCGATCCCCTTCTTCCTGAAAGAGGCCTGAAGGAACCTTATGACCTGCGCATCCTCGGCCGCGATCAGCGTCGGAAGCATTTCGATTATAGTCACCCGGGTTCCGAACGCCTCGAAGATCGACGCGAACTCGCACCCTATAACACCCCCTCCGACCACGATCATGCTTGCGGGAATCCTGCCGATATCCAGAAGGTCGGCGCTGCTGAGCACGTTCCTGCCGTCGAACTTCATTGTGGGCAGTTCGATTTCCGACGAGCCGGTGGCTATCAATATCTTTTTCCCGCTGATCGCGCCCGTCCCTTCGACATCGACCACGCCTGGCGCCGTTATCGTACCAACGCCCTTGACGACCCGGATCTTTCTTCCCTTCAGCAGCTTGTCTATCCCCGAAACGAGGCCGTCGACGACACGGTCCTTGTGAAGTTTCAGGGAAGCCGCGTCGGGGCCGATCCTTCCGTTAACCCCGGCTTCCGCACCGGTCCCCGCCAGGGTCACCAGGTGAGCCAGCGCGTGCATCGTCTTGGTCGGAATGCAGCCCCGGTTAAGGCATTCCCCTCCGAGTCTCTCCTTTTCCACCAGGCAGACAGCCGCTCCGAGTTGTGAGGCGCGGATGGCCGCGGGGTAGCCGGCGGGCCCGCCGCCGAGCACTATCAGATCGTAATCCTGTGTCAAGACCTCAAGACCTCCTGGCACGCGGTCGTTATCCTTAGAATACGCCTTCGACCTTGTTTTTGAGCAGCTGGGCCTGCGACCTGTTCAGCCGAACCTCGGTTCCAGCCGAATCATCAAGCGTCATCATGTAGTTTCCGCCGGCCCACGGTAGGATCTGTTTTATCCTTTTGATATTGACAAGGTGGTCGGCTCCGAGACGGATAAAAATACCCGGGTCCACCTGAACCTCTATCTCGTCGACCCCGGCGTAGTTGGAGTCGAATTTTCCGTCTGTCGTCCAGGCTACGATCCTGCCTCTTTCGTTGCTGAGCATCGCAATCTTGTCGATCTCCATCAGCTCCATACTGCCCTTTACACGCAGCACGATTCTTGGAAGAAAACGCATCCCTGCCTTTATATTGCCTGTCAGTTTCCTGATCCTTTCGATGAATTCATCCCTGCGTGGCAACAGGGCCACGACCCTGTCGAGGGACTCCGCCAGTCTTTCCTTCCCGATCGGCTTGAGAAGATAGTCTATCGCGTGAATCTCGAAAGCCCTTATCGCGTACTGGTCGTACGCCGTGGTAAATATGACATGGGGCAACGCGTTCTTTCCGGCGAGGATTTCGACGACCTGGAACCCGTCCATCACGGGCATCTGTATATCGAGGAAGATAAGGTCCGGTTTCAGTTCAAGAGCCATTCTGACCGCTTCCTCCCCCCCCGAGGCCTCACCGGCCACATCCAGATACTCGAGATCCTTCAGAAGATATTGCATCTCGTCACGGGCAAGCTGCTCGTCATCGACGATCAAGGCCCTGATCTTCAAAACATTTCCTCCTGTCATCCGGAATCGGGGATAAAGAGCCTCACCGAGGCGCCTCCCCCATCAACGGGAGTTATGGTCAATTTTCCCTCGCCGCGAGTATATATCTTAAGTCTCTCCACTACATTCCTCAGTCCGACCCCCTTCGGAAGGAGATGTTCGAGAACCAGGACCCCGGTCTCGGGCCCGTCGTTGACGACCTCTATCTCCGTGCCCTTACCCCTCCGCCGGGCGGCTATCCTGATAGTTCCACCTTCGGTCCGGCACGATATCCCGTGCTTGACGGCGTTCTCGACGACCGGCTGCAGCAGCATGGTCGGCAACCTGCAGGTTTCCGTTGCGGAACCCAGATCCTTGATTATCCTGAGTTTTTCCTCTCCGAAACGTATTTTTTCTATGGAAAGATAGTCGTCGATGAACGCCATCTCGTCGCGCAGGGAATGCGTGTCGGAGTCGTCTTCGAGGGATTTCCTGAATATCGACGAGAGTGTTCTCGTCATTTCCCTCGCCTTCTCGGCGTCCGTGCGAATGAGAGCGGAAATCGAATTAAGCGTATTGAAAAGAAAATGGGGATTAATCTGGCTTCGCAGAGTCGTGAGTTTGGCCTGTATCAGCTGGTTTTCCTCCTCCCGGAGGATTTCCTCCATCCGCACGCTGTTTGCCATTTTCAGAGCTATCCCCATGGTATAGACGAGCACGACCAGATCGATCGTCATGAAAAACCAGTCCCTCATGGGATAACCGTATAGCCATCCTCTCTGATAGAACCTGGCAAGAAGCGTGTATCTGAGCAGCGCGAAGGATATGCAGAGGACGAAAGGAAGGAAATTCCTGTCGAAT
>JBFYZH010000040.1:0-17263 GCA_041309605.1 Candidatus Krumholzibacteriota bacterium
AGAGTTTTCTATTCAAGCCGTTTCTGGCCGAATTGAAAAAGGCAAGGAGGCAGGATCGATCGTGAATACGGCATCGACGTGGCGGAAACTGATTTTCGTCATCTTAAATACCCTGATGTGCAGGATTGACAAGAGTTGTTCGGAATGATAAAGCACTTAAACATTATTGTTGTCGGGAGATAATCCGTTCCGGCGGCCTTTCCGCCGATCGATGGAACGAAGATCGTAAAACGGCAGATGCAATTTCCAGGAGGTCAGGAATTGATAGATATCCTTCGGGATCTCGGCGCTTTCGCTTTCGCGAGCAGGCTGAAAAGACTCAGTGACAGGTTGAAATCGGAAGTGTCCCAGATTTACCAGGAGCAGGGCATAGATTTCAGCGACAGCTGGTTCCTCGTCGGTTACATGCTGTCGAAGCATGATAATCTGACGGTTACCTATATGGCTGACGCGCTCGGGATTTCCCCGCCGGCGATAAGCCAGATTTCCACCGTCATGGTAAAAAAGGGTCTCATCAAGATCGAAAAGGGCGAGGATGACAGAAGGAAGCGGATATTGTCCCTGACTCCGAAAGGCAGAAAGACGATCCAGGCGCTGGAGCCGATATGGGCGGCGGTGACCGAATGCACGGAGGCACTGATTAAAGAGACCGGATTCGACATGCTCGGAGCGGTCAGCGCAATGGAACAGGGGCTCGATGATAAAAACATGATGGAAAGGTTGAGGGAAAGGCTGCGGGAATAATCTCCATCCGGATTCGGCGATCGCGGTAGTCTGACCCCGTGGGATGAAGTTCAATTCGGCGGGCCGGGCCGGATCCGGGATGAGGGAAGTCTGGCGGTTTTATGCCGGTAATGAGAAGTCATACCTTTCTGATCCGCGCCGCGGCGGGGTTCCTTGTCATATTCGCGTCCGGCCGCTGTTTGTGCGGCGTTGAATATCCTCAAAGCGGCTCGTTCGCGTACTGGAACGGGTGTGTTGAGGACGCCGTTGTTTCGCGGGAGGCCGCTTCAGCTTTCGCGCGGATCGCGCTTTCCTGCCTGCAGAGGGAATACCCCAACAAGCCCGAGCATGTGATCAACGAGGAGAGCGAAGTTGACAATCCGAGGGCATTTCACCCGGCGTTCTACGGTTGTTTCGACTGGCATTCGGCCGTTCACGGGCACTGGATGCTCGCAAGGCTCCTGCGTGTCTTCCCGGATCTTCCGGAGGCTGATGCCATAAGAGCGGTTCTTTCTTCAGACCTTTCCGCGGGGAATATTGAGGCGGAAGCGGCTTATATGGTACAGGAGGGCCGCAAGTCGTTCGAACGGACCTATGGATGGGCATGGTTCCTCAAACTGGCCGAGGAACTCGGCCGATCCGGAGACGAAGATATCCGCCTGTTGTCGCTTAATCTCGAGCCGCTGACCCGTGTCGTAATCGACCTCTATCTCGATTTTCTTCCAAAGCAGAGTTATCCCATACGCAGGGGAGTGCATCCGAACACCGCATTCGGCCTGTCGTTCGCGCTCGATTATGCCAGATTTGCCGGGGAAACAGAGCTGGAACGGCTTGTAATAGAAAGAAGCCTCGAGTATTTCGGACATGACTGCGGATGTCCCTGGCAGTGGGAACCCGATGGGGACGATTTTTTCTCCCGGTGCCTGATTGAAGCGGATCTGATGAGAAGAGTGCTTCCGCGCAGGCAATTCGGAGAATGGCTGGGTGGTTTCATGCCGGAACTGGTCCAGGCGCGCAAGGTCACGCTCCTGCCGGCTGAAGTGTCGGACAGGAGCGACCCCAAGATCGTGCATCTCGACGGATTGAACCTCAGCAGGGCATGGTGCATGATCGGGATAGCGGCCGCCCTGAGCGGGGACGACCCCCGTCGCGGGCCGCTGGAAGAAAGCGCCTGCCTTCACGCGCGCGCGACCCTGCCTTACATAGCCAGTGGAAATTACGAGGGCGAACACTGGCTTGCGTCGTTTGCCGTTTACATGCTTTCTTCGTCGCCCGACAGCATGCAAACCCCGTAGCGCGTTGTTTTCCGCCTTAAATTCTTCCGGACCGGCATATGGCGGCCGGCGCATCCTTCGATCCCGTCATATATTTTCCACGGTCTCCCTGTACACGATGCCTCTTTCCTCCAGTCCCCTTCGCATGAATTCGACGCATTCGGGCTGTCGCCCGATAAATTCGGGAGGCGAGATGCCTGTTTTGACGTAGAGACCTTCGGCTATCATCCTCAGCGCCATGGTTGCCGTATAACCGGTTGTCCTGGCCATGGAATGCACGCCGGTCTCCCTGTCGAAGGTGTCGAACAGGTCGTATGTGTGTCTAAGCCTCACTCCACCCCGGCGCCCTTCTACGATTACGCGCATTATCGTCATGTCGATATCCCCGTCCCGAAGTTCCCATTTGGGGAACAGCAGTTTCGCCGTGAAATCCAGCGGTCGCACCATCCTTCCGTCGATTTCGACCGGCTTCTTGCTGAAAAACCCGGTATCCTTCAGGACGGCCATCTTTTCGATATGCCCTGGATATCTCAGTGTTTTTTCCTTGAGGTTGGGAGCTTTTATCGTCTTCGCCAGTGTTCTCAGCCCGTCGCTGTTAAACGCCTCGAGGGTTCCGATTTCGGGAAAGTGAATCAGTTCGGGGTCGGACAGGGCCGGCCTTACCACGGGAACGCCGTTCTCGATGTAACGGGCCGGCCGGGTGTATTCCTCGATAACGTCAAGCGGGGAGAAGACAGCCTTGTACTCATAAGGCCACTCCCTGATCAGGGGAAGACCTCCGACATAGGTGATGGCCGTTTCGGTTTCGTCGAGAAGGTGGTCGGCATGAGCGGTGAGTATGTTGCTCATTCCAGGAGCCACGCCGCAATCCATTATGGCCACTACGCCCTTTTCACTCGCCAGCCGGTCGAGGGTGAAAGGGTCCTCGGGGAAAAAAGCTATGTCGACGACGTTCCTGCCGGCCTTGATGACCGCTTCGAGCGTCCTGTAGCCCATGAAGCCCGGCACGGCACTAATTACAAGATCGTATCCGTCGGCCAGTCTCCCCACGTCGGCGGGGTCGGAAAGATCGGCCATAACCGTCTTGATCGGGAATCCGCCGCCGAGCCGGTCCAATGCCTGCCGGTTTTTATCCGCCACGCTTACTTCAAATCCGTTTTCCCCGGCGAGGTCCTTTGCCATCGGACCTCCCACGAGGCCCGCTCCAAGTACTATTACTTTCATGTCTCTCCAATGGTATGGGTTTCGATATGACCTGATCGACAAAGCCGCGTTCACCGCCCGGAAGTTACCGCGCGGACGGCGTGCGTGTCGACGCTGACCGATAATGTCTTCAAACCGGCGATCCGATCAGAGGCCGTTGGAAAGGTTGAGCCAGGCGACCGGCGAGGCGAGGTATTTACGGAAGGAATAAAAGTCGCGCATCGCGTTTCCCTTTCTTTGTTACGCCCGGGCCGTACTGTCCGCCCTTATGCCGGACTGCGACACCACGATCCCCGCAAGCATCAGGGCGCATCCGGCGAGGCCTCTCAGCGGGATTACTTCATCAAGCACGATCCATCCGCCCAGGGCGGCGAAAACGGTTTCCAGACCCAGAATGATCGCCGCGTGAGAAGGAGGCGTGTCGCGCTGGGCGATGACCTGGAGGGTATAGGCTATCGCGACCGACATGAATCCGCCGTAAAGAATCGGTATCGCGGCGTCAAAAATCCCTGACAACCTGACCGGCTCGAAGAGCGCCGCGGCGACGAGACTGAGAAGGGAGCAGACGGAGAACTGCACGGTGGCGAGCACCAGGGGATTGACCCTGGCGGTCATCGCTCCTATCAGCAGCACATGCACGGCCCAGAAGAATGTGCCTGATAGAACCATAAGGTCTCCACCGCCGATGGAGAACCTGCCGGTGAAACTCAGAAGATACAAGCCTGCCGCGGCGAGAAAAACGCCCAGCCATGTTCCGATCCCGGTCCTCAGCCCGATAAACAGTCCCAGGATCGGTACGAGCACGACGTAAAGACCGGTGATGAAACCTGCCTTGCCGGCCGTTGTGTAGACCAGGCCGGTCTGCTGGAGAGACGCACCCAGGAACAGGATGATTCCAGCCGATATTCCCACTGACAGAACAAGTCTGCCGCCGGACGGATTTCCCCTCCCGATCGAATGCATTGTGAAGGGTATCAGCGCGAGCGCGCCAAGGGCGAAACGTATTCCGTTGAAGATAAATGGGCCGACGTGTTCCATGCCCGCCCTCTGGGCGACGAAAGCGAACCCCCAGATGATCGCGGATGTAAGCAGAAGGGATTCGGATTTTAATACAGCCGGCTTCATTGTATCGGCGCCCTCCCGCGCCTTCCGGATGATATATTCGGATTCCGGACGCCGTCGCGGACCCCGTATCATAACGGCTCTACTTGGAAAATGACTCGACGATCTGTTTCGTCTGGCTGAGATATAATCCGATGTTATTACTCTGGTAATCGTTATAAGTGTATCCGGGTATCTGTTTCGGGACAGCAGGTTCGATCTGCGTGCCCTCGTGCCATTCGTTAAATGACGATATCGTCAGGAAGGGAGGATCGCTTGTGACCGCCTTCTGATAGCCTTCCCTGTAATATGTCCCCAGATCCCGATTCCTCACCGCTCCCTTGTTCCATGGTCTGATCCTCGTGTCGTCGTACCCCGGAGCTATTGTAGGGATGAAGAGCATCCCGTTGTCCCAGGCGAACTGCGACATATGGAGCCAGTTCGCCGCAGTGGAACCGTAGTTGATGTCCCGCGAACCCCAGTAAGTAAAAATTCCGTTGAACCCTGCGCCGAGAAGGACGTTCCCGTCATCGGGGCCGGTCCACATTCCGATGACGAGGGCGTCGTACCGCGTTCCCCTTATGCAGTTACCGCCGGAAGGGGAGAGGATATCCCGCCACTGCTCCGGAGTCGAAAGGTTCGAATCCTTGATGTAGAACATCGGCTTATTGCCGAACCGGTCCGTAACGTAGAAGGCTTTATGCGAACCGTACGTGTCCATGATATAACGGATGGCATCGGCTGTCACTTCGGGCGTGCGTCCTTCGAACGGTTCGATCAGAAAATTGACCTTGAGACCGTGACTGTACGCGGCATCGAGTATTCCCGGCACGGCCTTGTCCGTGAAGGAACCCTTTCCCCACCACGAAACGCAGACGACACCGGCATTGGAAGCGGCAATCTGCGTCATGTGGGTATTCAGGACTTCAGGATCGTTCGAGCTGTAGCAACCGAGGGCCGGGTAAAAACCTGAGGGTATATCGGAATCCCCGACGAAAGATCTTTTTCCGCCTTCCGGTTTATCGATCTCAAGATTCCAGTGATGGAAGGCTCCGTCGATCGCGGGCGTGCCGTACCATGCGTAGTAGAAGATGTGGACATCGAACGATCGTCCCGCCAATTCCGGCGTCTTTCGTAAAGGTTCCTTTTCGCCGGAGCATGAAAGAAAAACGATAGCGATAAATATGGTAATCATCGATTTTTTGATCATCTTGCGTTTCTCCGGTTCATAAATCGTACGAACACGCCATGGCAGGCGTATTGATGAAAGGAGTCGACATTGACCGCATAACGATAATCGAGACGTGAGCCGTTGTCAAGCACGGGCGCGCGCGGGGGCGGTGTGACTTCGGGTGCGCACATTTAAAGGCCCGGCGAGGGCTTTTCGCCGACATTTAATAATGACGATTTGAAAAAAAAGGTTTTGCCGCGCGGACTTCCCTGTTTACAATGGTCATTCGGAACGAAACGGGCCGGACAAGCGGATATCGACAAGCAGAAAGAGGAATATGAGATGCCTCCGATATACCTTGATTATAACGCCACGACACCGATAGCTCCGGAGGTTGCCTCGGCGATGCGTCCCTTCCTGGACGATTGCTTCGGCAACCCGTCCAGTTCCCACTGGTACGGTTTGCAGGCCAGGAAGGCCGTCAGCGAAGCGAGGCGGCAGGTGGCGGCCCTTCTCGGATGCGTGCCGGATGAGATAGTTTTCACAAGCGGCGGGAGCGAATCGAACAATCTGGCGTTAAAGGGAGCCGCCTTTTCCCTCAGGGACAGGGGGAATCACATAATAACATCGGCCGTCGAGCACCCCGCCGTGATGGAAGTATGCCGGTACCTCGAAAGGGAGGGTTTCCGGATCACATGGCTGCCGGTCGACGGCGACGGGCTCGTTTCGGCCGGCGATCTCATGGATGCGATGACTCCGGCGACCGTACTCGTTTCCATCATGCACGCCAACAACGAGGTGGGAAGTGTGCAGCCGGTCTCCGAACTTGCAGCGGTGGCCCATCAAAACGGAGCGGTTTTTCATTCGGACGCGGCCCAATCCGTCGGAAAGATACCGGTCAGGGTGAAAGAAATGGGCGTGGACCTTCTTTCGATTGCCGGGCACAAATTCTATGCGCCGAAAGGAATCGGGGCCCTTTACATAAAGCAGGGAATAAACCTCGCCAAACTCATTCACGGCGCGGACCACGAACGCAACCTTCGCGCCGGCACGGAGAACGTTCTGGAGATTGTGGGCATCGGCAAGGCGGCCGATATCGCTCTGCGGGACCTGGAAGATAACATGTTGCATATGAAGAAGATGCGCGACCGTCTCCAGGACGGGCTGCGGGCCGAATTCCCCGATATGAAGATAAACGGCAGCCTCGACAAGCGCCTGCCGAACACGCTCAGCGTCAGTTTCCCGCTGGTGGAGGCCAACACGCTTCTCGACGAGATTGGCGGCGAGGTGGCCGCTTCGGCCGGAGCGGCATGCCATGCCGATTCGGTGGACGTCTCCGCAGTGCTGCAGGCCATGAAAGTCCCTGTGGATGTGGCGATGGGTACGGTGCGTTTTTCCACCGGAAGGATGACCGGCCCCGCGGACGTGGAGAAGGCCCTCCAGGCGATAATTCCGGCCGTGAGGAGGCTCGCTCCGGGTGGAGCGGAAGCGATGCCCGGGCCGGCAGACACCGGCGAGGTGAAACTGACCCGTTACACGCACGGGCTCGGATGCGCCTGCAAGCTGCGCCCGCAGGACCTGGAGAAGATACTCTCCGGACTGCCCTCGTCGAAGGACGGCAACGTGCTGATAGGAAAGGACAAATCGGACGATGCGGCGGTTTACAGGTTGACGGACGACCTTGCCGTCGTTCAGACCGTCGACTTCTTTACCCCGATAGTGGACGATCCGTTCGTTTTCGGCGCCATATCGGCGGCCAATTCGCTCAGCGACATTTACGCGATGGGCGCAAGGCCGATCTTCGCGCTGAACATAGTGGGATTCCCCGGCAAGAGACTTTCGCTGGATACGCTGAGGCTTATCCTGGAGGGAGCCCAGTCAAAGGCCGATGAAGCCGGTATATCCATCATCGGAGGGCATACTATCGAGGATAGCGAGCCGAAATACGGTCTTGCCGTAACGGGCACGATAAATCCCCGCGACATTCTCAGCAACTCGGGCGCGAAACCGGGGGACGCCATCATCCTGACGAAACCGATCGGCACCGGCATAATAGCAACGGCCATGAAGCGAGGCATTGCGGATCCGGCCGTCGGCGCCAGGGCCATCGAAGTCATGAGTTCGCTGAACCGGATCGCGGCGGAGGCGCTTGCGGATTTCAACGTGAACGCGTGTACGGACGTCACGGGATTCGGATTGATCGGACATCTCAAGGAGATGACGCAGGGCGGCGGCGTCGATGCCGTCGTATGGCGGGACAGGGTCCCGGTGATAGAGGGAACCCGCGAACTGGCCGCCGAAGGCGTCGTGCCGGGAGGAACCGTCAACAACCATCTGTTCACCGGCCCGGTCACCGACTGGGATCCATCGATAACGCAGACCGAAAGGATGATCCTCTGCGACGCGCAGACTTCCGGCGGACTTCTCATAGCGGTGCCGGAAACCAGGGCTTCGAAATTGCTGGATATCCTCGTCGCAAAAGGTATCGAAGCGGCGATTATCGGCAGGTTTACGGAAAAGGGATCGGGACGTATCATGGTGATCCCGGGATGATGGACGCCGGCCGGTGAAATCCGGCGCAGTGGAACAGCCGGGCATCGACGGGGACCGGTTTAGACAGAGGTCGTTCCATGAAAAGAATCAGTTCCAGAACTCTTACGGAGTATTTTTTCATCACTCTCGGAGCGGCCGTAATGTCCCTGGGGGTGGCGGTCTTTCTGGTCGATGCGAAGGTGGTTCCCGGCGGAGTGACCGGCCTGTCGATGGCGATCCACTACATATCGGGAGGCGCGCTTCCCATCGGACTGCTGATGTGGGTCATGAATCTGCCCTTGTTCATATGGGGGATAAGGGAACTTGGCAGGTCGTTCGGGTTCAGGACATTCTGGGGGTTCACGGTAAATTCCTTCTGTGTGGATCTTTTCAGGGGAAATATAGTCCGTTCGATGAGGTTTCAGGATTCGCATACGGTGAAGTACCTCATTGAAAACGATTTCTTTTTCCTGGTCCTCATCGGGGCCGTATTCCTTGGTGTCGGTCTCGGGATAATCTTCAAGTTCAAAGGGACGACCGCGGGAAGCGACATCGTGGCGGCGGTGGCCCGGAAACGATGGAAGGCGAAACCGGGAACGGTGATCATCATGACCGATTTCGTCGTCATATGCATCGCGGGGATCATTCTGCAGATAAAGGGGCTTTCCCCCGAAAAACCGGTGGTATTGCTGATGCTCTATTCGTTCCTCCTGCTCATCGTATCGTCGCAACTGATCGATATCATCATCCTGGGGTTCGATTATGCGAAATCCGCCTTTATAATTTCGGATAAAAACGAAGAGATCGCCAAACAGATAATGCACGGGATGGGCCGGGGGGTCACGGCGTTTCACGGAAGGGGGCTTTACAGGGGTGTCGAAAGAGACATTTTGTTCACGGTCGTCAGTCCCAGGGAGATCCACAGGCTGGTGGACGAGGTCAGGGAGATAGACCCGGAAGCTTTCGTGATAATAAACAGGGTACATGAGGTACTCGGCGAGGGATTCATGGCAAGGGGCGAAGTCGATATGGATAAACTCAAGTTCCAGAAGATCAAAAGCCGCGGGCCGATGATCGGCGCGTGAAGTGGAAGAGAAGCGGGCGCCACCGGCGGCGAGGGATGTTTCGGGAAAGGAACCGATGTGGGCGACTACCATATGAAGCGAAAGGACAGGGAGATCTCGGATGAAGGAGAGATGGCCGGTATACTCTCTGGATGCCGGCTGGCGACAATCGCGATGAGCCTGGACGGAGAACCGTATATCGTGACGATGAATTACGGCTATGACGCCGGAAGAAGGGCGATGTATTTTCACTGCGCCAGAAAGGGACTGAAGCTGGATTTCATAGCCGGCAACCCGTCGGTATGCGCGGCTGTCGTCAGGGACAACGGATATGTGCACGGAAAATGCGAGCACAAGTACCAGTCGCTGATCATAAGGGGCAGGATGTCGGAGGTGGATGGCCTGGATGAAAAGAAACACGGTATAGACGTGCTCATCGTTCACCAGGAGAAGGACCCGGACCCCGTGAGGGAAAGAAACCTGCGAAACGATTCCGACTATGAAGGATTCTCCATCCTCAGGCTCGATATCGACGGCATCACCGGGAAACAGAGTCTGTAGTGCCGGGGGCGGGCATATCGCAGGGCTTGCCGAAAAAGCAGAGTCCGGGACGACGCGAGGTCCGGAACAAACGCGGAGGTATTGAGACGATGATATCGAGGTCAGTTCGTGCGGCGCTTTGCGTTGCGGCGGTTTTTTCGATGGCTGTCGCGCAGGGGTGTTCGCGCAGCGACACGGATCCCGGCCGCGGGAAAATATCGGATGAAAGTTTCCCGGTTCCTTCGACCGGATACGATCCGATGCGTTATATCTGCCGAAGGTCCTTCGAACGGCCGGTGATAGACGGCCGTCTGGACGAAGAGTCCTGGAACGCCTCCAATGTCGAATGGACGTCCGGGTTCGGCGATATCGAGGGCCCCGGCGGCCCGGTCCCCAAATTCAATACAAGAGCCAAAATGTTGTGGGACGGGGATTATTTTTATTTCGGAGCCATGGTGACCGAACCTCACATATGGGCCACTCTGACGCTCCGTGATACGACGATTTTCATGGATAACGATTTCGAGATCTTTATAGACCCGGACAGGGATACGCACGAATACTACGAACTGGAGATCAACGCTTTTGGAACGCAGTGGGATCTGCTTCTGATCAGGCCTTACAGGGACGGCGGGCCGGCCGTCAATGCCTGGGACATCGGAGGCCTCAGGACGGCTGTTCATGTCGACGGAACGATCAACGATCCACGGGATGTCGACAAGGGATGGAGCGTGGAGGCGGCCATTCCATGGGAAGCGTTGGGCGAATGCGCCCACCGTAAGACGCCGCCGGAAGAAGGGGACATATGGGCGGTCAATTTTTCGCGAGTCGAGTGGGATGTGGAAGTTGAGGACGGCGTGTACCGAAAAGTCACCGATCCGGGCACCGGCCGCCCAGTTCCGGAACACAACTGGGTGTGGTCGCCGCAGGGGATTGTCAACATGCATTATCCCGAAATGTGGGGGCTGGTGATGTTCACTAACGTCGCCAAATCGTTCGGCGCCGATTCCTTCAATCCGGCGCCCGAAGAACAGGCCAGGTGGCTCCTGAGAAGGATCTATTACGCCGAGAAGACCCACTTAATGCAATACGGGGTTTTTACAGGCGACATAAGCCGGCTTGGCATAGAGAACCCCGACGTTTACGGGTACACTTGGCCGCCGCGAATCCACTTCACGCCGTCTCTTTTCGAAGCAGTCCTGAAATCCGGCGACGCGACCGGCGACCTCCGGATCACCCAGGATGGAAGGGTCTCGTCCGTGGACCGCTGAGGCGGTCTATCGGGCGGTATGGATCGTCGCTATTCGCGGTGCCCGCGCCGCCGGGCGGGTCATTTACCGGCGTACAGGGCTATTATCCCGAGGATCACCTCGACCGCCTTTTCCATCGATTGGACCGGAATATACTCGAACCTGCCGTGATAATTGTGGCCGCCGGTGAAAAGGTTGGGGGTCGGGAGTCCCATGTACGAGAACCTGGCTCCGTCGGTGCCTCCCCTTATGGGGGTTTTTCTCGGCTCGATGCCGGCGTCTATCATGGCGCGTTCGGCGATCTCGACAACATGCATCACGGGCTCGATCTTTTCCCTCATGTTGAAGTACTGGTCCTCCAGTTCCACCGAAACGGAGCCCTCGCCGTGCTTTTCGTTCAGGAAGGCGCCGATCTTCAACATCAGTTCCTTCCTCGCCAGGAATTTCTTCATGTCGTGATCCCTCACGATATATACGAGCCGCGAATTCTCGACGTCGCCGCTTATGTTGGTCAGATGGAAGAACCCCTCGTATTTTTCCGTGTTGAACGGGGTCTCGCGGACCGGCAGCATTGAGTTGAACTCCATCGCCATGATCATCGAATTGATCATCTTGTTCTTCGCGTATCCGGGGTGCACGTTGCGGCCCTTTACCGTTATCGTCGCCTTAGCCGCGTTGAAATTTTCGAATTCCAGCTCGCCGATCCGCCCGCCGTCGAGCGTATAGGCGTACTTCGCTCCGAATTTCTTCACGTCGAAATGGTCGGCGCCCCTTCCTATTTCCTCGTCCGGCGTAAAACCGATTTTTATCGTCCCGTGCTTGACCTGCGGGTGCGTGGACAAGTGTTCCAGGGCCGTCATTATCTCGGCGATACCGGCCTTGTCGTCGGCGCCGAGAAGCGTGGTCCCGTCGGTGGTGATGATTGTCTGGCCCTTATAGTCCTTCAACTCGGGGAAATCATCCGGCGAGAGGACGATTTTCTCCGTACTGTTAAGGACGATGTCGTTTCCGTCGTAGTCCCTCACGAATCGAGGTTTGACGCCGGTTCCAGAAACGTCGGGGCTTGTGTCCAGGTGGGCCACGAAACCGATGACCGGAACGTCCCTGTCGATATTAGAGGGAAGGGTGGCCATCACGTAGCATTTCTCGTCCACGGCGGCGTCTTTCAGGCCGAGGGTCCTGAGTTCGTCGACCAGCCTTCGTGCGAGGTCGAATTGCACGGCGCTGCTCGGTGTGCTCTTTGAATTTTCATCCGACTTCGTGTCGATTTTCACGTAATCCAGGAATCTGGTTGTGACATCAGGCATTTCCACTCTCCCATCCCGCCGGCGCGGGCCGTCCGGCGGCCGAAAAACAATGCTTGAACAGGTGTCATGTAATACATAGTATGAAAGCTCCTTTCCGTTCAACAGTTATTATTCCGGAAATCCGGAAGGGCGAAGATGGAGAAAGAACGATACGTTCCCGCAGGTGAAAATTCGAGCGATACGGTGGTCAGGAATTCGAGGTTCCTGACGTTTGCCGTTCCGGTGGCCGGCCCGGCAGAAGCGCGCAGGCTCGTCATGGAAAAAAAGAAAGAGCATTCGGGAAGCAACCACGTCGTCTTTGCATTCATAACGGGGGAAGGGAACACGGAAAACTCCGGGATGAGCGACGACGGGGAACCCAAGGGTACCGCCGCGAGGCCCGTCATGGAGGTGCTGAAGGGGAGTTGCATCGTCAATGTTCTGGTGATGGTCGTAAGGTACTTCGGAGGTACGAAACTGGGCACGGGCGGGCTGGTGAAAGCGTACGGCGACTGCGCGAAGGATGTCCTGGCCGGATTGCCGGTCAAAAAGCTCGTTCCAAGAAGGGAATTCAGGCTGGAGATGCCCTATAATCTTCACGAAAGGATAAGGGAGGCGATACTCGGCGCGGGCGGCGAGATCACCGGCGAGGATTATACCGACCGGGTTATAATGACCGGAAGCGTTCCGGAGAAATCGCTGGCAGACTGCAGGAGGACTGTGGAGGATGTTTCGAGAGGTGAGATATCATTATAAAAAAATTCCACCGGGCGGGAGCGTGAACAGGCGATGGAAGCTGCAAACGAAGCCTTTACGGTAATGCTTATTATCGCCAACGTCCTTTTTTCCTGGAAAGGGTTCGGCGACAGGAGGTTCTTCGAACGTCACATGTTCGACGTGGGGGAGATAACCGGGCGGGGGGACATCATCAGGATATTCTCGTCGGGTTTTCTTCACGCGAACGTCGCGCATCTTCTCTTCAACATGATGGCCCTCTACTCGTTCAGCGTCGGGGTTGGGACGGTGTTCGGTTTCAGATCGTACCTGGCCGTATATTTCGGCAGCCTCGTGGGCGGCAACATGCTGGCGCTGTACATACAACGCAACAATCCCGAATATCGCGCGGTGGGCGCCTCGGGAGCGGTATGCGGCGTGATCTATTCGAGCATCCTCATCTTTCCGGACAGCGCGATATCGATACTGTTTCTCCCTATCGCCATACCGTCCTGGCTGTTCGGAATATTGTTCATATTCGTTTCGGTCTACGGGATAAGGACCGGAATTGGAAATATCGGCCACGAGGCCCATCTGGGCGGCGCGATCTCCGGGATATT
The DNA here is from genome assembly GCA_041309605.1 of Candidatus Krumholzibacteriota bacterium. Lineage (GTDB taxonomy): Bacteria > Krumholzibacteriota > Krumholzibacteriia > Krumholzibacteriales > Krumholzibacteriaceae > JALOPX01. Next base: position 13,479 of record JBFYZH010000040.1, read on the forward strand.
GATATCCATAATGCTCCAGCCGTGGCTTCTGCGGGAACGCCCGATTCTCGCGCTCGCCCTTCTTTTACCGATTGGAACCTTTATGTACCTGCTGGCCACGAGGCCCGGATTGCTCGGGATCGGCGGCGCGCGGCGAAGCGGCGGCAGGCGGGACGGCCGCAGGTAGACCTGCCGCGGGAAAGGGGAAACGATGGAGGACGGTAAAAAGATCACCGGCCTGGCGCTGGGTTCCGGAGGCGCGAGAGGACTCTGCGAAATCGGAGTCCTGCTGTGGCTGAAGGAACACGATGTCAGGATAGGCTGCGTGGCCGGAAGTTCGATCGGTTCGCTCATTGGGGGAGCGTTTGCGGCTGGGTTCACACCGGAATATATGAAAGAGATCGCCATGAGAGTCGGGTGGAAGGATTATTTTCGTGTCATGAAACTCTCCTTCAAGGGCCGGAGCGTTCTCAGGTGGGAGAAGATCGAACAAAAGTTGAGGATCGATCTCGGCGGAAAAATGATCGAAGAACTGAAAATTCCCTTCGCCTGCGTGGCTTCGGACATAGATTCGGGGAGCGAATTCATTTTCAGGGAAGGAGATCTCGTGGAGGCGATAAGCGCTTCCGCCTGCATGCCGGGAATATTTCCGCCTGTAAAGGCCATGGGAAGGCACTTTGTGGACGGCGAACTCACCAACCCGGTGCCGATCGATCTTGCGATGGAACTCGGCGCGGACAGGGTGATCGGTGTCAACGCCTGCAGGTCCATATTTCTTGAAAGGATCTCGCACAAGGCGGGGCATATTGGCCTTATCGAGAGGGTGGACGGATGGGTGAGGGGAAATATGGATAAAAACAACCTGATTTCATCGATAAGCCCCCATAAATGGCTCGACATCCAGAAAAACGAAAAGACCAGGGAACGCAGAAGAAATATTATGGACGTTTTTACCGACAGCATCGCGATCACGACTTCCAGGGTGCTGGCTCTGAATGAGATGAAGTGGGGCCCGCATTTCATGATAAGTCCCGGTGTCGGCGCGTTTCAGGATTTGGATTTTGACCGCGCCGCAGAAATAATCGACATCGGGTACGGCGAAACGGAGAGAGTGAAGGACGATCTGCTGGATTTCCTCGGCGCATGATATCACTTCAGCAGCACAAGCCGCCTGGTGGCCGAATAGACGCCGGTGTTCATCCGGCAGAAATAGACTCCGCTGGAGACCGCGCGTCCCCTGTCGTCTTTTCCATCCCAGGATATCCGGTAAGAACCCGTTTCTTGAACCTTGTCAAAAAGGGTCCGGACACGCCTGCCGGTGATGTCATAGACGGTTATCCCGACCCTCGAACGCCCCGCGACGTCGTACTCGATGAAGGTCGACGGATTGAACGGGTTGGGAAAGACGCCGCGAAGAGCCGTCATCATAGTGGCGGGAGGCTGGTCGTTTTCGTCACCCGACAATTGTTCGGTGGTCACCACGATATCGTCGATAAACCAGCCGGAATACCCGATCTGTTCGTTTGTGGCGAAATGGAACCGGATGAGCACCGGTCCTTGCCACGACGACAGGTTGAAAGTCTCGGAATTCCATCCTATCGAGCCGGAATAGCACCTCTGGTATGGAGGGAACGATATCGTGTTCGAAGAGCTGGCCCTGCACGGATAGGCCACCGTGGGCGAGATGATGGTCCAGGTACTTCCTCCGTCGGCGGATATCTCGACCACGGAGGCGTCCTCGGCCCAGTAAGGATAGACGGATGTCGCCTCCGCCTGCATCCTGTGGTTGAACGTAAGCATCGAGTTTTCGTAAAGGCACAGCGGGGGGGTGACGAGAACGGCGTTCATCATGTTCGGATAGATTTCCCCGATACCGCCCCCGCATTTCCAGGACCCGGGGGAAGAGAAATAATCCTCTCCCGTCACGTGCCAGCCGTCATAACCGGTGATTGCGTGGTGTGTCCACGGACCGGGAGTCGTGATATCGTCATCAATGACGCTGCCGCAGGTTACTACGGTCAGGGTTTCGGCGCGCGTAATGACGTTGTCCGCCTCCAGGGTCAGAAAGAAGGTGACGTCCGTAAATGGAGGAGTGATCTCCCGGATGAAAAGCACCAGTTCGCCTTCCGAGGAAACGGAACCTCCGACCGGCAGGTCGGGGAGATCTTCGGAATTCTTGATCACCCGGCCCCAGCCGCCTTCGGGAGTCGAAAGCGTAATTGCCGGATTCATTACGTCAATGCTTCCGTTGTTGAACAATACGCAGCGAACGTTCAGGTACTCCCACGCTTCAAGGCAGCCGTTTCCGTTTCCAAGCAGCGTGTCCGTGACCGACCAGGATATAATTTCGATCCCGGGGGCGGTGATGCTTATCGTCTGGCGGGAACTCGACCGCTGTCCATCGCAGGCGAGGTCGAAATCGAGAGGGAAGTAGTGTCCGTCCGGCGCATCGTCGCCGATCCTTATTACGACCGCGTTTTCCAGTATTAAAATCGCATTTTCAGCCACGTCGCCGATGCGGCACGTGTCGGTGAGCACGGTGACGTACGGATCCGCGCAATCGACCGTAATAATGGAATTGACCGCGGTCGAAGTCCCGAAATTGCGGATTGCGATGTCGAATCCGATCGTCTCGCCGTTTTCCACAATGCCGTCGGAATCACCGAGGATGGCATCATCGGAGTCGTCGTCGATGGAAAAATAGACGAACCCGAGATGCGCTCCGGATGCGTTTTCTATCCGCAGGGAATCCGTGTAAAGATAATGACCGGATGCCGAGACCGACAGTATTACCGTGCCGGTGCTGTCCATTTCCGGATACAGGAAGGCGAGGCCGCTTTCATCGGTCAGTGTCGTGCAGTAGACCAGCGGATCGGTACCCGTCAGCGATACCCTGGCGCCCTCGACCGGGACGCCGTTGCCGGTGACCGCCACCGTGCAGGATTGATCGCATGTGCTGAGGATGGTGTCATGTGCGACCGTAAGATATGAGGGCGCATCCGTCCAGATGTTCATCGCCGGGTCGCCCAGAAGGCACATTTCGTACATCACGTACCTGAAGGCCGCATACGGTATGTAAGGTATATTATCGATGCGCGAATCGTCGAAAGCCTCCCCGATCGTCTGCGCATTTTCTCCGAACAGGGCGTCGAAAAACTGCCGGTCGAAATACTGCGAAACGCTCGAAGTCGAACCTGTCGAACTCCACCCGAGTCTCGTGTTTCCGATGAAGGCTACTGCGCCCGCCGGTCCGGTGATCAACTGCTCTCCTATGGCGTCGTCTTCAAGCACCGTGCCCTGATCGTCGCGGTTGTCGAAGGCCGCCGGGTAACACCCCTGTGAGTAACATATGAAAGGCATCTTCCCCGGGACCGTGTTGGCGAGCAGGTCGACGTCCCAGATCGGGATGCGCATCACGGAATGGACGTTTGAGTGCCCGAGATGATTGACGAGGTTGAGCCCCGCGCCGAGGATGGGAAGAATGTCCGCCTGAGTCCACGTGCCGTCCCTGTCGTAAAGAGTCGATGTGTCGAAGACGGGGGGGATGCCGGCCGTCGTGAATCCGTAGTTGTCCGTTCCGCTTACGATCTCGTCCTTGTAGTTCCCCCCCCACGTGGGATCGTCGCCGTCGAAAAGAAGTTCACCCGCCATGAGCGCCCTGGTGCAGGCGTCGACGGGGGGCGACAGCGAATAGACCTGGAGCTTGGCGAAAAAATTCTCGATCTGACCGGCGGAGGTCACCGGCAGTCTTCCGAGATGCACTTCGGGTATCAGGTCCTCCTCCCCCGTTTCACCGAAATACGAGT
>JBFYZH010000041.1:0-5751 GCA_041309605.1 Candidatus Krumholzibacteriota bacterium
GACCGCGACGGGATTCTCAAGGGAGTATGGTGGGGCCCGTCCGAAGAAGCAGACAGGAATATAAATCCCGGCGATGTCGTGAGGGTCGAGGGGGATATCCAGGATTACCAGGGCACGCTACAGCTGAAGGTTAACCATATAGAGAAGGTCGACCAGGGAGAGTTCGACCCGTCCATATTTCTGCCGACTTCCTCGAGGGATACCGGGGCGATTTACGAAGATCTGCTGGGTATAATCGACCAGACCGGGAATCCGCACATCCGAGGACTTCTCCGGGCGATTTTCCGGGACGGCGGATTCAAGGAAAGATTTCTCAGGGCGCCCGCGGCGAAGGGCTGGCACCATTCGTACGTCGGGGGACTCGCCGAACATATACACGACATGATGAGAATGTCTCTTGCCGCGGCCTCCGTATACGAAGAGGTGGACAGGGACCTGCTGGTGGCCGGCGTGCTCCTTCACGACCTGGGCAAGCTCGGCGAACTGAGCGTCAACAACCACATAGATTATTCCGACAGGGGAAGACTCCTCGGACATATAAGCATGGGCGCGGCTTTCCTCGACGATTATCTGAGGGGGATGGAAGGATTTCCCGCCGACATCGAGCTTCGGCTCAAGCACATGGTTCTGAGCCATCACGGACTTCTCGAACACGGTTCGCCGGTCGTACCCATGACTATTGAAGCCCTGCTGCTAAACTATATCGACAATATGGACGCCCAGGTAAGGGGGGCGGTCATGGTGCTCGACAAGACCTCGGGGGAGAGCCGATGGACCGATTACGTCAAGCTTCTCGACAGGTTCCTTTTCCGCGGGACCGTGGCTGAAGAGGGCTGTGGCGAAAACGAGGGAGGGGAAAATGGATAGATTGCCTGCCTGGGTCGAGGTCGACCTTGACGCGTTCGAGTGGAACCTTGAAAAGATCAGGGGGCTGGCCGTCGGAAGGCCGGATATCCTTCTGGTAGTCAAGGCCGATGCGTACGGGCACGGCGCGGTAAGGATATCGAAATTCGCGGCCGAGAAGGGCGTAAGCATGCTGGGAGTGGCCACGCTCGACGAGGGCCGGGAGCTGAGGGAAGCCGCGATAGAGACACCAATACTTATCTTGAGCCCCGTGCTTCCGGAGGAGATGGACGAGGTTCTGGAGAGCGGTCTCGCCGTGACGGCCTCCACCGTCGAATTTGCCCGGGTGGCGTCCGACGCGGCCGTCAGGAGCGGAAAAATCTGCACGATGCACATAGAGGTCGACACGGGGATGGGGAGGACCGGCCTGAGCATGGATGGAGCCGTGGAATCGATAGGGATGATGGCGCGGATGAAGGGGCTCGATATCGAGGGTATATTCACTCATTTCCCCGCTTCCGACAGCGATTTCGATTACACGCATGAACAGATGAGGGTATTCGGCGGCCTGCTTGAAAAACTCGAATCCGCAGGAATCCGCTTCAGGTACGTGCACAGCGCGAACAGCGCGGCTATCCTTAATTTTCCCTCTTCGCATTTCAATCTGATAAGGCCCGGGCTTCTCGCCTACGGGCATTACCCTTCGATAGACCTAAGGGAGAAGATCGAGCTCGTTCCAGTGATGAAGTTCAAGTCGCGTCTGATCCTGGTCCGCAGGGTTCGCGCCGGTCAGAGCATCAGCTACGGCAGGACTTTCATCGCTCCGGCGGAGATGACGGTGGGAGTAATCGCGGCCGGTTACGGCCATGGCATGAGCCACAGGCTTTCGAACAAAGGGATGGTCCTGTTCAGGGGCGAAAAAGTGCCGATAATCGGCCGTGTGACGATGGACATGACGATGATCGATATCTCCGCCTGCCCCGACGCCGCGGTCGGCGAGGAAGTCGCGATTATCGGCCGCCAGGGGGAAAACGAGATAAGCGTGGACGATATAGCTCAGTGGGATGGAACGCTGAACTATGAGGTCCTGTGCAGGATAAGCAAGAGGGTTGTCAGAGCCTATCTCAGGAGCGGCGTGCTCGACAGCATGAAATCCCTTCTGGGCGTTTACAAGATTTGAACGGATCCATGCCTTGACGGCCCCGGTCGGGCAGGCCCGGCGCGGCCGGCTGCGACCGGAGAGGGAGGCGTCCCGGATTGATCGGCAACGAGTTGAACCGTCTTATCGATCATACGATCCTCAAGCCCGAAGCCACTCCCGGAGACGTGCGAAGGGTCTGCGGCGAGGCAAGGGAATATTTCTTCTATTCGGTCTGCGTGAATACACATTACGTTACCCTTGTGGCTGAAGAGGTTCGCGGAACGGGGATCGAGGTCTGTTCCATAGCCGGGTTTCCTCTTGGCGCGGTCGAGTCCTCGGTGAAAGCCTACGAAGCGGGAAATGCCGTGAATCAGGGCGCCGGCGAGATAGACATGGTGATGAACATAGGCGCCCTGAAGGCCGGAGAGACACGGTTGGTCGGCGGCGATATCGCGGCGGTGGCCCGGGCCTGCGGGGGCGCCCCGCTGAAGGTCATAATCGAGGCGGCTCTTCTCACGGACGAGGAGAAGGTGCTCGCCTGCCGGCTGGCGATGGACGCCGGCGCGGCCTTCGTGAAGACCTCCACCGGATTCGGCCCGCCCGGAGCCAACGTCAGGGACGTGAAGATAATGCGCCAGGCCGTGGGCCCGGATTTCGGCGTAAAGGCGTCCGCGGGTATCAGGACCGCCGCCTTCGCCCTCGAACTCGTGCAGGCCGGAGCCAACAGGATAGGGACGAGCAGCGGCGCGCAGATCATGAAAGAACTCGCCGGAGATTCGTGAAAGGTTCTTACTGGGGATTATGCAGGTCCTGTGAAGCTTCCTTGTCCAATGCCCTGAAATCCTTGTCCGGATCGAGCATGTCGTACGCGCTGACCCTGTGAAGGTCGCACTGGCGGGTCGGCTCGAGACCTTCTATGAAAAGTTCGCGCCGCACCTTCCTGCAGTACGGTGTCGCGAGAAGGCCGGATTCCTCGCAGATTATCGCTTCGGTGAGCCCGTCGGGCCGGACGAATTCGGGGCCGGTGTTTCCCGGGTGAGCGGCCATCATTATCCGCGTCCAGAGTGGAAGGGCCACGCGCGAGCCCGTCATGTAAGCTCCCATCGGAACGACCTTGTGGCTGAACCCGGTCCATACGCCCACGACAAGATCGGGAGTATATCCGATGAACCAGCCGTCCCATTCGTTGTCCGATGTCCCGGTCTTGCCCGCGCACGGAATCTGAAGCCCCATGTGCCGGGCCGCGATGCCGGTTCCCTCGTCCACGCTGCTCTCGAGCATATCGGTCATGATGTAGGCTATCTGCGGGGAGAGGACTTCCTCACGAACCTCCCTGAACTCCTCGAGCACGTTTCCTTCGGCGTCCTCGATCCTCAGCACGGCCATCGGTTCGGCCCTGATCCCCCCTGTGGCCAGCACGCCGAACGCGGACGTGAGTTCGAGCAGGGTCACCTCCTGGGCCCCGAGGGCCAGGGAAAGGTACGGCATCAGCGGCGTGGTGATCCCCATGCGCCTTGCGAGGTTGATCACGGCGGGGGCGCCGAGTTTCTGCAGCAGTTTCACCGAGGGGATGTTTATCGATTTATCGAGGGCGTAACGAAGTGTAACGGCCCCGAGGAACGTCTTGCTGTAATTCCTCGGTTTATATACGTCGCCGTTCGGCAATTCGATGACGATCGGAGTGTCCAGGAGCATGTCCGACGGGCTGAGACCGTTTTCCAGCGCGGCAAGGTATATGAACATCTTGAAGGCCGATCCGGGCTGTCTTTTCGCCTGAAGGACGTTGTTGAATTTTTTCTCGCTGAAGCTGCGTCCGCCGACCATCACCTTTATATGCCCGTTCCGCGGATCGATCGCTACGGCCCCGGACTGAAGGTAATCGGGGGAGACCTTGATTCCCGCGCTGACGAGCTTCCGGTACTGCGCTCTCGTCAGGTCGTAGTTGTGGATCTTCTCTATGCCCCGGAGTATCGTCTCCATGCTGTCCTCGGCCACCTTCTGAAGGTAGGGGTCGAGCGTCGTGTAGACGGTGAGGCCGCCGCTGTACACCGCGATATCGCCGTACTTGTCGGCGAGCATCTGGCGTATGTGCTCGGTGAAGTACTCCGCTACGCCGTCCCCGCCCTCTTCCTGTTCGACGACGTCGAGAGATTTGATCTTAAGCGAGGCGAGTTGGGTCTTGTCTATCACCCCGAACTCGTACATCGAATTCAGCACGGTGTTCCTTCTCGTCAGCGCTCTTTCCGGATTCCTGAACGGATTATACCCCGAAGGATTTTTTGGAAGGCACGGAAGCAGCGCAATCTGGTGCAGTTCGATTTCGCCCACAGATTTGCCGAAGAATCTCCTCGATGCCGCCTCTATGCCGTACCCCCCGGCGCCGAAGTATATCTGGTTGAGGTACATTTCGAGTATCTCGTCCTTTGAATATGTCTTTTCTATGCGGAAGGCGAGAAGGATCTCCTTGATCTTCCTTGCGAATGTCTGCTCCTTGGTAAGAAAGAGATCGGTGGAGAGCTGCTGGGTAATCGTGCTGGCGCCCTCCTTGATCCTCCAGTGGATAATATCCTTCCAGGCGGCCGAGAATATCCTCACAAAATCGATCCCCGAATGGTCGTAGAACCTGCGGTCCTCGACGGCGAGAAAGGCCCTCTGCAGATCGAGTGGGATCTTTTCAAGGGGGATAAGGACCCTGTCCTGCTTGTAGAATTCCTTCAGGACCGTGCCGTCGGCGGCAAGGATTCTCGTCTTGAGCGACGGTTCGATCATCTCGAGCCTGGCCATCGAGGGAAGATCCCGGGAGAACCAGATATATCCCGCCGTAGCCATTCCGAGTATCGCCGCCAGGAATATAAGGATCGTCTGAAGAACGATCTTTTCTCCTCTTTTCATCGGTCTCACATGCATCAGCGCCCGCCTCGTTTATTTCCCGCCGTCCTTTGCGACTACTGGAAGGTACAGTGAAAACATGGCTATTTCCAGCTTTTTTATACCCAGTTTGGCCCAAAACGAATAAAAAACGCAAATATCACAATTATTTTACCGATTAGAGTTGACAATGGTTCCGGAATGAATTATATCTTTGCACGTATTCGAAATGAGTGATACCGGCGCCAAGATGAGGATAAATAAGTGATTTAACGAATCCTCAAAATGGTGTTGACAAGAAAAGACAACTGAGATATATTACTCGTTCGGAAAGAAATTTCCATACAGGGAAATACGCTCTTTGAAAAAGAAATAGTGTGTGATGAACCAGCCGATAATGTGGGCCCAAGGACCCTTTCGGGGGTCCGAAGGTTTGGAACAATACCGTCATGTGAACGCCGCTTCGGCGGCGGTTGCATAGATTTTTTACAACGGAGAGTTCGATCCTGGCTCAGAATGAACGCTGGCGGCGTGGATTAGGCATGCAAGTCGAACGAGAAAGCGGAATTTATTTCGCGAGTACAGTGGCGAACGGGTGAGTAACGCGTGGGAAACCTACCCTGGAGTGGGGGATAACATTCCTAACGGAATGCTAATACCGCATAACATTCTCTGACGCATGTCAGAGAATCAAAGGTGGCCTCTACTTGTAAGCTATCGCTTTAGGATGGTCCCGCGTCCAATTAGCTAGTTGGTAGGGTAACGGCCTACCAAGGCGACGATTGGTAGCCGGCCTGAGAGGGTGACCGGCCACACTGGGACTGAGACACGGCCCAGACTCCTACGGGAGGCAGCAGTCGAGAGGCTTCGGCAATGGGGGAAACCCTGACCGAGCGACG
>JBFYZH010000042.1:0-14384 GCA_041309605.1 Candidatus Krumholzibacteriota bacterium
CATGACCAGCACCCTCGACTTTTTGCCGTTGGGGACCGCTTTCGCCTGCGGCGCGGCCTGTCCCGCCGCGGTCTTTGCGGCCGCGGGCAGGTAGAAACTGACCGTCGTGCCCCTGCCCTCCTCCGAGCGTATTTCGATTCTTCCGCCGTGTTTTTCCACTATCGAGTAGGCGGTGGTCAGACCGAGGCCGGATCCTTCGGGCCTCGTCGTGAAGTAAGGATCGAAGATATGTTCTATGATGGATGCCGGGATCCCCGTTCCATGGTCTTCGATCTCGATCATCACGTATTTTCCGGGCGAAGGCAGGCGCGGGCCGGGTCCCGGGGGGGAATACTCGTAATTTTTAGCCCTGATTTCTATGACGCCGCCGTCCGGCATGGCCTGCCGCGCGTTGAGAAGGAGGTTGTTTATCACCTGGCTGATCTGGTCGGCGTCCATCTCGATGTTTTGCAGGTCTTCCGGAAGATCGAAGACGCAGTTCGAGTTCGATCCTCTCATGATGAAAGTCGCCGTCTCCCTGATGACGCTCCTGATATCGCCCGTTTCTCGAACCGGCGTGCCGCCCTTGGAAAAGGTGAGAAGCTGGCTTGTGAGCGACCGTGCCCTGTTAGCCGCGGTCAGGGCGTGCGCGGCGAGTTCACGGTCTTCGCCCGACAGGCGATCGGACGATTCGAGCATCGAGAGATTGCCTACGATGGCAGCGAGGAAATTGTTGAAGTCGTGGGCGATCCCACCGGCGAGCACCCCTATCGACTTCAGTTTTCCGGCCCGGGCCAGCTCCTTTTCCATCTCGCGTTTCTCGGCGACCTTTATTTCCACCTCTTCGCGAAGCCGCGCGGTGTACCTTCTCTGGGAGAAGAATGCGAGCACCCACCATGCGAACAGGATGACGAGCGCACCCGCGAGAAACCTGAACCATAGAGAGATCCAGAAAGGGCCATGGATCGTTATCGTCCGTGAGGATACCGGCTCGCTCCAGGGTCCCTCCTGACCCGCCGCCTGAAGATGGAAGGTGTACCTTCCGGGCCGGAGGTTGGTGTACCGGATCTGCCGTCCCGGAGAATGATACGGATTCGACCAGCCGGATTCATACCCTTCCAGCCGGCTTCTGATCCGCGGGTTCTCGTCTTCGGAAAAGATGACGGCCCGGAAGTTCACTATGAAGGAATTATGTTTGTGATCCAGCGAAACCGGAATTTCAAGGGGAAAGGTCGCCTCCGTCGTTTCGAGAGAGACAAGGGTCACGGCCGGAGGAACATTTCTTCTCACATCGAATTTTTCGCGGTAGACGGACACGCCGCGATCCGTTCCGATCCAGACCTGCCCCTTAGAGTCCACCAGGCCGCCGGCACGGTTCGTTTCCCTTCCAAGGAGGCCGTTCTCCACGGAATAATGCGCGATCTGTTTTCCGTCCCACCGGTATACCCCGTTATCGGTCCCGAACCACAGGCGGCTCTTATGGTCTTCGATGATGAAATATACAGGCCGGTCGATCACCGGGCCGGGAGGGCCGGACCGCTCGAGGATGCCGTTCGAAACGCGGAAGAGCCCGTCGTAGGTGCCGGCGTATAGGGTCGAGTCGGCGGATTTGAAAACGGAATAGACGTTATCGGCGGTCACGGACCCTGCCGAGAATATTCGCGGTTTCAGGCCCTCTCCAATCGCGAAGACACCGTATCCGCGTGTCGCCGCGTATATCGTGCCGTCGGAAGCCTCGTACAACACCCTGAGGTCGGCAAGCCTGCCGTTGCCGGTCACCGGGAGATTGACGGGTTCGAATCCCTCGTTCCCCCGGACAAATATTCTTGCATTTCCCATGACCCAGAGGCGTCCCCGCCGGTCGATCAGCACCGATCTGACCTGAATGTCGAGCCCGTCTCTGACGCTGAAAACGGTTCTTTGGCCGTCCCTGCCGATCCTGACGAGGCCTTTTTCGTTGGCCGCCGCCCATAACACCCCGGTTCCGTCCTCGACCAGATCGAGAATCCTCTCGGTCTGCTTGTCATCCGTAATCCGCATCGTCCGAATCGGGTTGTCGAGCCACGTAAGGCCGGAAGGGTGACCGAGTAAAATGCCGCCCCCCCTTGTTTCAAGGATCGCGGTCACCTCGTAATCGAAGAGCCCGTTATCCTTCGAAAAACCGGCGAAACTTATTCCGTTGATCCTCGATATACCGCGCAAGCCCGCAACCCATATGTTCCCTTCGCGATCCCGCGACAGAGACAGGACGCCCTCGTCTATCAAACCGCCGTTCCTTCCTATCGGCTCGATCGTATTCCGCCCGTCGAACCTGTACATATAGTTCGAATTTCCATAATAAAGACCGCCGATATCGTCCGGAACGCTGGCATAAAAACCGTAAAAGAGACCTGAATCGAGTTTATCGATAATGAGGACCGGGGTGAATTCACCTTTTTCGATTATGCCAATCCAGTCCTTCCCGACCAGCCACAATACTTTTTTCAGCTCATCGTAAGAGATGCTGAGTATCGGTATCCGGGGCGTGCCCGGGACATGTTCAAACCCGGCGGCCAGCGAATCGCCCGACACGCTGAATAGTCCCTTCGATGTGGCCAGGAATACACGGTCATCGACCACGGTGATCCCGCAATAGGCCAGATCGTCCGGGGCTCCCGCAACGGGAAGCGGCCGTATCCCGCCGCCGTCGAAATACCTTACGCCCCTGTGTATCTCCATCAGAAGTATCATCGGGCGTTCCCCGCTCATGACGCTCGCCGTCATGACGTAATTGCCCCCGGTAAATTCCGCCCCCTGAAGCTTCGCGAGGGTCTTCCATCTTCCTCCGTCCAGCATGGAGAGTTCGGCGTATGCCGACAACGCCCATACCGAACCGGTCTGGTCCACCAGAACGGAGCTGTGGTCGAGGTTGGGAAGCCCGTCGCCTAGACCGTACACCTTCCATTCGAATCCGTCGTATGAAGTCACGCCGGATCTCGTGGCGAACCACATCCGGCCGGAAGGATCCTGCTTGATGCATTTGACGGCGGTACTCGGAAGGCCGTCGCCCTCGGAATAGGTTTTTATATTGTAGCGCTGTGCCGCGGCGGGGGAAAATGTAACCGAAAGAAAAACGGGCAAAAGCAAAGGCAGGATCGGCAAATGAAACAACGGGATCGGCAGGAATCGCGATCCCGGCGTTCCACTAAGAGCGGCAGATCGATGCTTTGTTTTCCGCACGAGATTTCTGGCATCCTCGAAAATGATTCCGGAAAACGTCAAATTTGGATTACAGTTTATATGAGAAGAGTAATAATGTCAATCAATCGAGTCGGCGTTTCGCATGATTCGCCGCACCGGAGGATTTATTGCCCGGGCGATAACGCGAACACGATTTCATCCCGAAACTCAGGATAAACTGTTTCTGAAAACCGCCCTCGGCCACGTCGCCGCCCGTCCCGACCTGTTTCTTGTCCGAACGTCGAATCGGGTCCGCAATTATTTTGTTTTGGACACCTTATCGGCGATTATGACGCCGAAGGAAGGCTTGTCCCGCCGGACGAACTCGAGGAAACGCAGGTCATGCGGGTGGATCTGAAATAGACTCCAGGACGATCCCGGTACGAGTTGACATTGGTCATGCGGGGCAATTATAGTGTCCATGCGGATTACGCCGGCCGCGCGGCGCGCCGCATCGGCGGGAGCGCGGAATAGGAGCCCGGACCGGGGCCCGGCTTAAGGCACGTGGCGCGGCAGTGCGGAATCACAGGGCGGTAAAATGGACGAAAGGCGATCGAAGAAAAAAAGCACGGGGAAAACCGCGAGGAATCTCGCAAGGCTCGCATGGACGCTTGCCTTGCTGGCGATGGTCGTCATAGTGGCGGTGAGGTACTCCGGGACCCCCAGGGGGAATGTTTTCCTGCTCGAACACGGGGTCACCGAAAGGTATGACCGTGTTCAGGAGGACATGGGCGGCCGTATTGTCGATGCAATCGCGAGCAGCGGGGTAAAAAGGGATGAAATCGTCGTGGACAGGGAACTCAGTTCGGAGAAAAGGTACCTGATCTGCAATATCAGGGCCGATATTCCCCGTGACGGCTCGCTGATACAGGTGAATGCCGCGGTCGACAAAGCCGTCAAGGCCGTGGGAGGAACGATCCATTCCTGCAGGGAGAAGCAGGAGGGCAAGGCGATCGAGATGGAGGTGGGAACGGCGCGGCACATCACTCACAGGTGCTTCTTCAGATGCGGAAAATCGGACGAAAAACCCGCGAAGAAAAAGAAGGCGGGTCCCGTAATCGCAATAATCGTCGACGATTTCGGTTATTTCAACAACAGCCTGGTGAGGGATTTTCTCGCGCTCGATATACCGCTGACGATCTCGGTCATACCCGAGCTGAAGCATTCTAAAAAGGTGTGCGCCCTGGCCAGGGACGCGGGCAAGGACATACTCTGCCACCTTCCGATGGAGCCGGAGAGCGGGGGTTCGGATGCGGGCGAAATTCCGCTGGTGCGCATCGACATGACAAACGGCGACATAGAAAAAGCGGTGAACCGGGCGCTGGAAACAACCCCCCACGTGCTGGGGATGAACAACCACATGGGCTCGAAGGCGACGGCCGACCGAAGGGTGATGAGGGCGGTGCTCGAAGTGTGCAGAAAAAACGAACTCCTATTCTTCGACAGCCTCACCACGCCGAAGTCCGTTGTCCGGGAGGTGGCCGGGGAGGTGGGCGTTGCGAATGCCAGGAACGATATTTTTCTCGACAACAAGGCGGACGATACGAGGGAAAACATGAAAAAGCTCCTTTCGATGGCGGAAAAAAGGGGAAGGGTGACGGGGGTGATGCATGTCAGGAGCGGGAGCTTGCAGGATCTCAGGTGGCTTATCGGTGAAGCCGGAAAAAGGGGAATGCGATTCGCCGGCATCAGGGAGATGGTCCGCGAACAGGCCCTTGCGGCGAACCAGGGAGGAAAACCTTGAACAGGATGAGACTCGGAGTGAATGTAGATCATGTCGCGACCTTGCGCGAGGCCCGGAAGACCACCGAACCCGATCCGGTGACCGCGGCCATGACGGCCGAGATGGGCGGGGCGGACCAGGTCACATTTCATCTAAGGGAGGATCGGCGCCACATACAGAACAGGGACGCGAGGCTTATAAGCGAAATGGCGCAGACGATGGTTAATCTCGAGATGGCCGCGACGGTCGAGATGCAGGAGATAGCCCTCGCCCTTCATCCCGATTCTGTGACCCTAGTCCCCGAAAAACGCGAAGAGGTGACCACCGAGGGGGGACTGGACCTGCTGCGCGGCGTCGGAAAGTACGCAGAAGTGGTGAAGGCCCTGAAGGAGGGCGGGATAAAGGTCGCAGCCTTCGTGGGCCCCGACCAGTCGCAGATAAAGGAGGCCTCGAAGCTCGGGTTCGACGCGATCGAAATACACACGGGAGAATACGCGAACGCGACAAGGCACGATTTCGAAAGGGCGCTCAAGGCTGTCAGGGACGCCGCGGCGGCCGGCAGGAAACACGGGCTTTGCGTTCATGCGGGGCACGGGCTGACCTACCATAACGTCGGCGCGATCGCGGCGATACACGAAATCGAGGAACTCAACATCGGACACAGTATAATCTCCAGGGCCGTCTTCGTGGGGATGGAGCGGGCGGTAAGGGAGATGGTCGAGCTGCTCAAGAGGTAGCGCCCGCTGGGTTTTAATCATCCCCGGGAACCGTAATGCCCGATTCCGGAAAAGACATGTTCGATATCCTCGCGACCACCCTTTTCGGTCTGGAAGAAATTCTTGCCGGCGAATTGGAGGAGGCCGGAGCTTCGTCCATAGAGAAATTCAACCGCGCGGTTTCGTTTTCCGGCGACAAGCGGCTTCTTTACAGGCTCAATCTGACCCTTCGAACCGCATCGAGGCTTCTTGTGCCGGTAAAAAAGCGGCAGGTGCTCAGCGACAAGGATCTTTACTCCGCCGCGATGGACGTCGAGTGGTGGAAGTATTTCGACGTCGACAGCACCTTCGCCGTGGACAGCGTGGTGAATTCAAAACATTTCAACCATTCGAAGTATGCGGCTCTCAAGGTGAAGGATGCGATAGCCGACCGGTTCAGGGAGAAGTACGGCAAAAGGCCCTCGGTCGACAGGGAAAACCCCGACGTGAGGATACACGTGCACATAGACAGGGAACGTTGCGCGATATCCCTGGACAGCTCGGGCGAGCCGCTTCACAGGCGCGGCTACAGGCTGGAAGGGGGGGGAGCTCCGCTTAACGAAGTTCTCGCGGCGGGAATGATCATGCTATCGGGATGGAAGGGCGGGGAAAGCTTCATCGACCCGATGTGCGGGTCGGGGACCCTGCCGGTCGAGGCGGCGTTTATCGCGAGCGGCACGGCGCCCGGACTTCTGAGAAAACGGTTCGGTTTCTTCGGCTGGAACGATTTCGACGAGGCGACCTTCGGAAGCATCACCGATGAATTGAAAGGAAAGATCAGGGAACCTTCGGCGGCTATATGCGGCAGCGACGTCTCGAAAAGGGCGGTCGAAACGGCTCAAAACAACGTCAGGCGCGCGCGTCTGGGGAAAGCGGTAAAGCTGCAGGCGGGACCGTTCGAACGGGTGAGCCCGCCACCCGGTCCCGGCGTTCTGGTAATGAACCCGCCTTACGGGCAGAGGATGGGCAGCGGGGATATAGTGGAGTTCTACAGGATGATCGGCGATACGCTCAAGCGGAAATACGAAGGGTACCAGGCATGGATACTCGGTTCGAACTTCGACGCGATGAAATACGTCGGCCTTCGGCCGTCGAAAAAGATAACGCTGTTCAACGGTCCGCTGGAATGCCGTTTCCAGAAGTACGAAGTCTACGGCGGCAGCAGGAAGGCGAAGTACGGCGGTGACGCATCTGAAAAACCGTAACCGCGCGGTCCTGACCGAAGGGCCGATCGGAAAGACGCTTTTCGCCCTGACGGTGCCGATGACCGCAGGCATCATCGGCATGATCGCGTTTAATCTCACCGACACCTTTTTTGTCAGCCGTCTTGGAACGCGCGAACTGGCCGCCATAGGTTTTACATATCCGATAGAGCTGGTGTTGACGAGGTTCGCGCTGGGGCTCAGCGTGGGAGCCGCCTCGGTCGTGTCCCGGGCCATAGGCAGGGGAAACTGGGAAGAAGTGAAAAGGTTCACGACCGACGGGCTCGCGCTCTCGATCATTTTTGTCGCGATATTCATCGTCGCCGGATTGTTCACGATGGACAGGGTCTTTGGAATGCTGGGAGCGACCGGCGAAACCATACCCCTTGTGAAACAGTACATGCGCATATGGTACACGGGGTTGATCTTCGTCGTTTTCCCGATGGTAAGCAACAACGTGATCAGGGCGACCGGCGACACCAGGACCCCGGCCTTGATCATGCTCGGAGCGGTGACGATCAACATAGTCCTCGACCCGATCCTTATATTCGGCCTCGGGCCCTTTCCCAGGATGGGGCTTGCGGGGGCCGCGCTCGCAACCGTTATCGCGAGGATGACGATGTTCGCGATCTCGTTTTATATCGTTTACCACCGCCTGCGATTGATAACCTTCAGGATACCTCCGATGCCGGCGCTGATCGATTCGTGGAAGAAGGTACTTTATATCTCCGTTCCCGCCGCGGCCACGAGAATGATCCTTCCACTGAGCCAGGGGATACTGACCTCGATAGTGGCTCTGTCCGGAGTGAAGGCGGTGGCCTCGTTCGGCGTGGCGCTGAAGATCGAGATGTTCTCTTTTACCGCCGTCATGGCCCTTTCATCGGTGCTCGCCGCGTTCGTCGGGCAGAATTGGGGGGCGGGAAGGTTCGACAGGATGAGGAGGGCGATAAGTATCGGCAACAGGTTCGCGTTCATGTGCGGGCTTGGATTTTTCGCGGTGTTCGCGCTGCTGGGCAGGCCGCTGGCGACGATCTTCTCCAGGGATCCGGACGTCGTATCGAGCATCGTGCTTTACATGTGCATAGTTCCCGCGTCATACTTCATGCAGGGGATCCTGTTCATGGTGACGGGCAACCTTAACGTGCTGAACAGGCCCTACCACGCGGCGGCCCTCGGAATCGGACAGGCATTCGTCCTGACGGTGCCGCTCGCGTACATCGGCAGGGCCCTGTACGGGTTGCCGGGGATCTTCGCGGGAGTAGCGGTTTCGTACCTTGTTGCGGGGGCGGTCTCGCACAAGCTCCTGTGGCGCCAGGTCGACGCGGTGGAAAAGGAAACCACCGGGCTCGCCGCGGAAACGGCGGTAATCGTCGAATAGGGGGAGGATGCCATATCCCCGGAAGATCCGGCGGCTTGCGGCGTTTCGGAAGGATTATGGAGGACGAGATGAAAAGAACGAGGATAAGAATCGCGGCGCCGCTCCTGGTCGCGGCGTTCCTGATGGCGTGGATCGCCTCCGGATGCGGCCGGGAAGCGGACAGCGAAAAAGAGAAACAGCTTTCGACGGGAGATGACATGAAAATTGTCTTTCTTCATCACAGCACCGGAAAGGTCGTCTGGGACGGCGGAGTGAAAAAGTGGTTCAAGGACAACGGCAGGAACGGCGGGGGAAAATACGACATTTCGGAGATGGATTTCCCCGGGGAAAAACCCTACGGCTGGAACAACTATCCATACGACTACTGGAACATCTGGGTGAGGAACGCGGGCCCGGGGAAATACATGGGCGAACCGACCCTGGAGATATTGACGAAAAAATACGACATGATCGTATTCAAGCATTGCTTCCCGGTAAGCGAGATACTGCCCGATACGGGCAACCCTGACATTGCCTCGAGCGAAAAAAGGATCGAAAACTACAGGCTGCAGTACGGGGCTTTGAGGGAAAAGATGCGGTCGTTCCCGGAAACGAAGTTTCTCGTCTGGACCGGCGCGGCCCTGGTGCGTCAGCGCTCCGATGAGCGGCAGGGGGCGGCGGCGAAGGAGTTTGCCGGGTGGGTCATCGAGGAATGGGACGAGCCGGGCGACAACATATTCGTCTGGGACTTCTTCGCTCTGGAGACGGAGGGTGGGATTTTCCTGCAGGACCGGTACGCGGAAAGCGAAACGAATTCCCATCCGAACAAATCGTTCGCGCAAAAAGCGGCGCCGCTCATGTGCCGAAGGATAGTCGATGTGATCGAGGGACGCGGCGACGCGCCGCGATGATCATTTCCGGCCGGCGAGCCTTAGAAATTCATCCTCGGTGAGGATATCCAGGCCAAGTTTCACGGCCTTGTCGTATTTCGAGCCGGGATCCGCGCCGGCCACGACGCACCCGGTATTTTTACCGACGCTCGAACTGACGCCTCCGCCGAGATCCTGTACGATCCTTTTTGCCTCGGCGCGGGTCAGCTTCTCAAGCGTGCCCGTGAAGACGAAGGTCCTGCCT
The DNA here is from genome assembly GCA_041309605.1 of Candidatus Krumholzibacteriota bacterium. Taxonomy (GTDB): domain Bacteria; phylum Krumholzibacteriota; class Krumholzibacteriia; order Krumholzibacteriales; family Krumholzibacteriaceae; genus JALOPX01. The sequence goes on from JBFYZH010000042.1 coordinate 9,370, forward strand.
TCGAAGGGGCGCGGCCCCGCCGGGGAATCGGGCGGAGCAGGGACGACGCCCAGGGCCGACATCTCGCGGATGACGCGCATGTTTCTCTCTTCGCCGAAGAAGCCCGAGACCGAACCGGCCACCTCGGGGCCTATGTCCCTGACGGCCGTCAACTCGTCCATCGTGGCGGCGGCGAGCCGGTCGATCGATCCGAACTTCGCAGCGAGGATGCGAGCGACATGTTCGCCGACGTTGCGGATGCCGAGGGCGAATATGAATTTATCGAGAGGCTTTCTTTTCGACGCTTCAATGGCCGCGAGAAGGTTTTCGGCCGACTTGTCGGCGAAACGTTCGAGGCCGAGAAGATTCTCCCTGGTCAGGCGGAACAGATCCGCGAAATCCGATATCAGCCCGTGGTCGACGAGCAGTTCAACGTTCTTTTCCCCGAGGCCCTCGATGTCGAGCGCGTCCCGCGACGCGAAATGCTCCATGCCCCTTTTGAGCTGCATGGGGCAGGAGATTCCGCCGGTGCAGTAATGGTTCGCCCCCTCTTCCTCGACCGCCGAACCGCAAACCGGGCATGTGGAAGGCATCGAGAAAGGTTTTTCGCGCCGCTTTTCCCCGGCGGGTCCTGACGGGACCCTTTCGACCACGGCCGGAATGACGTCCCCGGCGCGTTCTATCCTCACCATGTCCCCTCTGCGGATATCCTTCCTGGCGACCTCGCCGGCGTTGTGAAGCGTGGCCCTGCTCACCGTCACCCCTCCGACGTCCACCGGGCGAAGGAGGGCGACGGGAGTCAGTTTTCCCGTCCTTCCGACCTGGACGGCGATCTCCTCCACGGTGGTTATCTCCCGCCGGGGCTGAAATTTCAGCGCGAGCGCCCATCGCGGCGAACGGGTCTTCATCCCCGCCGCGGCGCGGTCCCTTCTGGAGTCGACCTGGATGACGACCCCGTCGATCTCGAAGGGCAGCGAATCGCGCGCTTCGGCGAGATTCGAATGGAATCGTATGGCTTCCCCGATGCCGGGGCACTTTTGCCAGTGCGCATCGACGAGGAATCCCCATCCGCCGAGCAGGGCGAGCTCTTCAGAGTGCGAAGCCGGGAGGCCGGCGCCCTCGGCGGTCATTATCTCGTACGCATAGAAAGCGAGGGGACGCGAGGCGGTGATCCTGGAATCGAGCTGCCTGAGCGACCCGGCGGCGGCGTTTCGCGGGTTGGCGAAAACGCCTTCTCCGCGTTCGGTCATCCTCCTGTTTAGTTCCCTGAAGCCGGCCAGCGTCATCAGGGTTTCGCCGCGTATGGATACGAGAGCGGGGAGGCCCCGGCCGCGAAGCCTCAATGGAACGGATTTGATCGTGCGCAGGTTGGGCGTCACATCCTCTCCGGTCGTTCCGTTGCCGCGGGTCGAGGCCGACGCGAGGACTCCGTCCCTGAAGACCAACTCGACCGAAAGCCCGTCAAACTTCGGTTCGGCCGTGTATTGAATGGTTTCCTTCTCGAGGATCTTCCTGAGCCTCGCGTCGAATTCCAGGGCGGCTTCGGGTTCGGTCGTCGAATCGAGGCTGAGCATGGGCATGAGATGGTCGACTCCCGGCAGGGAACTTCTCGGCTCCGCGCCCACACGCATTGTGGGCGAATCGGGGGTGGCGAGGACGGGAAAAAGCTCCTCTATTCTCTCGAGTTCCTGTCGCAGGGCGTCGTAAGCCGTGTCGGAAATAACGGGGGAATCCTCGACGTAATACAGGTGATCGTGACGATCGATCTCCGCGTGAAGTTCTTTCGCGCGACGCGCAGCCGCATCGAAATCCATAAACCGCCGCCCTGTTCAATGTGCCGTGTTAGTTCCGCGACCGGTCACAACGGAAGGATTATACAATGTCATCGGAGTATTTTGGAAGACGTTCCTGCCACTGGTCCGTATTGAAATTGAACCGCCGCGCAAGCCGCAGCAGGCTGTCGACGGCCTCCACCGAGTCCCAATCGATCGGTGAGCTTTGTTTCAAGGCCAGGATCGCCTCTTCGCCGCGTGTCTCCATGATATTGAAGAGCTCGTTCTGGATTTCGTGCTGCCTCATTTCGATCCCTATCCCGTAACTGTACTCGGCGAAGACGTGGAGATGATCGCAGATATCGGCGCTGAGGCCTTCCCTGAGCCTGTGGAGTTTTTCCAGAAAGAATTCGGCGAAAAGCGCCGCTATCCCGGTGCTGTCTATCTTCACCCCGTAATATCCCGCCTCGGAGATGACCCCGTGGATGCCGCCCAGGCTTGTGTTGTCCAGGCTCCTTTCCCACTTGCCCACCTCTTCCCTCAGCCGTTCGGCGAGAACCGCTCTCGCCGGGACGAGAAGACTTTCCGGCATTGCGAGGGAGGTTTCGCTGAAGAATCGCAGGAGATCGCGGTTCTCCAGGTAAATATCGTTGAATTGCCCCAGTACCGCGGCGGTCTGCCGGAAGGCGAGCTTTTCGAGGATGATCTCCTTGTCTTCTCGCAGCAAATCGCGGATCGAGAAGACGCGGCCTCCGAAATGATCGGTGGCGGACCTGAGCACCGCAGCGCGCTCGATATCGGGCGGCATCGTCCCGAACCGCTCCTTCGCCCTTTCGTAGTCATCGAGCGAGAAAAAATCCCTTATGAAGCATGTCACCTTCGAAGGTTCGCCGAGAGTGACGAGATACTGGTATTCGCGCCGCGCGAGGGTCGAGTAGTCGGTCATCGCGAAGCGGCCGAGACGGATGCTCGTTTTTCCCAGTTCGACGGACAGCGAATCGAGGTCGTCGAAAAGATGGCCGAACGAAGCAGGAGATGCCTCGCGGCTGTCGAGACACAAGGCGAGCGCGTGCTGGCCGGCGAGGAAAGACGGTTCTACCGACGAAAATTTTTTCGAGGCGAGATAGAGCGTTTTGCCCGTCCCCTGGGCGGGGATATTGCTCCTGGCCTCGTCGAGAGTGCCGAGGAAAGAGGTTTCGAGCCACCCCACGTCGACCGAACCGGCGAGTTCGACGGCCCTTGCGGCGTATTCCATGAGCTTGACGGTCTCGATGCCGGAGATATCGCTGAAAAACCAGCCGCAGGAGGTGTACATCAGAAGCGCGTTCCGCTGCGATTCGAGGAGCGAGGCGGCCGTCGACAGCTCCTCGTCCGAAAGGGGCCGGGAGGCCCGGTCTCTTATAAACGAGGCGCGTTCCCGCACCCTCGCAGACGTGCCGGCCGAAGGACGATTTCCGGCGACCGCGATGTATTCGTCCCTGGTTTTCCATGGATCCACAAGAAGCCTTCCGGCTTCGGATTCGAATACGACGGCGAGGCCGTCGCGCAGTGAATCCAATCCCCGCCGTAGGGGATCGCGCCATTTCTGGTTCCAGCCGGCGGCGGCGCCGGTGCTGCACCCGCAGTCCTCTTTCCAGCGGCCCACTCCGTGCGAGCACGACCAGGCGGTGCCTTCCCCCTTTTCGCCCTGTTTTATCTGGACTTCGAAAACGGGCTCGTGAGAATCGAGATACGCCCCGAAATTGGTGAGGGTGAAACCATGGGCGTCGGCGGCCTTGTCGATGAGGTAGGCCAGCGCCATGTCGCCGAAAGGTTCGTGATGGCCGTATATCTCGCCGTCCGTGGCGACAGTCACGAGGTCTCCCCCGCATCTTGCGAACCCGGCGTCAAGCGAATCGGCGAGCTTGTCCCCGCTCGAAAGAAGATGATTGAAACTCACGTCGGTGGAGAGGGGCGCGTCATAGAAAAAGATGTCGATGAAGCGGTCCCTGCGCCGTTTTCCCTTGTGCCGGGCGCCGAAACACCTGTACGGCATGCCGCAGGGAATGCGGCCGTCGCCCGCGTTCTTCCATCCGGCCTCGCCGCCGATCGGGCGGAGCCTGTCCGCCTGGAAGGGCGAAAGAATGAGGAACCTGAACCCGTGATCCATGAGCAGTTCGAGGGTCGGTTCGTTGATGGCCGTCTCGGCCAGCCAGATTCCCTCGGGCCTTCTGCCGAACCGGCGTTCGAAATCGTGAACGCCCCACAGGATCTGCGTCTTCTGGTCGCGCCTGCCGGCAAGCGGCATTATGACGTGGTTGTAGACCTGCGCGATCGCGTTGCCGTGGCCGTTGTTGCGGGCGGCGCTCGCCCTGTCGGCGTCCACTATCTGCGAGTGAAGGTCCGGATATTTTTCCTCGATCCATGAAAGCAGGGTGGGGCCGAAGTTGAAACTGATCGATTCGTAATTGTTGACCAGTTTCAGAACGCGGCCGAATCCATCGAGGCGCCTCGAACGCGCGTTGGGAAGGTAGCATTCCAGGCATATCCTCTCGTTCCAGTCGTGGTAGGGGGCGGCGCTCTCCTGCCTGTCGATCCGGCCCGTCCACGGGTTCTCCCGCGGGGGCTGGTAAAAATGACCGTGAATTATCACGTACCGTTTCTGACTGGTGTCACCCATCGTATCACCGGACCTTCAGGCGTAGATGCTGTAATCGAGGTCTGGGAATATGTTGTCCCTGCTCTCCACTTCCTTGAGCCACGTGTCGTTGACCTGCGACGACAGGATATCGCGGTAGAGCCTGTCGAACCGGCCGACATGGTCCTTGGTCCTCTTGTGAGCGTATTCGACCATCGTTCCGGTTTTCATGATGAAGGCCCAGTCGCTGCTCTGGGCGAGGAGCAGTTCCCTCGCGGCCTGGTTGAGCGCCCGGCGCAGGAGAGCGTCCGGGTTCGGGAACCGGCGGGCGAGTTCGACCATCCTGTCGGACATGATATGAAGATGCCGATATATCCAGTCGTTGCTTCCTTCGAGCCAGAATTCGTTGTACCCCTTGTACCCCCATGACGACATCGACGGCTGCACGACCTGGAGTCTGGGGTGCCGCTGCAGGTATTCGGAGGGAGTGATCGGGATGATCGTTTCCTGGTCGAAATGCAGCTTTCTCAGGAGAAATTCGATCCACTCCGGACCCTCGAACCACCAGTGGCCGAAAAGCTCGGCGTCGTAGGGGGAGACTATTATAGGTTTGATGCCGAGAAGCCCGTTGAGGTGCTCGACCTGCT
>JBFYZH010000043.1:0-20029 GCA_041309605.1 Candidatus Krumholzibacteriota bacterium
CCGTCATAATGGAAGCTCAGGGACATTACACGATATGTATTTCAAGCCAGATCGGCTGTCCGCTGGGATGCACATTCTGCAGCACAGGATCGGGTGGATTCGAAAGAAATCTCAGGGCCGACGAGATACTAAACCAGATACTCTTTTTCAGGATGAACCATATCCCCCGCGGACACAGGTTCAACATAGTCTTCATGGGCATGGGCGATCCGTTCCTCAACATCGAAAATGTTTCGCGTTCGCTTGCCATCATAAACGACATCGATGCTTTCGCCCTCAGGGAGAAGAGGGTCACCGTCAGCACGGCCGGTTTCCCGGAGCGGATCACCGCTATGGCTTCATCCGCTCTTAAATTCGGCCTGGCCGTCTCCATCAACGCGACATCGGAACGGGTCCGATCCGAGCTCATGCCGGCGGCTGGCGGCCTCCACGAAACCCTCGACGCCGCAGAGCAATTCGCGCGGCTGAGAAAAACGAGGACGACGCTCGAATACGTGCTGATCGAAGGAGTGAACGACAGCCGGGAAGACGCTGCCAGGCTGTCCGACCTGACCGCGGGAAGGCCGTTCAAGATCAACCTGATCCCTTTCAACGAATGGAAGGGTTGCGCATTCAGAAAACCGTCGGAGAACAGGATCGAGGAATTCATAAGGATCCTGCTTCCAAAGGCGCCGGCCGTCACTGTCAGAAGAAGCCAGGGGATCGATATCGGCGCGGCATGCGGTCAATTGCGCATGCGGGAAAAGGGGTGACCGGGGATTTCCCCGGTATTCCGGGCTCCCTTGCGCCCGAATTGCCTGAAGGAGACCGGGACTATTTCAGGAGTATCATTTTTCCAGTCTTCAGATCATCTCCCGATCTCACTGAATAAAAGTAGACGCCGCTGCCTGCCGGCGAGCCATTGTCGTTTCTTCCGTCCCATACCACATCAAGCCTGCCCTGCCGCAGGTCACCGCGGTAAAGGCTCTTTACGAACCTGCCGTCCGCTCCGTACACATTGATTTCGACCGGTCGCGAGACAGGCCCGTCATCGAAAAACGCGCGAATAGTGGTCGACGGGATGAACGGGTTCGGGTAATTGGAAAGCGCAAGTATGCCTCCCCCGCCCGGCAGCGCATCGTCGCCGGCGATGACCGTGGACACCAGCGAAACGAAGAACTCATCCAGACCCGGCACTTGCGTTGGAAGCGCGATATCCGGGTTTTCGATCGTGCCTGAATACCTCGATGCGTCCCCCCCGAAGAGGAACCTGAAATCCTCGGCGAAGATCTCCTTCGGCCTGTTTGCATGTACGGCGGATGCGAAGAACCGCGGTTCATCGAGAATACCCCGGAGATCGAGGTACTCGGTCCACCTTCCCGAATCGTCGACGGGAAGATATCGATCCTGCACGCAGTGTCCGAATTCATGTGTCACGGTGAAAGCGGTAAGTTCATATCCTGATTCGAAGACCCCCGGGGAAAGGAAAATCTTCGCGCCCATGGTGGAACTGGCAAGAAAATACTTTCTCGGCAGGGGTAATATGTAGATATCGATATCGATATCCATGGAAACGCCGGGTATTTCTATCTCCCTGAGCGCGGCAACCACAAATTCCTCGTTCAATGGATGGAAACTCCCGTCTCCCTTGTTAAAGATGACCGGATCGGAGATATCCTCCACGAGTAAATAAGAGGACCCCCCGGGGACATCGAGTACAAGTCTGCCATTAGAGTCCCTGTGGGTCATCGTTTCGATTATCACTTCAGGCTTGTGTATTCTTGCGTTTACACCGTTCAGCATGGATTGGAACTGGGAAATTTCCTCCGCCTCAAGATCTGTCGGAAATGACGTCCAGCCCGTTGAAAACAGGACCATGACTAGTATTATACTGTTTCTTTTCAACATGTTATAACCAATCATCAACAATCCTTTCCCGGCATGATGCGCCGGATACCAGGCTGGAAGATTGCAACCGGCGTTCCATGGCACGAAATACCGTGAAAGAGAGGGCAGGCCGGCGGGGTGAATCGGTCAGTAACCGTCCCATATTATTAAATTCACATGTTAATTGTTTATCGTTTAATGAATTAACTGATCGAACATAAATCGAAGCAATACTCCTGGGGAGTTACGAATTTATTTCCCATTTAGGGTAAGAAACACCTTGGAAGGATATTGTCCGGAAAAACGGGGATTTTCACCCTAAAAAATCCGGCCTATTAACGATTTCTATCATTTATTTCTTTTTAAGACAAGAAGTTATGCGGCAAGTCCATTATATGTGTAAATATTCCCAATGGAAGTTCCCTTATCGGGATGACCAGCCGGTTTAGAATCTAGTCGTGGATGTAATGTAAAAAACGGGTTCGTTGCCCCTGCTGAAAGCGGTCTCAAAGCGCAGGATATTCTGGATCGGGGAGATGATCTCAAACCCGAAACCGCCGGACGAATGGAACACGGCATCTTCGAGATCGGGAAGATTTTCCATGAGTGCGCCGTTATCGATAAAAGTGACCGCGTTCATGGCAAGATCGACCTTTCCTACCAAGGGCAGGCTGAATAACACCGGGCCGAAGATCCTTTTTCTCCACTGTATCGATTCGGTCACCTTCAGCAGCCCACTGATATCTTCGTTCGAATATCCGCGAAGATCGGTCTTACCCCCGAGCCTCATCCTGTAGTAGGAGGGCAGATCGCCCTCCCTGTCCTCTATACTTATCCCCGCGATGAACGTTCCGGCTCTTACTGTGGGAATGTAAAAATTTCCGGTAAATGTGTAGTATCTGTATTGCTTGTTTTCTCAGCGCAAACTGAATAAGCGCTTCGCGTCCACTCCCGCATATACTCCCCTGAAGGGCGCAACCAGGTTATCCCTGCTGTCATAGACGAGATTCAATCCGCAACTCAAAAGAAGCTGCCTGAAAAATATCCCCTCGGGCCCGACCGTATTTCCTGGGATGGTCATCCTTGAGACCCTTTCTTCGACGACCAGTTCAGGAGTGAACCACAACTGCCTGATCATGCTGCCTGTAAGCGGAAACCCGACTGCTATCTTCACACCGTTGCTGACCTTGATGAAATCGGCGGTTTGCGGTTTTTCGATCCTGAAATACGAAAACAGACTCATGCTCGCCCTGAGCCTGAAATCCCCGAGCCAGGGCGCCAGCCAGGTCACACCCCCGCCCCTCTCTTTATCCGACCTCTCCCTGTAAGTCATCAGGAGATCCTCGCCGACACCCCTGAAATTCTTGATCCTCCACCTGAATCCGTAAGTGATACCTCTGTCTATGCTGTAATCCACGGTCGGGAAAGGATACTTCATGAAAAGCCCGGGGCGTTCCTCGACCCTGACATCGACGCTGCACCTTTCTTCCTTCACCCGATGGACGGTAATTTCGACTGTGGAGAAAAACCCCATTCCTCTGATGTACGAGTTGTCCCTTATAACAAGGGCTTCATCGAGACGATCCCCTTGCCTTGTCGCCATCTCCCGGATTATCGTCCTGCGGTCGGTATACCTGTTACCCGTGACCGTTATTGTATCGATGATGCATCCTGAAAATGGTCGAAACGATTCCTCCATCGCTTCGGCATCGGACGCCGGGCAATTGTCAGCACCGTTCCTGTTACCCAATCCGAATCTTCGGGCAAAAGACTCCAGAGCTCCGGGGGCCCGTTCTTCCTTCGCGCGAACGCCGCCCGGGTGAGGGGCCTTCCCCTTTTCCGGCACATCGTTCTCGAAGGCGTGGAGAGACGAGGCGATGGATAAAATTACGGCGGTGATTAAAAATACTGGAATGTTTCTGAGGTTCAATATTCCGAGACTCCGGATCCTTACACCAGGGTATGTGATTTACACCGTAAGATAATAAGGGACGGTTGCCCTGTAAAGGGCTTTGATCGCCCTATTCCGGAAGTTTCGGCCTGTTCTTCAGGTCGAGGAGCCCCGCTTTCGAGACGATGAGAGCTCCGGTCCCTGCAAAACCCGCAACGAGGTTGATAAATACACTGAGCAGTTTCAGCAGGCCCGAAGCGAAGAAAATGGGGTTAATAAACATGACGGCGGATAAAAGCGCCGGTACCGAAAGCACGAAGAACCCGATGAATCCCTTGATGAAAAGCGAATCCACCCCTATGTTGAATTTCGCGGCGACGATCCGCCCGACGGCGAGGGAACTGACGAAATACCCCATGATAATCAGCGCGATGTAGGAAAGGACTATCAGTATGGCGACCGGGATGCCGATTATGGTTATACTGAGGATCACGGCTATGATAGCCATCACGATCCCTCCGAAAAGGATCGCGAGTATCCCCACTCCGAAGGACTTGAAGAAAGAACCGAAAACGTAATCCGATGACTTCCTCATCCTGTCGGGGAGAAAGTAGATTATCAGAAGTATCAGCAGAGTGCCGGCGATGAAACTGACGATCTTGACGATGGCGTTGAACAGTCCGCTTCCGAATCGCGCGACAAAAGGAAGCCCGATAAAACCCGGAGTACCTCCGACAACGACTGTCTGGCCCCTGACATTTGCATTGTCGTCCTGGTCGAGGGTTCCGAACACCGATACGACTTCACCGTTTACGATTGCGTTTTCACCGATATCTATATCCCCGATGATACTTACCACATCCCCGGTGACCTTTCCTTCGACTTCTATATCGCCGAAAATGGCCACCACATCGCCGCGCACCATTTCGTTGCGGCCGATGTGTATATCCTCGCCGAACCTCACGAACTGATCGTTGCGGATTACCTTAAAATCGCGATCTTCGACATCCGAGCTTCCGCTGTCGGATGACAGATCGATCATGCCGTCCAATATCAGGTTGATTTCGTCGTCGTTGAGAACATCCTCCAGATCCCTGGTGAGCCTTTCCGTATCCATGTGCAGGAAAACTTCTTCACCGTCTTCCGAACCCACTTTGACGCCCTTGTCCGATATCGATATCCTGATGCTTTTATCCCTGCCGCCGGAGGATTTTTTTATCCGGTCCTTGTATTTAATGATTCCAGTATCATCCTTTGCGGGCCGTTTGATTCCGGTAGCGAGGGAATCCCCACTGGTCGTCTTTTTCGCGCCCGATATGGAATCTTCCTTCGTCTCAGGCTGAGTAAAAACTGAAATGACAGGCGATACGGCATGGATGACCGTTCTGGCCGTGTGCCCGGCGCTCAGCGTGAAGATCACGCAGATCACGGGGATCATTTTGCCCGCAATGATGTTAATAAATGCCAGCATGCGTATCTCCTTTTCTCCAGGCGCCCCGTGTCATTCTGATGACCAGGTACATGATACCAGCCACCGCGATCATTGTCAGCCCAATATATACCAGCGGCATGCCCGCGATCTGTCTTTGCATCGTCTTTAAAAGGATCCTTCCGGCCACCCTGTATTTCTCGATGGAATTCGTGTAGTTGACGAGCAGCGAGGGATCGTCGATCATTTTTCTCGCGATATACAGACCCGATCCGGCCAGTTCCGCCAGTTTCCTCCCGGCAGACGCCATGACATAGAGGAACGGCGTGTAGATGGCTGTAAAAAGCGCGAACACCGCCGCGGCGATCCCGGAAATCCTCAGAGGAGCGGGGAACCCTTCCCAGAAGTTCCGGAGCGAAATCGCCGCATTCCTCAGCGCCGTCCTCCTGTACCTTGCGACGTTTACGTTGGCCATCACGTTGCGATCGAAATCCGCCGAAGGCTTGAACAGCTCCATTTTTTCAAGAGCGCGGAATACGCCGGCAAACTGACTGTCCAGCCTGCGGCACGCGTCACATCCGTGCAGATGATTCTCATACTCGGCCATGGCGGCGGGATCGAGTGCTCCGTCATGGTATCTCTGCACAAGCATTCTGAAAATATGACACTTCATCCCGATCTACTCCTCGCTCTCTTCTATATTTATGTTGCCGCTCGCCGTCTCCACGAATACCTTCGCTTTTCCTTCTCTCACCACTCCAGAGATGTTGTTTCTTCCGACATTTTTTATGTCGATCGGAAGATGCACCGAAATCTCCCCGGATGTCGTTCCCGCCCTGAGAATATATCCGCCCTCCATCAGGTGAAGAAACCTCAGGGAAATATCTCCGCTGGAAGCAATAATCCTGTAATCGACATCCTTTTCGGGCGTGACCCTGAAGGATGTGGCGCCGCTCGCCGTGGAGGCGTCTATCGCTCCCCTGACATCTATGAACCTCGCTTCCGCGCTTATTCCACGGTACTCTATGCCTCCGACGCCCTCTACGATCACGGTGCCGTATTCGATCGTACAATTCAGGTCACCGCCAAGCCCGGCGAGTTCCATCCTGCCCGAAGATGTTTCTGCTTTGACGTTACCCGAGATGTTCTTCGCGTATATTCTCCCGCTCTCTGTCTTTAAATCGGCGTCGCCTCCGATATTCATCGCCCCGATACTGCCTGCGGAAACCGCGGACGCTATCTTGCCTCGTATATTTTTAATCTCGACGTCTCCGCTCGAGGTGTTGGCCCGGACATCGGAGTCCATACCGGTTATCGATATCCTTCCGCTCGCGGTCAAGACCGCCGTCTCGATGTTCTTCGGCAGGATTACTTCGAGTTCCATGCTTATCCCGGACTGCCTGTTGACGAGGAAGGAAATCAGGTTCTTCTTAATCTGGTAATTCTTCGGGTAAATCGTCTCTATCCTTATTATGCCGGCGGATCTTGTGATCTTGATCTCCATCTGACGGATTAATTCCTTGGCCTCCGACTCGTTTTCCGCATTTCCGCTTCTGATTGCCTTCAGGAAAATCTCAGTGCGGCCCTCTTCGCCGGTAACGGAAATGTTTCCATTGATCCCCTCTATGACGACCGTCTTCTCGTTGCCGACGGCGATCGTGCGGGAATCCGTCTCCATGAAAGCGTGGGAAGCCTCCGATTCAGCCGCCGCCATGAATACTATCACCATGGAGGCCAAGACGGCCGGACTTTTTACATATTTCGACATCCTCCCGCCTCCCTTATGACAGATCGTCCTCGATGGCCCCGTCATCTTCGACAAGCCCTTTCTGAAGAAAAATATCCTTTATCATATTTCTCGCCCTGTGAATCCTCGCCTTGACCGTGCCCAGGGGTATTCCCAGGTTGTCCGCTATCTCCTCATACGACAACTGTTCCTGGTGCCTCAGGATCACTATTATCCTGTAATGATCCGGAAGCGCCGCTATGGCCTGTTCCAACATGTCCATCATCTCCCTGTTTTCAATTTCCCTGTCGGGATTGATGATATCCGAGGGTATCTGGCGGGACATCTCGCCATCGGTTCCGGAAACAGGCTCATCGATAGAAACGACGCCGCTCCTTCTGCGGCGGATAAAATCGATGCACAGATTCGATGTGATCCTGTACAGCCAGCTTGAAAAAGGGTACGACGGATTGTACCTGTCAAGAACGTTGAAAGTCCTGATAAAAACATCCTGGGCAAGGTCCTCCGCGTCAGAATGGTTCCTGACCATCCGCATGCAGATGCTGAAGACCGGGTTCCGGTATTTGACCAGGAGTTCTTCAAAGGCTTTTCCCTCTCCTTTCAGGCAACGTTCGACAAGATCTGCATCTTCATGCTTCAATTGTTACACCTTGAGTACGGGACCGTGTGAAAATTGTTTCGCACGACACATATCTTTTTACTATTTATAAAGTTGCACATAGCCGCGAAAAAAGATAGCAGGATAGACGGAAAGTGAAAAGCCGAATCTTGCAACACATTCTATTACAAAATGTTATGACATCCAGGTCCCCGGATTCGCACCCTTCAATTTTTCTTGACACATGGCTTTGATAAACCTAGACTCGCTGCTGGGTTCAATTATGTCTTATTCGTTGCGGCTGAGCCGGTTATATCCGGGGAGGGATTCATGACCACTATCGAGTTCATATATGCGCGGGAAGTAATCGATTCCAGGGGAAATCCCACGGTCGAGGTCGAGGCCTGTCTTTCCGGCGGCGCGATGGGAAGCGTTATCGTTCCCTCCGGAGCATCGACGGGCGAGCACGAAGCGGTTGAATTGCGCGACGGCGACAAGAAACGCTTCGGCGGCAAGGGTGTGCTGAAAGCGGTGGAGAACGTCAACGAGATAATCGCCCCGGAAATAATGGAACTCGACGCCCTTGACCAGGTCTATATCGACAGAACCCTCTGCCAGCTCGACGGCACTCCCAACAAGGGCAGGCTCGGGGCCAACGCGATACTCGGCGTCTCCCTCGCGGTGGCAAAGGCGGCCGCGGAGGAGCTCGGACTTTCCCTTTTCGAATACATAGGCGGCGTGAACGCGAAGGTCCTCCCGGTGCCGATGATGAACGTACTCAACGGCGGGAAACACGCCGACAACAATGTCGATATACAGGAATTCATGATCGTGCCGGTCGGCGCGGGGAGCATCAGGGAAGCAATACGCTACGGCGCGGAAACTTTTCACGCCCTGAAGAAAATACTGTCGGAGAAGGGATACGCCACATCCGTCGGGGACGAGGGGGGATTCGCTCCCAATCTCAGATCGAACCGCGAAGGATTCGAGGTCATTGTCGCCGCCATCGAGAAGGCGGGATACAGGCCGGGCGAGGATATCGCCCTTGCGATAGACCCCGCGGCGAGCGAATTCCACCGTGATGGCGGGTACCATCTGGACGCCGAGGGGAAGATCCTGGGCGCGGAGGAAATGGTCTTGTTCTACGAAAGCCTGGTCGCGGACTTTCCAATCATATCGATCGAGGACGGCCTCGGCGAAAACGACTGGGACGGCTGGAAGATCCTGAACAGCCGCCTCGGGAAAAAGATCCAGATCGTCGGCGACGATATTTTCGTCACGAATACCGAACGTCTTTCGCGCGGTATCAGGGAATGCTGCGCGAATTCGATACTGATAAAGCTCAACCAGATCGGCACGTTGACCGAAACGCTCGATGCCATAGAGATGGCGAAGAAAGCGGGATTCACTTCGGTCATATCGCACAGGTCCGGCGAAAGCGAGGACGTGACGATAGCTCACGTGGCGGTGGCGGTCAATGCGGGGCAGATCAAGACCGGATCGATGTCGAGAACGGACCGCATCGCGAAATACAACGAGCTTATGAGGATCGAGGAAGAACTCGGCGAGGTGGGCATATACCCCGGAATCGACGCCTTCGCAGCCTCGGCGGGCCGCGGCTGCGGTTGCGTTTCCTGATAACCTCTGGAGGAACAGATGAAAAGTCTCTGGGGACAGGGTAACAGGTACCTTAGGGTCAACAGGAAGAATATCGAGGTCAGTCCGCATTTCGCCAGGCTGGTCTTTGCGGGACTGATCGTGCTCGTCGCCATGATCTTCATAGCCGGGGACGTCGGCCTTTGGAACCTCTGGAGGGCCCAGAACCGGCTCAAGCAGATTGAAAACGAGGTCGCCAGACTCGAAACGGAAACCCAGTACCTCAGGATACAGATCGGCGAACTGAAAACCGATCCTTTCGCGATCGAGAAGGTGGCCAGGGAAAGGTATGGATACCTGCGCCCCGGAGACAGGGTGTACAGGATAATCACTCTCCCGTCCGACGAAGAAAGTTCAAAAATAATACCGACTTCTCTTGACATCAAAGGTACCAGCCAATAATATTGCTGCAGGATTTGATGCGGGGTGGAGCAGTCCGGTAGCTCGTTGGGCTCATAACCCAAAGGTCGCTGGTTCAAATCCAGCCCCCGCTACCAAAAGGAAAGCATCCGGGCCTGAAGGGCCTGGGTGCTTTTTGTCGTAAAAAAGCGGCGTGTCGTCTTATCCTGACTCGACAGCCGGTATTGTCAATGCCCGTAACATAAAGAGACCGGGGTTATGACAGATGATACGGGTGCCGGCAAGTCCGTGGTTTCTTTTCCTATTCTTCCCCGAGGATCTCCCATTCGTTGAGAATGGAATTCGCTATGCTGTCCACCTTTGCGTGATCGAAGAACCACAGGGGTAATCCGAAATGAAAACTGCAGGCGGCGACCGCGACCCCTTCGCCGACCTCCGGTATCTTGTCGGAATATTTCGAGATCACAAGCGCCACGACGGCATTATCGACCGGGGAAGTCGTATTCCTTGAACGCATCCTGTAGAGTGGGTGGAAACAACTCCTCTGGTCGATCTGCCTGGCGTCCATCCAGTACTGCGTATTGTACATCTCCACGTACGTGAATCCTCTCAACTGCGGATTGAAGAAGCAACCCGGGCATACGATTTCATCCCAGAGCAGAACCGTCAGGGGCATGTCTGAGAACTCCATCGCTACGGGATCTTCGGCCTCCTTAATCATAAATCTCAGGGCGTCCCTGCTGACGCTCCTTGCCGGCATGTCGACGCCGGTCCGGAAAGACCCTACAACCTTGTCTACCACCGACACGCAGAAATCCTTGTATCCCATACAGTTGACCCCACTCGTATCCGCCTCGGCTTCGGCCATGTCATATTTGAAGCTTGCGGGAAATAACGGGGCTTCCGGAAATATCACGGAAAGCCCTCCCGCCGCCCTGTCAGATCTACCGAGCAGCCAGAGATGCCCTCCCTTTGTAAGGAAGATCGAGAGATAGTTGACCGGAAGAGTCGCCGCCAGGGCGACCATACTTTCCGGCGTAAATTTTATGATCTGGCCGATTGTCGTGGTCGTAGAATTACCGGCAGTCCAGATGATATTCTTGTACTTGCCTATGGCTTCGATATTCGGCGCAACGAAATTGAAATCCATGCAATCGATCACATCCCTTTCAGGCATGAATCCGGGAACCTTGCCGCAAATATTCAACCAGAACTCATCATCCTCGACTTCCGTAGGCATTATCCTCTGGGGGTTGTAAATAGTGCCGAGTTGTAAATCGTCCACCCACAGCAGGTCCCTTTCCATCGAGAATGGGATCACTTCGACCTCAATCCTCGCTAATGTTATCTTTCCTCCGTTGTCCTTCACCTGGATATAAAACATATGCGTGCCCGAGTATAGTATTCGCTCCCGGGCCGTCTTGTTGTATGGGCTGAAGTTCACCTCCCAGTCATTCGGATTGTTGAGGTCCTGAACGTCCCACCCGTATCTGTACCCGACAATCTCGCCTCCGTAAGAGCTTGCGTCGGCGTCCCACGTGAAGTTCAGCGGGACGCCGGGAGGAAGCTGTTTCTGCTCGGCGTTTAGTTTCGTCCCGAGGAAACGGAATCCTCCGAGATACTGCTCGGTGACGGACAGAAGAGGTCCCGATTTCCAGGAAACCGTGAACTGCTTGACGTTATGGTTTGTGCGGAAAAGAGCCGTTACGGCGCCCGCCTCGTCCTTCGCCTGGACCGCGAAGATGTAGCTTCGGTTGAGCTGCAGAATCTCGTCGTCCCCGAGTATCGTTGAACGTCCCGAATCGCCGGGAGAAAGATAGCTGATCCAGGAAGTCCATTTATCTTCATAGAATTCCGGGTCCGCGTTGAGGTCGTCCACGATAAGAAAAGAAGGGTCGTATATGTTTTCGTGAGTCACTACCTGGGAATAAAGATATCTGACCGAATCCGGTAATTGCGAATTCGAAGGGCTGTCAATGGGATCCCTTCCTTCCCAGCCGAATGTGATGACCGTGCTATATGTCGTGGAGGCGCCTTCGGGCCTGTTTATCTCCACCAGCGGCGCAAGAGTCCAGGCGGTAAAAGAGAGTGTGGCCGGCTCGGATCGCATCCCCTCCAGATCCACAGCCCTTATGAAGAAGGTATGAGTCTGGTCGAAGATCGAATAGAGCGTGTTCGGCGGATACGGCCGGGGCGAAGCGTCGGCAGTGACCTTGAAGACGCTGTCAAAGGACATCGTCCTGGTCCATTTATCGAGCCCCATCGTATCTTCACGGACTAATCCGATCGGATCTCCGTTCGTTATCACGAACTCGAACCAGGCCACCTCGCCGTCCGGATCCCAGCCGCTCCAGTAGAAATGCACCTGGTAACTGGTCGTATCGTTCTCCACCGGACCGCTCGAAAGCCAGACCTCGGGCGCGTCGTTTTCGATCATTTTTCCGGTATAGACGCCATCCGAACAGCCCGTGAGGATCACAATCAGCGTCACAACGCTGAAGATAACGGCACCGGAAATCCGATATTGATTCATCGGTCTTCTCCCATTCGGCGATCTAACATTTTCCTGACTTTAACTAAATATATACACGTCGGGAGCATCTTCAAGGAGGAATTTCTCGATCACCGCGGTTTTCGAAAACAGTATCGACTTGCTTTCTTTTCAATCTGTCCCGGAAACGGTCGCGGTGGCCGGCGGCAAACGCGGCCGGCGCCTCATCGGCGCCGGCCGCTGATATCACTTCGGCTCTATCTGCTTCGGTCGGGATAGGCGGGCGTCTTCACCTTTTTGGCGGGATTTTTCTCCAGTTCATCGAAAAGGTATTCGATCGCCTTCTCGATCATCGGTTCACGTCCCGCCTGAATCATCGTGGGATCGTCCCAGACATAGATGTCGGGATCGACCCCGACGGCCTCAACATCCCATTCACCCTCCGAGTTCATAAAAGAGAACCCGGGAACCGCGAATCCTCCGCCATCGATGAACCCAGGGGAAAAGCCGTAGCCTATCAGTCCGCCCCAGGTTTTTTCGCCGATCAGAGGTCCAAGTCCCGCTTCGCGGAAGTAGAACGGGAACGCGTCGCCACCCGAGGAGGAAAGCCCGTTGATAAGCATCGCTTTCGGACCTTCGTTCAGGGGAAAGGGCGTGGAAGTAGGTTCGGTATGTCTCGATGCCCAGTAGTTGAATGCCCTGGAACCCATCATCTGGACCATCTCGTAAGGAGAATGCCCGCCGCCGTTGTAGCGTTCGTCGATTATAAGCGCTTCCTTGTTCATAAGAGGCTGCCACGCCTTGAGGAATTCCCTGTACCCATCGTACCAGGTATTGGGCACGTGTATGTATCCTATCCTTCCGCCGGACAGCCTGTCGACGAGCTTCCTGTTCCTCTCGACCCAGTCCATGTAGAAAAGGGCCAGTTCCGACGCTATCGGCGTAACCGTTATCTCACGGGCGCCCTTCAGCGACGGTTTGTCGTTTATCCTGAGCATGACGGGAATGCCGACCTTATTCTCCAGATGCGCGTAAGGGCTTTCGGAAGTCCCGACGCCTCTTCCGTCGATTTCGAGAAGGTATGTCCCTTCCGTGACGTTCATGCCGGGCTCGGTGAGAGGCGACCTCTCGTTGTCATTCCAGTTGGCGCCCCGGTAAATCTTCGAAATCCTGTAATAATCGCCGTCCGCTTCGAACCTGCAACCGAGCAGGCCCACCGGCACGCGTTCCACGCGCGGCATATCGCCCGAATTCACGTAGCAATGTCCAGCGTTGAGTTCGCCTATCAGTTCGCCGAGGATATAGTCCAGATCCGTCCTGTGCGCAACGTGCGGCAGCAGCACCGCGTAACGGTCGTGCATCTTTTTCCAGTCCACGCCGTGCATGTCGGGATCATAGAACCAGTCGCGCATTATCCTCCATGCGTCGTGGTATATCTGGTTCCATTCCTCGACGGGATCCACCCTCATATCCATGCTGCCGAAATCGAGGCGGCCTGCCGTCAACAGCTGACCGGGAGCGAGATCGGCGATCCCGTAATCGTTGCCTGCCACCGAGAAGATGAATTTCCCGCCGTCGGCGGACACCTGGTACGCGTTCAGGCCGCTCATGATGTCCTTTGTCTCGCGCTTGGCCAGGTCGAATTTCTTCAGCATTCTCGTGCCGGCATCGTCCGTGGTAATGAAAACGATTCCGCCGTCGACCTCCGTCAGCGCGAAATAATTCCCCGGAGGAACGGGAATAGCAAGAGCCCGCCCGTCAAAACCGTCGGCGTCGACGGTGACCGAGACCTCGTCGTCTTTCTTATCCTTCTCCTTGTCTTCCTTCTTCCCCTCTTCTTTCCCGCCATCCCGGGACTCTTCCGCCTTCGGCCGCTCCTCGTCGCTCAACGGAGCGATCGGGTTCGGAGTATCCGCCTTCAGCGTGGCTATGTAGATCCTGTCCTCCCATTCCTTGTCCGGATAAATGAAGTCCCGGCTCGAGACGAAGTAGATGTACTTCCCGTCCTTCGAGAAGACTATATCCCTGTCGTTCGTGAAATCACCGGTCAGCTTCACGGTTTTTCCGCTGTCGAGAGAGTAGACCCAGAGCGACGTCATCAAGTTATCGCCGGTTTTCGTATACCCGATCCACCTGCCGTCCGGCGAGAAGGTATAATCCCTGATAACCCCGTAGGGCGAGATGTCGGCCTGCCGCCTGTCGCCGCTCTCCACATCGACGTGCCACAACCTGTTCTTCTTGTCTCCGTAGGCGATTCTTTTGCTGTCGGGCGACCAGACGATGCCGTCGATCCATGAATCCGTATCTTTTGTAATCTGCCTGGGCTCGCCGGCTCCATCCTGCGGACGGATCCATATCTCGTATTCCCCGCTCTCCTCCGAGAGGAAGGCTATCCATTTTCCGTCCGGCGACCACTCCACTTCGCGCTGCCTCACCGCCGGCGACCGCGAGAGATTCCTGATCGTGCCGTGCTCGGCAGGAACCGTGAAGACCTCTCCCCTCGCCTCGAATACCGCTCTTTTGCCCGTCGGCGATATGGAGAATGAATTTATATCTCCCTTCACATTCTTGTACACGGGCCTTACGAAAGGCTTGTCGCTGCCCAGAGTAACCTCGATCTTTCTCGGTTCGCGGCTTCCGTCCTCCATCCAGTAAATGAATCCGCCGTTCTCGAAGATTATCCTGTCGCCTCCCCGGCTCGGCCAGAGAACATCGTATTCCTTGAAATCGGTCACCTTGACAAGATCCCTGGTCGCGAGATCGTACCTGTAGACATTCAGTTTTCTAAGTTCGTCGCGGTCGGATGTGAAATATATACCTCCGCCGACCCACATCGGAAAATTGTCAGTGCCCTCATAAGGCGCTATGCGTTCGACCTCGTTTTTTTCGAGATCGTATATGAAGACATCCTGGGCGCGGCCCGCCTTGTACCTTTTCCATGTCCTGAACTCGCGGGATCTTATATTGTAGGCAAGCTTCCTGCCGTCGGGCGACAGCGAGGCGGGTCCTCCCTCCGGTATCTGCAGTTCCCGTTCGATCCCCGGCTTTTCGGGATCGATCAGGAAGTACTTTCCTTCCCTTTCCCCGAACGGAGTCCTGTTCCCGCGGACGAGTATATTCCTGCCGTCAGGGGTCCAGTCGAGGATCATGTAATCATATCCGCCGCGCGGCGGCATTACGCCCACATCGGGGTAATATGTGAGCCTTTTCGGAACTCCGCCCTCCCAGGGCACCACGTATACCTGCCTTGTGCCGGAATATTCCCCGCTGAAGGCTATCCACCTTCCGTCCGGCGATATTCTCGGAAAGATCTCGATCCCTTCGGGAAATGAAGTAACCCTGCGGGCCTGTCCCCCGCCGGTCGACACAGCCCATATATCGCCCGCATAGACGAAGACCGCCTTGTCTCCCATGATGTGCGGGTAACGCAGCAGCCTCGCCTCCTCTCCGCGCGCCTGCCGGGCCATGCCGGAAATAACGACCACGGCAACGGCGGCCAGGGCAAGCCCGAAATAATTCCTTTTCATCCGCCCTCCTTTGTTCAAGCGGTTCCGTTCAAATTGCCATCGGCGATCGTACAGGATATACTCTGCGGGTGTCCAGCAGTTCCCTCGCCACAGCGGATCATCGGGCTCTTCCGGACCTGCATATCGCCTTCTCAGCGCCCGCCCCCGCTGAAACAGCTTCAGGCTTGACAGGACGAATATTATCGGATATCTACTGCAATGACACCGTCTGAAGGTGGAGTGTTTTTTCGTCCCGCAAAGAGGTCCCATGGCGGAGAATCATGACATGCCGGCGAACCTCGCGGCCGGCCGGCCGGCCGGCGAGAATGACCTGATAATAGTCCGTCGCCACCGTCTTGTCCGGACCCTGGCCCCGGAAAGTACCGGCGTGCTTCTCGACTTCGGATGCGGAAACGGCGCGCAGACGCTTCTTTTTGGAAACGATTTCCCGGTCATCATAGGACTCGACATCGGGATCGGGCTTCTTGGGGAGCTGCGCGGCGGAGCGGTAAAACGCGGCTTAAGCGATGTCATCCTGCCGGTGAACTACGATGGCGATAACATTCCTCTGGCGGACGGGTCGGTCGATTTCGCGGTATCGTTCGAGGTCATCGAACACGTGAAGCGTGAAGCCCCGGTTCTTGCCGAACTGGCCAGGGTTATCAGGCCCGGTGGAACGCTGGCCCTGTCGGCGCCGAACCGCTGGTGGATATTCGAAACGCACGGTGCCAATCTCCCGCTCCTGCCGTGGAACCGCGTGCCGTTTTTCAGCTGGCTGCCGAAAAAAATCCACGACCGTTGGGCCAGGGCGAGAATCTATACGAGAAAGGAGATATGCCGCAAGGTGGCCGGCGCAGGTTTTGAAATACTCGATTCAGCCTATATCACGGCTCCCATGGATGTGATCGGATGGCGGCCCCTGAGGAAAGCGCTTCGCTCCACCCTTTTCAGAAACGACCGGACACGCGCGCCATGGATGTCGACGGCGATTCTTGTCGTGGCGCGTCGAAGGTAGATGCGCCGATCATCGGGACCGTGCCCGGGCAGGGAGAATCGTCCTTATGCGGCATCAGGATCCGCCGCCGGGGTCTCGTTCTTCCAGAAGCCATTCAAGGGCGGCTTCGCGGCCGGTGAAACAACGCACATCCATCCCCCGGTTGACGGCCACATTCTCGACGAATCTGCCGATTTCTTTCCTTTCCTCCTTCACGATAAGGGCTATCTTGAAATTCCTTGGTGTATAATCGCCGAGTCGTGAGGCGAAATCGAAATAATCCACGGTGGCAGGATAGGCCTGGGCCGTCGTAACGTCGACAAGAACCCTCCTCCACCCGTTTCTGACCAGGATTTCATGCCCTTCGCTTCTTGAACTGTCGAGTTCGGCCGCGGTGAATTCTCCTTTATAGACCAGCTCGACGTATTTTCCCTCATCGGATTGTCTGATTATGTAACCCATGCCGTTTCACCCAATCAATTCTTCCTGAAATATACGGTTATCGCCGCCCCCGCGACGCAGAGGACGATCCCTGCAAGCTGAACCGGAGATATTCTCTCTTTCAGGATGAAATACCCGAGTACCGTGCCGATTACCGGCGCAAGGCAGAATGCCAGTGTCATTACTGTCGATATATTCCCGTTTTTCAGGCCCGTGTAAAGGAAAATAATGCCAAGGCCGCCGGACAGAACCCCTCCGCCCAGGGCGATGAGAAGTATCGGCCTGGGCCCCGAAGTTTTAAGCTGGCCCCAGAAGGGATGCGAAACGAGAAGGAGCAGCGCCAGCGAAACCGCGGTTCTGATTGCGGTGCCCATTACGGGCGAAAAACCGCCCAGCCTGATTCCGCGTTTTTCCATCAGAGAACCCGCCGCCCAGCACAAAGCCGTCAGCATCGCCCACATCTCAGCCCGCATCATCATCCTTTCCGCGGTATCCGGGATAAGCGCGGATCTCCGGCTTCACCCGGCAAACAATAACAGACTCACCGCCATCACTATCATTCCCGCGACCAGGCCGTACACCGCAAGGTGGTGTTCCCCGTATTTCTGCGCGGTCGGCAGCAGTTCGTCGAGAGAGATGAAAACCATGATCCCCGCGACAGATGCGAAAAGGATACCGAAAACGACGTCATTAATAAAAGAAAAAAACACGGCGTATCCGATCGCCGCCCCGACGGGCTCGGCGAGCCCCGAAAGAAACGAATATCCGAAAGCCTTCTTCCTGCTTCCCGTGGCGTAATAAATGGGGACCGAGACGGCGATCCCCTCGGGAATGTTATGAATCGCAATGGCTACCGCGATCCCCACCCCCATCGCCGGGTCCTTCAGAGCGGCGGTGAATGTGGCCAGTCCCTCCGGGAAATTATGGATCGCAATGGCGAGCGCTGAAAACATGCCCATCCGCATCAGGATCCTGCTTTTCGAGGTATCTGGGCCGCCGGCCATCTCCTCGAGCTTGCGGGCTTCATGCGGATTTACGGCGTCGGGAACGAGCCTGTCGATCAGGCCGGCAAGAAATATCCCCGCAAAGAAAGCGAGGGTTGTGACCCAGTAACCTTTAATGTCGCCGAGAGCTGCACCAAGAGCGATCCTGGCCTTGAAAAAAATCTCGATCATCGACACATAGATCATCACACCGGCGGAAAAACCGAGCGATATGCATAGAAACCGCGTGTTCGTTTTCTTTGCAAAGAAAGCGAGCGCGCTGCCTATGCCGGTCGACAAGCCTGCGAATAAAGTGAGCCCGAAGGCGAAAGCGATGTTATCAGGCTGCACCGCATCCTCCCGGCCGGTTAAAAAAGAATGTCATGTATGTTACGGGCGTTTCGTCAGCGCCCCGACCGCTTCGTCGAGCGTTTCGTACATCTTCAGTATCAGCTTGAGATTGGTGACCTTGAAAATATCGGACAGGCGTTTCGAATTGATCACCACGACAAGCTCGGCTTTTTCCTTCTGCGCCATTGTCCATGCGGATATCATGATCCCGATACCCGTGCTGTTCGACCACCTGACCTCGGACAGATCCAGAACGATCTTTTTCGTGCCGGCGGCGAGGATCGTTTTCACCTCTTCCCAGAGAAGATAATCGTCCTTCTCTCCGGAAAGTTTCCTGCTGCCCATGTCGATTACGGCGATATCGCCGACGTGTCTTATCTCTATTGCGCCCACTATCTTCTCCCGCAAACCGGGTTCCGTCCGGATTTCCGCTCAGACAAAAGTACGCCCGCCGGCCTTCCAGTTCAAGATTATTCTTCCCCGGCGGACGACATTAAAGACAATGACCTGCCGAGCCGGCGGGCCTTCTCCAGATTCAGGCGCCGGGATTCCGGATCGCCGGGTACCATGCCATCCAGTATCTCGAGACGAGCCGAGCCGAAACCGACACCCAGAAGACGGTCCTGCAGCATGACCCTTCTCATGCTTTCGACGATGCCGGTTTCCTCCAGATGTTCCATCGTATGCCCGGCCGTGCAGATGACCAGCGCTTTTTCGATCTTTACACTCGATGCTGCGTGTTCGCCGTTTTCATATGTATAAGCGTAACCAAGGCTCCAGACGCGGTCGAACCACCCTTTCAACTTCGACGGGCAGTCGCTCCACCACAGGGGATATATGAAGGCGACTAGATCGGACCTGTCGATCTTTTCCTGCTCCCTTAGTACGTCCTCAGGCACCGGAGCCCCCGGATCCATCCCCGTCTCCCTTTCGTACTGTTCGAGGTCCATCTCCGATTTGAAGTCCATGCCGTATAGATCACCGATCTGGTAATCATGCCCCGCTTCATCGAGGCCCCTGATGAATGAATCCAGCACCTCCCCTGTAAACGATTTTTTCGATGGGTGCGCGAAAACGATATAGACATGCATTGCATAGCTCCTGTCACATTATCGCAGACGACTCCGTCGTGCCTTCCGTCCTGCCGCGCCGGACCCGCGGTCCTATCCCGGTTTTTTCCAGGCCTGGTGAACGGCAACGGCTCCAAAACAGAGTCTTCCGTACCTGACCTCGTGAAACCCCGCCTCCCGAATTATCCCGGCCAGGGCCGTCGGGTCGTAAAAAAGCGGGATCGATCGGGCAAGGTATGAGTACCCGGCCCGCGTTCCCGATATAAGACTGCCCAATGTACTCACAATTAACTTCACGTAAACATGATAACATTTTCTCATCAAAAGGGATGAGGGCTGGCTTGTCTCCAGGTTGACGAAACATCCGCCGGGTCTCAGAATCCGGTTGTATTCGGCGAATGTGCCCGAAAGCACCTCCCTGCTTATGTTGATATTGCGCGTCGCAAACGCCATGGTGACAAGGTCGACGCTGCCGTCCCTGAAAGGGAGCTTCCCGGCCCTTGCCGCGAGGAAACCGATCCTCCCCGCCTCCCGTTTCTTCATCGCTTCGGCCATCATTTCGACTGAGAAATCGACGGCCGCTATCCTCGTCCCCTCCGGCGCCAGGCGGCCGAGGCATACTGCCAGCTCCCCGGTCCCGGTGCAG
>JBFYZH010000044.1:0-10116 GCA_041309605.1 Candidatus Krumholzibacteriota bacterium
TCATTCCACTGGAATACCGTGTTATCCGAAACATCTATATCGGAAGCTTCGAATATACCGATGGTCGAACTGACCATGAGCGCTCTTCTGGAGTCGATCTGCGGCACACCGGCGTCGATATCGATCAGGCAGGGCTCGAAAACCCCGGTCGTATCCACGAAATAGATGAGAAGATCCTCGGCCGGAGTGAATATCGGCCTGATGTTCCTGTAATACCTGTCGACCCTTACCCAGTCGGTTCCATGCTGTTCCATCCACCAGTCGTGGCTTTCAGTCAGATATATCGTATCGTTGGAGACCTTGTCCCAGTGACCTATATCGCTCAGATCATCCGTTCCGTCGGGTTCGATTCCCGCCAACTCGGCCTGCCATACGACCCGCGTGCCGGCAGGGTCGATATATGGATGGGTATGCTGGTTCTTCCTCATCACGCCGCGGCTGTCGTTCGTGATGTTCTTGCGCGTCCCCCCTAAGGCAAGCAGCGGAAAGTACCATGTATCCTGTCTCTGCTGCTCCAGGCCGGCGTAATATCCCATGATGAAGGAACCGGTGATCGCCGTCCCCTCGTCGGGGAGAAACAGATCGTAGCCGCCGGCGGTCGGGGGGTTGCCGGAAACCCCTGAATTGGAAATCAGGTTAGACGCGCCCGGGCCGGTGTACTGGTAACAATGAAATCCGATGAAATTCAAGTTTCTTGGAGACAGATTGTTGTAGCCGCCGAAGAAATACAGGTTGTTGAATATGATTTTCGGAGCGCAGCTGAACCTCACGCCGGTATTGATCTCCTGGAAATTTTTTACGAGCACCCAGGTGGATGAGGTGTCGGCAAGGCCGCCGAGCGTACCGATGACCTGGACATTGTACAGCCCGGGGGTTTCGGGAGTGAGCCACTTCACGGATATGCCTTTGTTAAAGGTCGTCGTGTCGGGAAAGGAACCGCCGGTGGCCGTCCACGTGTAAGTCGGCCACACGCCGGGGCTGTAACCGTCGACCACCACGGTCAACTGGGCCAGTTCGTCGGGCGCCGGAGCGAGATCGTGGCAGATGATCCGCAACTGGTCGAGTTCGCTCGGCCGGACCTGTACCGGATCCTCCGACGAATCGCCGCAGCCTGTCAATATCATGAGATAAAGTGAAAGCCCCAGAATCAATATCCAGGCCCCTGATCTCTTCCGCCGGTTCACTTGATACCTCCAGGTTCGTGTAGAAAACCATATCCCGCGGCACTGAAGTACCAGCGCCGCCACCCGGCGGCTGACGCCGGAATCGAATCAATCCATACCTCAGGGTAAAAATAGGAATCTTATACAAGGAATTCAAGTCATTTCTACATCGACGGACGATCCTTTCCACGCCAGCGCCGGCAGGGATGCCCCGTTCATAGTCAAAGGGCGCCCCGCCCTGCAGGCGGAACGCCCTTGAAGGGAAACTATCGGGGAGAGGAGATTACATCATCCCTCCCATCCCTCCCATGCCGCCGGCACCCATATCGGAAGCTTTTTCCTTCTCCGGGATGTCGGTAATGATGACTTCGGTCGTAAGCAGAAGCGCGGCTACGCTCGCTGCGTTCTGCAGCGACGAACGGGCCACCTTCGTGGGATCCACTATGCCTGCCTCCAGCATGTTCACGAACTCGCCCGTCGCGGCGTTATAGCCGATCTCGTGCGATTTCTGAGTCTTTATTTTCTCGACTATCACCGAACCTTCCTGACCGGCATTTATGGCGATCATCCTGGCGGGTTCGTAAAGGGCTTTCGCGACTATGTCTGCGCCTATCTTTTCCTCGTCTTTCAGATCGAGCTTTTCGACGATGGCGGCCGCGTGCAGAAGCGTTATCCCGCCTCCGGGAACTATGCCTTCCTCGACGGCAGCCCGTGTGGCCGCAAGGGCGTCCTCGACGCGCGCCTTCTTTTCCTTCATCTCGATCTCCGTGGCGGCTCCAACCTTGATCACCGCGACGCCTCCGGCCAGCTTGGCCAGCCTTTCCTGAAGTTTCTCGCGGTCGTAGTCCGAAGTCGTGTCCTCGATCTGTATCTTCAGCTGGTTTATGCGTTCCTTGACCTTGACGGCCTTGCCCGAGCCCTCGATGATCGTCGTGTTGTCCTTGTCGATGGATATCTTCTTGGCCTGGCCGAGATCGGCCACGACGGTGTTCTCGAGCTTGAGTCCGGCGTCTTCGGATATCACGCGGCCTCCGGTGAGCGTGGCGATATCCTCGAGCATAGCCTTGCGGCGATCGCCGAATCCGGGCGCCTTGACTGCGGCAACCTGGAGGGTGCCGCGAAGCTTGTTGACCACTAGTGTCGCGAGGGCTTCCCCTTCGATATCCTCGGCGATTATAAGAAGCGGCCTGTTGAGCTGCGCGACCTTCTCGAGCACGGGAAGAAGATCCTTCATCGCGGAGATCTTCTTGTCGTAGATCAGCAGGTAAGCGCCTTCAAGGACCGTCTCCATGCGTTCGGCGTCGGTCACGAAGTAGGGGCTCAGGTATCCCCTGTCAAACTGCATCCCCTCGACCACGTCGAGCTCCGTATTCATGCTTTTTGCTTCCTCGACCGTGATGACGCCGTCGCGGCCCACCTTCTCCATGGCATCCGCTATGAGATCGCCGATCTCCTTGTCGTTGTTCGACGAGATCGTGGCGACCGAGGCTATCTCTTCGCGCTTGCGGACAGCCTTCGAACGCTTCTGAATGTATTCGACTGCAGCATCCACGGCCTTGTGAATACCCTTCTTTATGTACATCGGGTTTGCCCCGGCCGTGACGTTTTTGAGGCCCTCGGCGATTATCGCCTGGGCGAGGATCGTCGCCGTCGTGGTGCCGTCGCCGGCCACGTCATGTGTCTTGGTGGCGACCTCCTTCACCATCTGGGCGCCCATGTTCTCCCACGGGTCCTGAAGCTCGATCTCCTTGGCGATGGTCACACCGTCATTGGTGATCGTCGGCGAACCGAATTTCTTGTCGAGGATCACGTTGCGGCCCCGGGGACCGAGCGTGATCTTAACCGCGTTAGCCAGTGCGTCCACGCCTGCTTTGAGGCGATCCCTGGCATCAACATTGAATTTCAGCTGTTTTGCCATCTGATTTCACTCCTTTCTGCAGGCTTACAATACCGCAAGAATGTCGCTTTCCCTCAGTATTAGATATTCCTTGTCGTCGATGGTGATCTCGGTGCCCGAATATTTGCCGTAGAGCACCTTGTCACCCTTCTTCACCTCGGGAACAATCCGCTCCCCCGTGGTCTCGTTCACGCGGCCCTTACCCACGGCGATGATCTCGCCCTCCTGGGGCTTTTCCTTGGCCGTATCCGGAATTATGATCCCGCCCTTCTTTACTTCGGTGAGGTCCATCGGTTTCACGAGGACCCTGTCAGCGAGAGGCGTAATCTTCATGTCAACCCCCTTTTCTGATGGTCGTAAACCATTACTTTAAATATTACAAAGAGTTAGCACTCTCAATATGTGAGTGCCACGATTCAATGAAGACAATATATCGACGATCGTTGAAAATTTCAAGTATAAAAATTATCTTCCATATTTTTTTATATCACGGCGGCGAGGGAGGAATACCCTCCCCCGCAGGGAAGACTGCGGGCCACGGAGATCTTGCGGCGGGCCGCATCGCGGGCACGGCAGGTCGATCAACCTCCCTGCCTGTTGATCCCATATAAAAACTGGAGCCCTTCAAGCACAAGATCCGGAGCCTCCCTGAAATCCCCTTTCAGGTATCGTGAGAGCGCCGGCGCCGATCCGCCCGTCAGGATAACGGGCAGGTCCGCGGCTGATCCCTCCCTCGAACGCAGGACCAGCTCGTTTACGGCTCCGATAAGTCCCCAGAAAACCCCGGCTTCCACAGCCTTGCCGGTCGAGCGACAGGGCGGAAGACCGGCATCGCCCGATATCTCGACATGGGGCAGCGCCGCAGTCCCCCGGCCGAGTGCCCACGAAAGAAGACCGGTCCCCGGAAAGATCGATCCGCCTTCAAACCCTTCCGCGGTCAGCACGTCCACGGTGACCGCCGTACCGGCGTCTATGATCAGCGCCTCGTGGATCCCGGAAGCGACCGCTCCGCAGGCAGCCGAGATCCTGTCGGCTCCGAGCCTCTCGGGCTGATCGACCAGAAGGGAAAAAGGCAGTTTCGCCCCGGAACCGGCGATCAGGACATCCGGTATCCCGCATCCGGCTAGATATTCACCGATATTCGCCGTCCAGCGGGGAACCACGCTCGAGACGGCGGCAGCCGAGGGGCAACCCGCGTCCATGATCTGCCTGAGGATTTCGCCGGGAAGGGTCTCGTCGACCTCGCATTCCGACATGAAACCGCCGGGAGTCGCCTCGATCCTCCATTTTTTCACGATCTTGCCCGATACCGACAGGGCCGTTTTGAGGCTGTGGTTGCCCCTGTCCAGCAGGAGTATGCCGTTCATGCTTCCTCCCTTCGAAGAGTAAGATCCCCCGCGTGGAAAATCCTGGAACCGTCCTTTGTCGCAAGCCTGAGATATCCCTCCGAAGTCACGCCTTCAACGATACCGGACACCGTCGCGCTTCCGCATTCGATCACCGCTCTTTCCCCCTTCCACAGCAGGCGGCTCTCCAGTTCGAATCTGAAAACGCTCGTGCCCTCGCGCTCCCATCTCTCGTAGAGCTCCTCGAATCTCCGGATGACTGCGGCGAGCACGGCCCCCCGGTCGTGTACTTTCCCGTCCGCCATCTTCAGCGAGATCGCGGCGTCCGCGATCCCATGTGGGAACTCTTCGTAACAGTCGTTGACATTCAACCCCAGGCCGAGTATTACGTTCTCTCCCCTTACCTCGGCCAGGATGCCGGCCGCCTTCCGGCCGCGGATATATATATCGTTTGGCCACTTGATACGGGCTTCGATCCCGGGACACTCTTCCTCGATCGCCCCGGCCGCGCTTACGGCAAGAAGTGCGGTCAAATTCCCGGGAGCCTGCCCCGGTTTTACGATTATCGAGAAGGCAAGCCCTCCCCGCGTTCCGGTAAACCAGGATCTTCCCTTCCTCCCCCTTCCCCCCGACTGTTCGGCGGCGATTATCACCGAGCCTTCGCCCAGTCCCGCCGCGGCCGCCCCTGCTGCCTCCGTATTCGTGGAACCGGCCGAGTCGAACAGGATGATCGTCCTGCCGAACCTCTCAGTATCCAGCAGCTGAAGTATCCTCGCCGGATGAAGATCCTCCGGCAACCCGCCTTTATCGCCTGCCGTGTTTCTCATCATCCGTCGATCACTCTCCCGACGAGCAGGCTCAGATCGAGCGATCTCGCCGACGAAGTGATGGAGCCGGCCGAAATGAAGTCGACGCCGGGTATCGCGTACTCGGCCACATTGTCTATATTTATCCCGCCCGAGACCTCGATCTCAGGAACGGTTCCGCTCCATCGGCCGATCTCCAGCAGGGCTTCCCCGACCATCCCGGGCGAAAAGTTATCGAGCATTATCCTGCCCGGGGGCGTACTTTCAAGAAGCCGTATCTCTTCAAGACTTGTGACTTCCACCTCGGACAAGGCCAGCCTGCGCCCGAGAAGAGCCGCCACCTTGTGGAATCCGCCCGCCGCGGCGACATGATTCTCCTTGACCAGGATATACGAAGCGAGATCGCTTCTGTGGTTCTTCCCGCCGCCGTCCCTTACGGCCTTTTTTTCCAGCGAGCGCAACCCGGGAGTCGTCTTCCGGGTGTCGAGTATCGTCACCCCGCTGTTCCTGATCCTGTTTACGAGGGCATCCGTGGCGGTAGCCACGCCCGACAGGTGTCCCAGAAAATTCAGGGCGGTCCTTTCGCCCGACAATAACGCCGCGAGGGATCCCTTCACCGACGCGACCGTGTCGCCCGCGCACACCCTCCCGCCATCGGGGACAAGCTCCCTGTAGTCTATGCCGCCGGCGAGCCTGAATGCCGCCGCCGCGCAATCCTGGCCGGATATCACCCCCCGTTCCCTCGATACTATCGAAGCCTCCCCTTCCAGGTTCCGTCCGACAAGAAGCGCGGTAGTAACGTCCTCCGCTGCGCGGTCCTCGGAGAGCGCCGCGGCCACGATTTCCTCAATGCCGGCTACCGGGTCAGTCACGCCTTTTCCTCCCGCGTACGTTCATTCTGATCTCCTCTATCCTGTCCCTTATACTCGCCGCATTCTCGAACCGCAGAGCGTCCGCTTCCTTCTTCATTTCCTCCTCGAGCCTTTCGATCAGCCGGGGATCGTCACGGCCGTCGGGCACCAACACTCCGGTCGCGCCCCGTTCGGGCGCCGCGCTCCTCGCGTCGGCGACCGATGTCGAAATACGCACGTCATCGATCGACTTGACGATCGATCTTGGTGTTATGCCGTGCTCCCTGTTGTACTCGATCTGTTTTTCCCTTCGCCTGCCGGTCTCTTCCAGAGCTCTCCGCATCGAATCGGTCATCTTGTCGGCGTAGAAAATCACCTTGCCTTCGATGTTCCTCGCCGCCCTTCCGGCCGTCTGTATCAGTGATGTGCGCGAACGCAGAAATCCCTCCTTGTCCGCGTCCAGCACCGCCACGAGCGTCACCTCCGGAAGATCGAGCCCCTCCCGGAGCAGGTTGATCCCCACGAGAACATCGAACTCGCCGTACCGCAAGTCCCTCAGTATCTCCACCCTGTCCAGCGCGTCTATATCGCTGTGAAGATACCTGACCTTCACCCCGAGCCTGGAAAGATAGTCGGTAAGATCCTCCGCCATTCTCTTTGTCAGCGTCGTAACCAGCACCCTCTGCTTCTTCGCGGCACGTTCCCTTATCTCGGCCAGAAGGTCGTCCACCTGTCCCGACACGGGCCTTACGATAATCTCGGGATCGACGAGGCCGGTGGGCCGGACCAGCTGTTCCACCACTTCATGGCCGCACCTGTCCAGCTCGTATTGCGAAGGCGTGGCAGACACGAATATGACCCTCTTTATGACACCCTCGAATTCGTCGAACTTCAGCGGCCTGTTGTCCAGGGCCGACGGGAGCCTGAAACCGTGTTCCACCAAAGTCTGCTTGCGGTTTCTGTCCCCGTGGTACATCGCCCTTATCTGGGGGATGGTCACGTGGGATTCGTCGATGATCAGGAGAAAGTCCCTTCCGAAATAATCGATCAGCGTCGCGGGCCGCTCGCCGGGTTTTCTTCCGGTGAAATATCTCGAGTAGTTTTCTATTCCGGTGCAGTACCCCATCTCCTTCATCATCTCGATATCGTACTTCGTTCTGGATTCGAGGCGCCTCGCCTCGAACTCCATCCCGCCGGACCGCAGCTCCCCGGCCCTGTCCACGAGGTCCTTCTCGATGGCGCATATGGCCTTCTCTATGTTCTCTTCCGAGACGACGAAATGGGAGGATGGGAAAACGGTTATCCGGGGGGCGCGCCTTACTATCCCGCCGGTCAGCGGATGAACGACAGATATCCTTTCCACCTCGTCGTCGAACATCTCAATCCTCACCGCCTCTTCCATGTAGGCCGGCCTGATCTCTATGGTATCGCCGCGCACCCTGAAGGTTCCCCTCGCGAAATCCAAATCGTTCCTCGAGTACCTGATATCGACCAGCTTTCTGAGAAGCGTGTCGCGCGCCACCACTTCACCCTCGCCGAGAGAAAAGGTCATCTTCCCGAATTCCTCGGGCGAGCCGAGGCCGTATATGCATGAAACGCTGGCGACGACTATGACGTCCCTTCGCGTCATCAGCGCCCCGGTCGCCTTCAGCCTCAGCCTGTCGATGTCCTCGTTGATCGAAACATCCTTTTCGATGTAGGTCTGCGTGGAAGGTATGAACGCCTCGGGCTGGTAGTAATCGTAATAACTGATGAAATACTCCACGGCGTTACCGGGGAAGAGGGACCTGAATTCGCCGTACAACTGCGCCGCGAGAGTCTTGTTGTGGGATATCACGAGCGCCGGCAGGCCGCACCTTGCGATCACGTTTGCGATCGTAAATGTTTTCCCCGAACCCGTCACTCCGAGCAGGGTCTGGTACTTCCTGCCCGACCTGATTCCTTCGACCAGCCGTTCGACGGCCTCGGGCTGATCGCCTGTCGGTTCATAATCCGACTGGATATCGTATATGGACATTACTGTCACCGGCCGCGGTTCTCCCGCCAGCGCGCGATAAAACGGCGGGCAGCTTTTCCCGGCTCATGAAGCCCGGGTCGGTCCGCCGGCCTGTCAATCGAAGATGCCTTCGCCGGTCAGCCTGATATTCCTCAGGACCTTCCGGCGCTCGCCGAGGACCGGCAGACGTACATTATCGCACTCTATGTAAAAGCCCCCCGCGTTTCCGATCGTTCTGAAAAGGATCGAATCGACTTCCTGGAAGGTGTGGACCTCGTCAGGCTTCAGAATGAAATCGTGGGGGTTGCTTCTGGAACGCGCGCCGGATGAGGTGTAGACGACCAGGTCAAACCAGGTCGTATCCCTGGCATTGGCGACGAGCCTCACCTCCATCCGCCTGGCGGCAGGCCTTTTCCCGGCATCGACCCGGTCGGCTGTGCCCGCCGGGCCCCCCGCCGGACTATCCATCCCGACCCTTCCGGAATCGCCGGCGACCACCTCCGAAAGGGGCTGCATACCCACGACCCCGGTTCCACCAACCGCCGAGGAGTCCTGCGCGCCGACGTCGCTTTGCAACCCGGCCGCGCCGGAATCAGGTGCGGCCGCAAAGGTTTCGATCTGCGGTTCGTCTTTCGGAGGCTTGACGTCGCCGCCCGTCTTCTTCCATACGGCCCAGGCGATGAGAATGATTACCGACAAGGCCATGATTGCCGGCAGCACGAACCTTCTGAAGACCTTCGGCGCAACAAGCTCCTCCTCAACGACCGTCTCCTCGACTTCCCACCGATCCCCCCTGCTCTTGTGTGTCTGACCGGTCTGGACCTCGAACCTGCCCAGGATCTGCTGCGTATCCAGACCAAGCACGCCGGCATATGTCCGCAGGAATCCCTTGACGTAAACCCTCGATGGAAGCGCCTCGAAGTTGTCGGTTTCGAGATACTCCAGTGATTTTTTCGGGATCTTGGTCTCGAGGCTGACCGATTCAAGGGAAAGCCCCGAACGTTCCCTGGCGGCAAGCAGGATCTCGCCGACGGTCTTCTCCCCCTTTATATCGAGAGTCCCGCCCGATTGGCCGGATGCCTGATCTTCGCCGGTCCCTCCGTTTTCGGTGTTTTTCGGATCATTCACACGAGATCCTCCAGAATCCTTTCAATTCGTATTTTTTTATCGTTCATCTCGACAAATCTGTCCCTTTCCCTCTCCACGACGTCCGCCGGAGCCCGGCCGGTGAACCCTTCGTCGTCAAGACGCCGACCGATCTTTTCCACTTCCCTGGCCAGTTTCTCGTGATCCTTCGACAGCCGTTTTCTTTCCGCCTCGATATCTATGACGCCCACCAGAGGCAGATATATGTCTATCATCGAATGGCCTGCCGCGGCCGAGCCGCCCGGCTTCGGCGCGTCTTCCTCTATGACCAGTTTTTCAACCTTCGCCAGCGAGGATATCTGCGTCCTGAATCCGGAGAGCTTTTCCGGTATCGATTTGCCCCGCTGGCAGTTGATTATCACTTCCACATCTCTCTGCAGAGGAATATTGAAACTCTGCCTGAGATTACGGATGCTGGTGACTATTTCCCTGAACATGTCGACGTCTTCGTCGAGCCGCGGATCTGCGAGTCCATCGGGGGGCCCGGCGAAGGCGTGTCCCGCGAGCGGGGGCGCCCCGGGGGAAAGCATACTCCAGATTTCTTCCGAAATAAAGGGCATAACCGGGTGAAGCATGATCATCGAAAGACCCAGGACGGCCCTCGCCGTTACCGCCGCCCCGGCGTTCCTGGAACCTTCCTCCCGGAAAGCCGGTTTTGAAAGCTCGAGATACCAGTCGCAGAACTCGTGCCAGAAGAAATCGTATACGGTCCTGACGGCTTCGTCGAACCTGAAACCTTCGAGAGAATTGTCGTACTGGGAGAGTCTGGCAACGGCGCGACTTACTATCCACCTCTCTTCCCATCCGAACGAAGCATCGCACCCCGCAGGCCTGCCGTAAACGGCGGCGAACAGCTTCGACGGCGTATCCTGCGGGTCCCGGGCCGTTTCAGGAGCGAACATATCGACACT
>JBFYZH010000045.1:0-8704 GCA_041309605.1 Candidatus Krumholzibacteriota bacterium
GCTCGGCATCCAACTGCATGCCGGCGGAACCAAAACTATATGGAACACTGGAAAGAATTCGTTGCTCATGGATAATATTGCCATTGTCGGCAATAAGGAGATCGTTCTGACTCAGTTGAAAAACAATGTGATGCCATTGCGCATCAAATCTGTGTGCTTCAGTCGTAACAACATTCTCTATATAACCACCATCCGACCGTTGCATCCAGAAGTTGATTACCGTGTCGGCGACCGCCAAGCCGATGTCATCATCCAACGCATTATTGCTGTGAAAACCAAAATAAACAAAATCGCATGGATCATCTTCACAGGGGTTTATCGCCCCTGGTATAGCTTTAATGAACAATTCGATTGTGATTTCCGTCATATCTGGTATTGTGGGTGCTGAATTGAATAAGTTCCCCAAAAGGCTGAGATTCACGCATGACTCGTGATACCCATCTTCATCAATAATCACTTCACAGCAATCTCCTCTCCACAGATGATTCTCATAGATGCTATTATCTGCAACAGCATCACCCGGCGCACAGAAACTGTAATAGGCGACAGTCTTCTCATCCATGGCGAAGTACTGCTCATCTGGTGAACACTGCTGAGCATAATTGTCTCCAACAGGAATTACAATTGCCTCAGGAATACTCATTATCGGGGAACTCCAAACGTGCGGATCACCGCATCCTTGTTCGCCTCCGAAAACTAATCCTGCATCAAGTTTAATATTATTCTCAGTGAAATTTTCGTCGACCATAATTTCAAACTCGGAAATCCCATCACTCAACTCGTTGGGTTCGATTAGGAAGCTCTTAATTGTATTGCCGTTCGGATTCAGGATAGTCACCCACGCATCTTGAGCATTGAACATCCAACTCAGGTCAAGCAGGTTCTGCCCGAGAATATGGATTGGAATCGATTCATTATTGACGAGCCCCCATTCAAGAGATCCAGAATGACCAGGGAATATGCTACAAGATTCAATATTCTCGGGAACAAGCATCAAATAGTACCAGAGCGACAGTTCGGGAAATCTGAACTGTGCAGTGATAGTTGCGGCGTCGTATGCACCCGCATCGGAGCCCACTATGATTTTTGTGCTTGGGTTATCGTCACACCAAGGTACAATTATCTCGATGGGTAGGCTGACGGAAGACTGAGGGGCAAGTTGATAGTTCCACCAGGAGCAATGCCAATCCCAATTGCTATAGGGATCTAAGGTCATAGAGCTAATAATAATTGGATATACTTCATTATTAGTTATTGTTATTTCCTTGGTTATACAGCCGCCAATAGGTACAAGACCAAGATCTATCGATGTTGGAGAAAACGATAAGCTGGGCGAGTTAATCGTCACAGTGCCGGGAGCACAGCTATAGACCGGGTCATTGACAGAATCGGAGATGAATCCCCAGACTCTGTATGTCCCCGGTGGCACTCCAGTGGTGTTCCACGAGTAACTGTCCGTGATGTTCGCAGGATCTTCTGGAATGGCTGCGGCAATCCAGTTTTGTCCACCGTCGTCGCAGTCCACATCATAAGCGAGAGAAACGCGAGCATTATTGTCATGGGCAGTGTAATTCCAAGAAATCGTCACCGTTTCACCCTGCCGAACAATGATAGGATCGGTCGGTGATGTAAGAGTCAGCGTAGGTGGCGAATTGGTGGGCGTTAATACCTGGAATGGTCCAAAAGGCCCGAGGTTATTGCTCTCATAACTTTCTTCGTCCACCTCATACTGCCAATCAGCTTTCAGAACGAAATAGCGTGTGCCAACATCAATTGGTTTGAACGTGTAAGATTCGGATTGATTGGAGCCAGTTCCTGGACTCAATGCATCCACGGCATCCGAATTACCAAAGCGGCTGCTGGTGCTGGTTGAAGAAGTGCCAATGTAATATCCAAGATGACTGGCGCCAGCCGCCGCAGTGCCCCTGTTCCAAACTATTGATCGGAGATCGACCGTTTGTCCGACTTCATAGGTTTCCGGTGTGGCCGAACCATCCACGCTGATGTTGGATACAGTCAGATCTGGTACATTGCCGGAATAGACAGGATGAGTGAATATCTCGACCCGCCCCTCACTGGTTTCAATGCCAGCCCAAACCTGACCATCGTTGGGGCCTGTGACATTGTTGAATTGGTAATAAAAGTCCGACCAAATCTTCTCTTCATACTTGCTATTGTCATAATCTGCATACCAGTACTTCACCGTATCTGGGGCGTTATCGGTCTTGAATATGCGGACATTGACCGGCGTACCCGCATCATAGTTGATAGTTATAGAGGTGCCCGGAAGGTGACCCGAATCTACCTCATCCAGGCCATTGTACCGATAATACACTGTTACAGACTTGATATAAGTTTCGGCATGAAGAGCAGTTGCAAACAGAACTAGCATCGCATAGAGAACAAGAGATCTTCTCACGATTCCCCTCCTCGGATATCCATATTCTATCAGAGACGTGCCGCTTAATCATTGGATCGCCATTTAAGCATGTTGCATGCGGAAAGCCCCGAAGCAACTCGCGAACGGGATTATAACACATCTTAAAATATCTATTCAAGCCTGTTAATTTAGGGGTTTGCGGGAACAGGAACAGACTATTCAGCAGAAGGTGTCCTAAAGTTAGTTGAAAATTGAAGCGACCTCCCTCATCTGGTAAAGTGATTTTGATAGGAAATTACTAACCGGAAAAAAAGGAGGTCACTTGTGTCTAGGATTCCAAGGGTAGTTAAGAAAAGCAAGAAGACAAAGGTTCTGGGCTTCCCCTGATTCTCAAGACACCTCTTAGGTTATAATTGAGCTTAAAGGAGGAGTCTATGAGTAGCAAGAGATATCCTCCGGAGTTCAAGGAAGAAACCGTGCGCCAGATGACCGAGCGGGGTTATTCGGAAAAAGACGTTGTACTCTGAAAATGAGATCTAATCCCACAAACGGAAACTTATCTCAGGAATAGAATCACTATCCGAAGTGGAGATCAATCCTCATTTGACATTCGTTCCCGTGTTGACATTCTGTTGACATAAACTTACGGGAGGATCTACCTTGCGGCGGGTTCCTCCCGTATCTTAATACCACGGAACGATTTAAATGGCGGGGCCGACGAGACTCGAACTCGCGACCTCCTGCGTGACAGGCAGGCGTTCTAACCAAACTGAACTACGACCCCGTACATTTCGATTATGCCATCTACCTCGAGCGGGCGGCACGGCCCTATGAGCCATGAAAAAACAGGCGATCCGTCCCGCCAAGTATCAATATTTATAACAGTGTTCCGTTATAAAGTCAAACGAATTTTACCGGGGTTCACACCCGTTCCCCGGCGAGGATCCCGGCGATCCCCTCTGCGGTGGAATCGGATATTCCGTAACAGGTTATAATCGCCCCGCCATCCTTCATGCAATACGAATCCCACGGCCTTTCAGCCGTCACGACAACGTCGAAACCCTCGCCGATCCGCCCGATATCCCCGCGTGTCAGCGGTCTTCTGAAGAGCATAACGAGGACGCGCGGTCCTTCCACAGGACCGCTCTGAAAAGCGAAAATATCGACCGGCTGATGAGTGCGAGCTATCCTTGCTGAGGTCACCGGCACAAGTTTTTCCACATCGAAAGCCTTTCCCGCTCCTCCCCCCGCGGTCAGTTCGACGAGCATGTCGATAAATCGCGCCACGGGATACTGGGAGAAATCCTCCTTCTCGCCGTAAAAAACCGGAATGGGTACCCTTCCCTTGCCGAACGGCAGGAGCCGCCGCGGATCTTTCATTACTTCGACGGCATGCCCGGCAAAGACCGGATAGCTCCCGCTGCCCTGCTGCGGCGGCTGGAACCCTTCGATCCTCCGCCTCAGAGCTTCAATCCTTGGAAGGGAATCGGCCGATATCTCCTTGAACGCTCCGTCCCAGAAATCGTCGTCCCCGCCGAGGACCGTCGCGACCTCTTCAAGCTCCCTGTAGACCTCAGCGGCGGGCCGGGAAAAAAGGAGAAGATCGTTTCCCGCTTCGAGCGCCGTTCTTGCCACCGCGGCCGGTTTCAGCAGCCTGATCTCTTCCTTCGAAGGATCGTCCGCATTTCGATCGTCCCACCCCACATCCCCTTCCGCCGGACATTTCAGAACCCGCGCCGCCGTGCTTCCCGCGCGATCCTTCAGAACTTCCCCCGCGGCTCCGACAAGCCCGGTTCCGGTCAGTATCCCGGCCATCTCCAGCGCGTCGGTGATTATCACACCGTCAAATCCGAGTTCCTCCCGCAGGATCCCCCTGATTACGACCGGATCGAGAGACGAAGGGATCCCCCTGTCCAGCGGCGCTATATGCGCCGTCATCACGGTGTCCGCGCCCGCTTCGATACCCTTTTCGAACGGGACGATATCCTTTTTCCGGAGCTGGTCGAGCGTCATCCCCAGAACGGGAAGAAGAAGATGGGAATCGCCGGCGGACGATCCGTGGCCGGGGAAATGCTTGATCGAGGTGAGCATCTGCTC
The DNA here is from genome assembly GCA_041309605.1 of Candidatus Krumholzibacteriota bacterium. Taxonomy (GTDB): domain Bacteria; phylum Krumholzibacteriota; class Krumholzibacteriia; order Krumholzibacteriales; family Krumholzibacteriaceae; genus JALOPX01. The sequence continues at coordinate 4,478 of JBFYZH010000045.1, forward strand.
CCCGGCAAGCGCCCTTACGGCCATTTCGACGGCCTCCCCCACTTCGCCCACGGCCTCCGAAAAGGCCCTGGTCCCGATGACCGGATTGAGATACTCGGAGTTGACGTCGGCGACCGGCCCGAGAAACATGTTTATTCCGCACGATCTCATCCTGCGGGCTGTTTCGCTGAAAACGCCGGCCGGAAGCTGCGGATCCCCCGTCTTCAGGAAGGCCTTCCAGATCGTCATCTGTGTCGGCGGGACGCCTATCGCCCTTGCGAGGACCGATATCCTTCCGCCCTCGTGATCGGCCATTATCAGCGGGTGAAGGCCCGAGGCTTTTCCGATTACTTCGTCGACCTCGGCGCACAGCCTTCGCAGTTGTTCCCGCGTGTCCACGTTCCTGGCGAACAGTATCACGCCGGCGGGAGGAAAAATGGAAAAAAGGTCGCGTTCCTCGGCGGTCAGCACCTTACCCTCGAGACCCGCCACGAGATGGGGCGAGATCCTCCCCGGTGATTTTGCAGCCATAAAGCGACGCCTCCCCGGCCTCCGTCAATAGACACGCCCGATCGTTATACCCGGATAATAATGAAGGAGGATTTCCGCCGCGCTATAACCGAGTTCGGCCATCCTAACGGCTCCCGACTGGCACATCCCCGTCCCGTGGCCGTTCCCGCCCCCCTTTACCCTTACCCCGACGACCCTGCCCGCGCCGCGATCGACCTCCATTTTAAATAGAGTGCTCCTGAGAATAGGGCCGTCGGCCGACCCGGGCCTCAGCACCCACCTTATGCGGTCGCCTTCGACCCTGTACGAACCGCTGTCGGTCACGACCCGCAGCGCATTGACCCGGCCGCTGGTGGAAAGCCCCTCGGCGCCGATATCGACGATCCTCCGGAACGAAGCGACGCGGGTTCCCAGTTCGGCGCTCAGTGTCTTTTTCAGAATCGCGAGAAGCGTTTCGCCGGACCAGGCCGCTTCCCACCTGAAATGGCGCGACTCGCGGCAGAATGACCTGCCGTCGGCGGTCTGGGCGTCCCTAACGCCATGAAGATAGGGATAGTCGGTTTTCCAGGGCCAGCCGACCCTCGTATCGGCCGTGTGCCCCCCGCAGCATGCCGAGTAGTACGCCGTTATAGGCTTCCCGTTCCACAGCCCGACCACCCCCGCGGTTTCGTCCACCGCCCGTGAAGCCTCCGCATTCTCGCCTTCCACGCCCTTGTAAACCTGATCCATCACCGTCGAGCGCAGATCGTACAGTTCGTCCTTTTTACCGTCAAGCTTGCTCAGCGCGTAAGACCGGGAAGCGATCGCCTGCGCCCTGAAAGCCTCGTACTGACCCTGCTTGAGATACCCGATCTCCGATGGAAGCACTCCCCTGATGTAATCTTCCATCCCGAGGATATTTATCGCGAGCAGTCCCCTGCCCCCGCCGGTGGCAAGCAGCAGCCTCCCCCTGTAAGGCCGGCCCTCGATGCGGATGAAAGAACCGCCCGACGCCGTTATCGATATCGACGAAGACCGCCCGGACGGCCCTCCCCCCCCCGATACGCCCACCTCATCCCCCCGCGCGTTGAAGCGCAGATCGCCCCCGATTTCCCATGACAGGGCGACGTTGCCGCCGGCGTCGATGAAGGACAATTCCCCCGATTCGACTTCGACGGAGATCCTGTCGCGCGTCTCGAGGATCAGAACCCTCACTTCGGGGATTTCGCTTTCGGAAATCTCTTCTCGTGTCGTTTCCGGCTCTTCTATGGCGACAGCGGGAAGCTTCGGCTCCTCCCGTTCAACCGGGCCGCTGATTTCCACGGGGGGGGCGATGGTCGCCTCCGTCCCCTCTCTGTGCCCCCCGCACGAAAAAAAAAGAAGGACCGGGATAAGACCGGCCGCCGAAACGACAAAACGCGGGGAACGAACTATATGATCATGGAGTCTCGCGGACATGAGATGACCTTTCTTTTCATTGAAACTCGATCGTCGCGGAGTGATGGCCTCGGGGCCTGTCAGGCGGGAAAAAAGAACTCACCGTAAAGTCCGGCTATTTCGCTGCCGATGGGGAGCGACCTGCCGGTCTCTTTTCCGGTGCGGCGTTTACCGGCGCTTTTTTTCTTTTTACAGCCGGTTCCCGATCCGGCCAAACCATGGTAGACCGCTTCGTTGGCCAGCAGGGCCACGGCGACGGCTTCCCCCGCGTCTTTCTCAAGGCCCAGCTTTTCGATCATATCCCCGACCATCTTCCTGAGGATCGGTTCATTGACGTCTATTTCAGGACCGTCCCCATTCTCGAGACCTATCCTGAAGCGGCTGGCTACGACATGGCCCGTCATCTCGCTGAGCACGGAGGGATCCTCGGGTAAAAGCCTGCCGCCGATTTCCAAGCATTTCAATCCGATCAGATCGACATTTTCCGGGTCTATTTCGATATCGTCGAAGAGCCCGAGGAAAAGGCTGTTGATATGGTGAAGCAGCAGAAAATTGATCCCCGCCAGTTCCTCGGAATCGAAATCCTCGCTTCGCCGAAGCGCCTCCAGCGTGGCGACAAGCTCGCGGGGAAGCGAAAGGCTCTTGAACGAATAGACATCCAGGAGCGTTTCGTCCCCCCGGCCCGAAACTTCGACGACCGCCGCGCCGAGGTCGCCCAGGGCATTGCCGGTCTCGATCCCCACGATGAGCCTGTTATCCTTTTCCCTGATCTCCTTCAGGAACTCGTTCAACGCGTAACCTCCGTGGACTGAACAACCGATCCCAACGGAGCCATTCTAATGAATAATGCCGGAAAAGGTAAAGAAGTTTTTAAGGGCGTGGCGATCCCGCCGGAATACCCGGGTTCAAGGCGCTCGCCCCGGCTCCCCGCCACCCGGGCGGCCCGGGGATCATTCAAGCTTGACGGACATGTTCGTAAGCCGCGTCTGCCGTCCATCCTTGATGATCGTGAGAAGCACGATGTAGGTCCCGTTCGCCACCCTGTCGCCCGCAAGGTCGCGTCCGTCCCAGTATATCACGTTCGGGGCCGAATAGTTGGCCGGGGCCAGCATGTCGCCCGGGACAGGGATGGACCTTATCAACCTGCCGCTGACGTTGTAGATCATTACGTCGCCCCTGTCGGCCGGCAGATTCAACGTGAAACAGATGTTCGTCCCGCCGCTGAAGGGGTTCGGCACATTGTAACTGTCGACTGCGAGTTCGTATCCCCCGACCTGAAAAACCAGATCGACTGAGTGCTCCCCGGTCCTGACCGTGAAAATGTGTTCCCCGCCGGGGAACCCGGCGTTGAAAACAGCCTGCCAGGAGGTTGAATCCTCCGGATCGGGTATGGAGAGGACCGCGCCGGGAAATTCGATCCCGTCGAGCTCGAGGATGGGCGCCTGGTCAAGATATACCGGCAGATCGGCCTCGATGCGGAATTGCCCCTCGGCCGGGCACTCCCCTCCCGGAAGGATCTCCACATCGTCGCCGTGGAACATCCTGATCTCCATCCCGACGGTAAGTTCACGCGATCCCGCCAGACGCCCGCCGGGTGTCAGCACGCCGAAAAGAATCGATCCGTCGTCGAGCGACACGGTATAATCGAGTTCTGCGGACCAGCCGCGCGGATATGTCCCGATATCCGTTCCCAGCCTTGCGATATCCAGATCGGCCGTCCTGTCCTCGCCGTCGATATCGAGCCGCACGCCTCCGAGAGCGACGACATCGTTGGCGGAAAATCTGACGCGGCAGCCGTTCGTCCTGTTGCGCGACCGGAGAGCCCCCGATTCGATCGATTCCCAGCCGTTTCCCCAGTCGGCCTCGAGGGTCATGCGCGGCGGGCCCGGATCGACTATCGTCATCGGGTCGGCGAGAACCACGTAACGGTATGTCTGCTCGAATCCGTAATACGTCGATCCGATGTGCTCTATCTCCGCCATCGTTATCATCTCGCCCATCACCCAGTGAGCCCCCGTTCCGTCCATCGCGGGAGGTATGGAATCGGCTGGAGGGCTCTGGAAAATGGACCTGTGCAGTCTGTCGAAGAGCTCTTCATTCTGATCGAGCACCTCGAATCCTGCGCTCGCGTAGGTTCCGACCGCCCCCGAGCGGGACCTGAAAAGCATCTGCTCGGTTATACAATCCCCGTTCGTACCGTCGGTGAGGCGGCCCAGCTCCAGGACCAGCCCAACCTGACTGATATGACATCCGGCGCCCATGCAGTTGAAAGGCCGGGCCGTGGTGAGGCGGTTGAGGTCGCGGTACTGGCTGAACATAGAA
>JBFYZH010000046.1:0-44208 GCA_041309605.1 Candidatus Krumholzibacteriota bacterium
GGTTCTAGCCTTCCCCGTCCCTGCCGGCTTCGAGCAAAGCTTCTGCGATATCGCGGACTTTCACCTCGCCGGCATCGCGCGCCTTCAGCCCATCCTCGAACATCGTCATGCAGTAGGGGCAAGCGGTAAAAATACTATCCACTCCCAGAGCGAGGGATTCGTCGACTCTTTCTTCATTTATGCGCCTGCCGGTTTTTTCTTCCATCCACATGCGGCCTCCGCCGGCTCCGCAGCAGAAGCTCCTCTTTCCATGCCTTCCGAATTCGGTCAGTTTTATTCCGTCCATGCTCCCTAGAAGCTCTCTTGGTTCCGATATAATGTCGTTGTAACGCCCCAGGTAGCAGGAATCGTGGTACACGCCGGTTTCCCCGCCTATAAGCCCGGTCTGAAGTTTTCCCTCCCTTACGAGCTGCAGGAGGTACTCGCTGTGATGCATGACCCGGGCCTCGTAGCCGAACTGCGGGTACTCCGCCCTGAAGGTGTTGAAACAGTGCGGGCAGGCCGTGACTATCGTCTTGAAACGGTACCTTCTCAGGACCTCGATATTGGCGTCTATGAGCATCTGCGCGAGATATTCGTTGCCCATCCTTCTGGCTGTTTCCCCGCAGCATTTTTCCTCGACTCCGAGGATGGCGAAATCGACTCCCGCTTTTTTCAGAAGCCCGACCATGGCCCTGCTCACGCTCTGCGCCCTGGCATCGAAGGAACCGGCGCAGCCTGTCCAGAACAGGACATCGAATTCCATCCTGTCCGAGGCCGTTGGAACCCCCAACCCATCCGCCCAGTCGGCCCGGGTCGTATATCCCATCGACCAGGGATTATAGTTGACCTCCATGTTCCTGAAAACCGGCTGCATTTCGGCGGGAAAACGGCTTTCGGTCATCACAAGGTAACGCCTCAGGTCCACTATCTTCTGGACGTGTTCGATGAACGGCGGACATTCGTTCATGCACGCTCCGCAGGTCGTGCAGGCCCAGATTTCCTCCTCGGTCATTGTCCCGGGAATTATCGGGCAGGCTTCCGATTCGTCTTTGTTTCCAAGAAGCTTGCCCCTTTCCTTCATCAGGAGCCCGCGCATCCGGTGTATCATCCTGAAGGGGCTGAGAGGTTTATCGGTAAGAAAGGCGGGGCATGCGGCCTGGCATCTTCCGCACTCGGTGCAACCGTACAGATCTAGAAGCTGTTTCCAAGTAAAATCGGTGATCACCGAATTTCCGAATTTTTCCGCGGTTTCGTCCCCGAAATCCATCCTGCTGAGGGTCCCCATCGGACCGAGGTTCCTGAGATATATATTGGGAATGGCTCCGAGGATGTGTATATGCTTCGAAAACGGAATGTAAATAAGGAAGAAAAAGATTATCGTGTGATGGATCCATGCGAAAACGCTCTCCATAAGGTGCAGATCGAGTCCGCGCCCCTCGAAAAACCGCGCGGCAACCCTAGATAACGGGGCGTACTTTCCGTCGATACTGCCTTCGAGTATTCCAATCCCCTTCAGGCAGAACATGAAGACGATCAGGGTGAAAATCAACGACAGGATAAAAACGGCTTCCCTTCTGGCTCCCGGATCGTCTATTCGCAGCCGCAGAGGTTTCAACAAAAAACGCCTGAAGAGGGAAATCGCTATCGCAAATAAAATGAGGAAAGCCAGAATATCCTGAAGCCAGGAGATGACTCCCGCCGCGACGGGCCCGAATATAGCCGTATAGCTGAACCCCTGAACAATCATTCCGAGCATATGCTCTATGGTCCCTAGCGTGATGAAGATGAATCCCCAGAAGATCACGAAATGCCCAAGACCGGCCGGTTGGGAAAGAACCCTCGCCTGAGCGGCCACGTGGACAAGAACCGATTTGATTCTATCGGTAGCGTCCCCCGACCTGTTTTCCGGTTTTCCGAGTTTCAACGTTCGGATCAGCATCCTCACGATGAACCCGAAAACGGCCAGAACAGCCGCGAAGATTACAAGAAGAATCACTCCCTGGATTGACATGCCGCCTCCATCTGTCGCATCTATTGGAATCTTATTCCGGACATGACCCTTTCGCCGTCCCCGGCTGGATCATCGCCGGCCCGCGAGCTACTGCAACATCTTCCTGACCTCGGCGGTCAGAAGAGGCACCACTTCGAACAGGTCTCCGACGATTCCGTAATGAGCTTTTTCGAAGATCGGAGCGTTCGGATCCTTGTTTATGGCTACAATGACCTTTGACGTCCTCATGCCGGCCAGATGTTGTATCGCGCCCGAAATGCCGCACGCGATATACAGCTTGGGATTGACAACCTTGCCGGTCTGACCCACCTGTATCGGTTGGACTGCAAATCCCGCGTCGACCGCGGCCCGCGAAGCTCCCACGGCGCCGCCGAAAAGATCGGCCAGATCCTCGAGCATCCTGAAATTTGAAGCTTCTTTCATGGCACGGCCGCCCGATACGATAACGTCGGCCTCGGTCACATCTGGGCGCCCTCCGGCAAGGGGAACGATCCCCGTGGCGACCGCCCGTATCTTCTCCCGGCTGATGCCCGAGGGACGCGCCGTAGTTTCCGTCGTTCCGCCGATTTCCACGGCAGGAGCCATATTGTTGGGTCTTATCGACACGAAAACCGGCCTTCCGCCTTCCGGAGATATTTCCACGAACAGTTTTCCCGAATAAACGGGCCTTCTTGCGACCAGCGAACCGCCTTCAAACCTCACGTCGACGCAATCGCTGAACATCACGCCGTCTACCCTGGCGGCGGCGCGGGGACCGAGGTCCCGGCCCATCGCCGTGGCGCCCATGAAGACGTACCCGTACCCCTTTTCACCGACGAGGGACGCGAGCACCCCGGCATACCCTTCCGTGGAATAATTCACAAGCAATTCGTCTTCGACCGTGTAAATGTGTCTAAGCCCGAAACCTTTTATCCTGCCGGCCGACGCGGCCGCCCCCGCGCCGACAAGGACCGCGTCTATCGAGCCGCCTGTTTCGCCCGCAACTATTTTCGCGGCGGAAACCAGTTCCCTGACAACCTTCTTGAGTTCTCCACCCCTCATCTCGCCGAATACAAGAACATCGTTTGCCATCGCTGAATCCTCCAGTATTGCTTATATGACCTTCGCCTCTTCACGCAGCAGCCGTGCAAGTTCCCTTACGGCGTCGGCTGTCTCCTCCGCCGCGACGATCCTGCACTCTCCTCCCTTGGGCAACGGCAGCCACTTCAGGATTCTGCTTCTGCCGGCTCCGGGAATCCCCTCGATTCCAAGATCGGCCAGGCTCTTTTTTCTTATCTCCTTCTTCTTGGCTTTCATAATGCCGGGAAGGGACGCGTATCTGGGTTCGTTGAGACCCTTGTCGCACGAGATGATGGCCGGCATCGATGTCTCGACCTTTTCATCTCCCCCTTCGATCCTCCTGCTTAGTTTCGCGCTCCGGCAGTCGCCGGCCATCTCGAAGACCGTGGCGTTGTTGACTTGCGGAATATCGAGTTTTTCGGCCAAAATGCCCTGTACCTGGGCCATATCGTCGTCGATGCCCTGTTTGCCGCAGAATATTATGTCGAATCCCTCGGCGCTTATCGCTTTCGCGAGCACTTCCGCTATCGTGAACGGATTCGAATTCGACAGCGCCGGATCGCACACGTGAACCGCGTCGTCGGCCCCCATCGCCAGGGCCGTTCTTATGACTTCGGTCGATTCCTCGGGCCCCGCGCAAACAACGGTGACTTTGCTGCCGTCCGCGAGTTTTTCCTTCAGTTTCAAACCCTCCTCGATACCGTATTCATCGTGCGGGTTGATGACGAACTTAACGCCGTCCTCCCTGATACCGGTTCCTTCCTGGTTTATCAGTATCTTCGCTTCGGTGTCCGGCACCCTTTTTAGTAAAACAATGATCTTCAACAGCTCCTCCTTCCCGCAGGTCCGGTCCGCGGATTATCAGACGGGATACATCTGCTCATATTCTTCGAGAACTTCCCTTGCTATAACGAGTCTCTGTATTTCGCTGGTTCCCTCGTATATCTCGGTGACACGGGCGTCCCTGAAAAAACGCTCTATCCTGAACTCCTCCGTATAACCCACCCCTCCGTGGATCTGCATCGAATCGTATACCGCATCGTTCGCTATGCGCGATGCGAAAAGCTTGGCCATCGACGCTTCCTTGGAACATTTCCCGCCGGCGTCCCTCATCCTGGCCGCCCGGTAGACGAGAAGCCTCGCCGCATCCAGATTCGTCGCCATGTCGGCGATCTTCGCCTGCGTCATCTGGAAATCGACAAGCCTCTTGCCGAACTGCATGCGTTCACGGCCGAAGAGAACCGCTTCGTCGAGCGCGGTCTGCGCAATCCCGAGGGCCTGTGAAGCAATTCCTATCCTGCCTCCGTCGAGGGAGCCGAGGGCTATCTGCATTCCCATCCCCTCCCTGCCAAGCACGTTTGCTTCAGGAACCCTGCAGTCCTCGAAGACGAGTTCCACGGTCGTTGAGGCCTTCATGCCCATCTTGTGCTCGACCTTGCCGATCGAAAAACCGGGGAAAGCCGGTTCGACGAGGAATGCCGTCAGGCCCCTCGTCCTGCTTCCGGGATCGGTCCTTGCGATGACGATAATCACGCCCGCCCGGTCGCCGGTCGAGATGAATATCTTCGAACCGTTCAGAATATATTCGTGCCCCTTGCGGACGGCCGACATCCTGATCGCCGAGACATCGCTTCCGGCATCCGGTTCTGTCAGGGCGTACACTCCGATCGTGCCTCCGGATGCCATGCCCGGAAGATATTTCGCCTTGAGATCGCCGCTTCCGTAAGCAAGAACGATATGGTTGGCGAGGGAGTTGTGAACCGAGACCGCGACGGCGGTCGAGGGACAGACCCTGCTTATCTCCTCAAGAACGACCGCGAGACAGAAAGTGCCGAAATTCACCCCGCCGTATTCCTCGGGCACGGTGATCCCCATAAGACCCAGCCCGGCCATTTTTCCGTAGATCTCTTCCTGGAACAGGCCATCCCTGTTGGCTATTTCCACCACCGCGGCAAGCTCTTTGCTGGCGAAATCCCTCACCGTCTTCTGTATCATCCTTTCCTCATCGGAAAACTGGAAACGCATGAAATTTTTTCCCCCGGTAAATCCGCCGTCGCCGAGAACAATATCCTCATAAGAGGAATGTTGAAGATACTCCATAATATCGACCGGTGTCAATCCCGACTTTCCGGCCGGACGTGCGGGCGCGCAGGCAATATGACGGGGCGGACCGCGGAAAGACCGATTACATGTTGCCAAAAATCCGCCTATGATTTTATACTACCGCGTCATCGTTCAAAACATCCGAAGGGGGATACGCAGTGTCGATAATAAAAACGGGATCGATAAAGAAAAAAAAGAAAAAGAAACCGGCCGGGAATCCCTGTAAGGATTGCATCCCGGCAAAGTGCTGCATGTATTTTTCCGTCGAAATCGACGAACCGGAATACATGGACGACTGGAACGACATGTTGTGGATCCTGGCACACAGGGACGCCCAGATCTATATGAACGACGACAAGTGGTACGTACTCATCAACAATCCCTGCCGTTTCTACGATCCGGCACGCGGCTGCATCATATATCCCAGGCGCCCCAGGATCTGCCGCCTGCACACCTGGAAGGACTGCGAGTACAAGGATGAATACAACTTCGATCTGCACTTCCACAGTTACGAGGAATTGGAACGTTTTATAAGAAACAACGTGGTGGAGGAATAAAAAAGGCCGGGGGGGTTCAAAAACCCCGGCCCGCCCGGCCGGTCCCCGATCCGGGCGGCACGGCCGCCCGGATCTTCCATCGGAAATCTATCTGAGAAGAACCATCTTCCTGGTCTCGACCGTGCCACCGGTGCTGAGCCTGGAAAAATAGACCCCGCTTGACACCATGTCGCCGCGGTTGTTTCTGCCGTCCCACTCCACGACGTGCCTGCCGCCCTGAACGGGCCTGTTGACGAGAGTCCTGACCAGGGCTCCCCGCACGTCATAAACGGCCAGCAACACGTTGCGCGCCGACGCCGCTCCCCCGGTAACCGTGTAGGCGATCCTCGTGACCGGGTTGAACGGGTTGGGATAATTCTGATAAAGCCTCGCCCGTCCAACCGGTATCTCCAGGTCGCGGGCCTCGGCGTACAAACCGGCGTCGGACGATGCCTGAAGTCTGTAGCTGTACATGAGACCTTCCTCGACCAACACGTCCGAATAAACGACTATTCCCGAAATGTCCGTCACCAGGTCCGCGACCAGCAGGCCGTATTCTCCCGAACCTTCCTTCCTGTAAAGATCCCACGAGTCTATTCCGGTCATCACCGACCAGTTCATCGTAACCGCTCCGCCTGTCAACTGGTAGGCGCAGGCGATCCCTTCCGCCCCGGTGAGGTTCGTGTGATCGATCCATCCGTTGTTCAGCGTGTTGCCGTGGAACCCGTTCCACGCGTCGTAACCGTAGGAGACGGCGGCATCGATATCCCATATATATACGTACTGGTTCCAGCAGGCGACGACCAGTTCCACGTCGCCGTCCTGATCGAGATCGCCTACCGTCGGAGTGCCACGTACGTACGCGCTGAGCTGGATCGGAAAACCCGGGATGTTCGATCCATCCATCTCCCATGCGCCGAGCTTGCCGTTTTCGGCTCCTAAAATTACATCGAGAACTCCGTCGCCCGTGATATCGGCCAGAATCGGAGACGACTCCGTGCCCCCGGTCGTAGAGTAGAGGATCGGCCAGCCCGGCAGGGCCACGCCGTTGTACTGGAAGATGTACAGGTACCCGTTCTGACCCGGAACAACGACCTCGAGTTTGCCGTCCCCTGTCAGATCGCCGAGCGCCGGCGAGCCGTGGAAAAATGTGGAGCTGTTGATCCACTTGGGCCAGCCGGTCATTGTCGTGCCGTCGTGGTTGCGGCCGTAGACCATGGAGTTCGAGGCCTGAACGATCATTTCGGGATGGCCGTCCCCGTCTATATCGCCGATGGCGGGGCTCGCCGAGATATTGGCGCCGGTGGCGACGACGATGGGCCATCCGGGAACGCGGGAACGATCCGCGTTGAGGCAGTATATGCTGTCGCTCGGAGCGCAGACAATCAGTTCGAGTATACCGTCACCGTCCATGTCCGCGAGGGCCGGAGTGGAGACATGCAACCCCTGGGACGGGAGTCCCGCTTTGAAGAAGGGGCCGTCGGTGGCCGGATTGGAGTCACCGTCAAGCAGTTCAGTCCCGTCGTGATGCCATACGTAGACGGTCCCGTCGAAATCGTAGACTATTATCTCGAGATCGCCGTCGCCGTCGAAATCTCCCAGGACGGGGCTCGCCCAGCATATGTCGACCGTGCTTTTGGGAAAACCGGGCAGGGTGGTCCCGTCGGCCTTGAAAACGTACACGAGCTTCGTGTCCCAGGCAACGGCCACCATCTCCAGGCCCTGGATGCCGTCGAGATTGCCGAGGGCGACCGTCGCGGTGAATGTCGTTCCATCGGTATTCAAAATACCCCAAGTCAGAGGCTGGCCGTCCCCGTCCCTTATTTCCACACCGTCTCCGTGCCACGCGTGAACGTAATCCGAACCGATCACCACGTCCATGTGCGTATCCCCGTCCACATCTCCAAGCTTCGGGCTGCTGGACGATTCCTTGCTGATCATGTTCGGCCATCCCGCGAGCTGCGGAGGACTGGTCGTCGCCATCGATTCGTCGCTGTAGTAGCTTACGTTCCCGCATGAATCGACCGCCACGATCACATAATAGTAGATTGTGCTGGTCAGCAGACCGGTGTCGCGAAACAGCGAGTGAAGCAACAGATCGACGCTCGCCTGCTCGTACGGGCCGCCCTGGTTTAGCGAATGATAGACCAGGTATCTGTAATCCTCGTTGACGTCGGGGGCGCGCCATGTGGCGTGGATCTCGGTGGGGCCGTAGCTCCCGTCCAGGCTCACCGTTTCGGGAGTTCCCGGTTTCCTCAGTTCCATCCGCCGGGCGTAGACCCTCCCGTAAACGTCGGTGATGTCGAAATCGAAATAATTGGAGCTGTCGACCTGCGATTCGCTCATTACGAATCCCCCGCCATAGCCTATATCCAGCAGCTCCAGGTCATCGTAGATCGAAATGGAGTCGATGAAAGCAACCGAGTCGTTGTGGCTGGTGATGTGTCCCTCGAGTCCTGTCGCCGTACCTGTCCCGAAATTCTTGATCCCTATTTTCAGCAGAAAATCCTCGTCGGATTCGATCACTCCGTTGCCGTTGCCGTAGGGCGCGGCGTCGGATACGGTATTGACGTAAAGCTCGAGCCTGGGAGCATGCGCCTCCGCCGCGAATTCCTCCGTCCATCGGCCCCCGGTCGAATCGTGAACGTCGATCGAGAATTCGATGACATACTGGTCCTGCGCAGACTGATCCACCGATACGACGAAAGCGTCGAGACCGTAGTAAGTCCTCCCGGCCGGGATGTTCGGATAGACAGCCACGCTGTCCAGAACCGACACCAAAGGATCGTCGCAATGAAGAATCGCGTAGATCTTTTCCGCCGCGCTCAAGCCGGTATTCTCCAGATTCACGGAAAGATCCGCGGTCTCTCCGCTGTCGAGGATTTCGTCGCCGTTACCCCCCGTATAGTCGGAGATCTTGTAACCGGTTACGCGAATAAACTCGTCCGATTCCTGCGAAACCGGGATCGAAGCGATGAATCTCGCATGATCGATTCCCGTGACGGCCACCTCTATCTGCCCGTCGTCGCGGCAGAGAAAATCCGAAAAGACGATCTGGCCGGACGGATCCGTCACCCCGTAAGCGTAGTCGTCGCCGTTCTTGTATAGACATACATAAGCGGAATCGTAAGGCGCTCCGTCGCTGTTGACGGTTATGGTTATGTCGTTATCCCCGAAGACCGCCGAGGCCGGATAACTGACTTCGAATGTCTTCACTGTCCCCCTGAACATGCACAATTCCGGGTCGCCGAGGTAATTGATTATATAGTGGGTCCAGCGGTCGGCCGACTCGGCGATGGCGCCGGGAGTGAATTGTTCCCTCGATCTGGTGTACAGTTTCCCGAGCTGGACCATGTCCTCGCTGAAAAGAAAATAATAGTAATTGTCCAGGTACGGCCTCGATGTGCTCGGAAACGCCGACCTGGTCGATCCGGTCACGGCGAAGGCCCCTCCGTCCGGGTTCAGAAGGAAGTATTCTCCCAGGCAGTCGGTATCGAAGGCCACGTTCGTGCAGTTCATCAGGTACATCGAAAAGAGACGGTCGCCGTTTGTCAGATTCGCGGCGTCGTAGTTGAGGATGCTGCCGTTGCCGACCGACATGTTGTACTTGTTGCCGTGCCCGGCGTGAATGAGGTGATTCGCTCCGTTGTCCATCGTGTCGATGGCGGCCTGCCTGGTCAGCGGAAGAGATCCCGGGTAGAATTCGTGCGCCTCGTAGAGCCTTACCGCAGCCGCATCCGGATTACCCTCGATGTAGAGGGCGTACACGTCATCGAGTATCTCGGCGCCGTCTGTGATTATGTCGTCACCCGGCTCGTAGGTCGAAGGAAAGATCACCTCCCCATACAGAAGAAACCTCGTCTTGGAAGGGAGATCGTCCGGCAACTCGTAAGAAATCGATTTATCCACAAGAATATTCGCCTCGGCGAGATTCGAAGCAGGCATCCTTCCGACATAGACCTCCGAGTAAAGGTCGACCTCATCGCCCGGGTCGCTCACCGAATGGTAGGCTTCCCCCCAGATCGAATCGCCGTCGGCGTTCCATGTCCCGTCGAGGCACGAATAATACATGTCGGTGGGCAGGAAATCCCCGGTATAAAACGAAACATAACCGAACCTGACCGGGATCACATCGGTGTCCCCTCCAAGGAGCACATATTCGACGCCCCACTTCGAGTAGGCTTCGACGATGAAATTTCTTATCGTTTCGGCAAAATCCGCGCCCTTCCAGCAGTTCAGGGATATCCATTCGACCGTCCTCACGACCGTCGGGATCCCCTTTTTCGTTTTCCAGTCGGCAAGGGTCTGGAACGCCGGTTTCATCGCCTCGTTCGTAACTATGAGATAAGCGACCTCGCTTCCCTCCATGCTGGGCAGATAGCTCGGAAGAAAACCCCTGTCTCCGCCGTCGATCTGAACGTCGTTGAAAAGGTAAGACGATGCCTCACCGGGGTTCACGACCAGCGACTCCACTTCCCTCCTGTTACTTTCCCTGAATCCGTCGATGTGCCTGATCCTTTCCACGGAACCGGTATCCTGAGCGCCGGCCGTCTCGACCACAAGATCGAAGTTCCTCCGGACGATCAGCGCCTTTTTCTCCATATCGTATCTCACCGGGTAGACGGCGAAGGATGCGATGCTGTACCCCCTGAACACCTTTGTCCCGAGATGACGCACGTTCCAGGCAGGGAAGATCGATCCCTCGGCGATCACATCCGATCGATCCACGGCGAGCCCGCGCAGGGTCCCGTCATCGAGGTACTCGCCTTCGAACAGCGTCAGATCGATACCCTCGGCGATGGTTTCCGTGCCGCCTCCTTCGATGCGGAAGGTCGATACGACCTCCCCCTGCGGGATAAGAATGCTGACGACCCGGTACGGGATCTCGGGATAACCGAGATAGTTCGTGCGGCTCGACCCGTCCATCGCGACCGAGACCTTCCCGGAACCGAGATTCTTCATTGCCAAATCCCCGTCCCGGATAACGACGGTATGTGTTATCACGCCGGCCGAAAGACCGGACAGTGGAAGCAGCGCGCACAATATAAGGGTAAAAAACGTGGACGATTTCCGAGCCATCAGTCTCCTCCTCGGAAGGGGGTTTCCAAGTCGATTTTCAACAGTTAAAAGACGTTAGCGGTTTACCGTTAGTTTGCAACTCCTCCAGGATGCTTTTCTCCTTCAAGCATGTTGCAAAAAAGAGAGAGATGAGTAACGTAACAAGATTGTACTATAGATAATAAGCCTTTGTCAAGAATGCTTTTCTTCAGCTTTTCTTCAGCTTTCATCAGTATTTGACCGCCGGAACACGGCCGCTCGCCGGCGTAAACATGGCAACCGATTTGCAGTGGATTTATCCGGCCGGTGAAGACATACGCGCGATTCGGCCGCGATCCGATTAAGTATCACGGTATCTGAAAGCCTGTCATAGGGTTGCATGGATCGGTCCCGTGTGTGGCGGAAACGCCGGCCCCGCACGGTTATTCCGGGCGGGAAGATTTTTCCGCGACCGGTGGTCATTTGTCGCATGCCAGCCTTCAGGCCGTGCGACCTAAAGCTGATATGAAAATCCTGATGGTACTGAAAAGATTCGATCCCTCCTCGCTTTTCGGCGGCGCCGAAAAGTCGGCCTTTCGGCTGGCATCGCAGCTGGTAACGGACGGTTTCGAAGTCGGGATAACAGGGGCGAAAAAGGAAGGATCCCGGATGGCGCGCGAGAAAATCCCGGCTGGAAAAGGGCACATCGATGTCACGCGCCTTAGCCACCCCGGGGCAAGGTTTTTCGGCACACTTACATACAACCTTCTCCTTCTGAAAAAGATACTCGCGGAAAGAAAACGCCACGATATCGTGCATGTGCACTACGCCTCCTTCGAGATGATGGCCGCCGCTTTCGCTCGAATCCTCGGAGGCCCGCCGGTGGTCTGCAAGATCGCCTGCAGCGGACAATCCGGCGAGATATCGATCGCCCGGCAAAAACCATGGTTCCCTATTTTTCGCGTTCTCATGCGAAAGGTCGACCTATTTATATCTCTCAGCGGCGCCATCTCGGATGAACTCATGGAAGCCGGCGTCGCGGCTGAAAAGATCCGCCGCATACCGAACGGCGTCGACACCTGCATCTTCAGCCCGGCCGATGAGAGGTCAAGGCGCGAGGCGAGAAACGCGGCGGGCGCCGGCGACGATGTGAAGGTCATCCTGTTCACGGGACGGTTTTCCCGGCAAAAGAACCTGGACATGCTGCTGAAGGCTCTTTCGGGCATTTCGAATGTTCGATGGATTCTGCTTGTGGCCGGAAAAGGTCCCGAGAGAGAACGGCTCGAATCTCTGGCGGAAAGTTGCGGCATTTCCGGCAGGGTTCGTTTCCTCGGTCCGGTGATCGATGTCGCCCCTCTTTACAAGGCGGCTGATATCTTTGTTCTGCCGTCGCGGGACGAAGGGCTCTCGAATTCACTCATCGAGGCGATGTCGTCCGGGCTTTCGGTGATAGCGACGAAGGTCGGCGGATCTTCGGAGTTGATCGAGGACGGAGTAAACGGTTTTCTCGCGTCGCCCGGAGAGACCGCTTCGCTGGCCCGCGCTCTGGAAAAGGCGATGTCGTGCGACGCGGCATCTTTCGGCCGGAAGGCGAGGGATACGGTCGTGGAACGGTATTCGATCGAAGGCGCGGCCCGGTCGTACGCCGCGGTCTACGGCGACCTTGCGCGTGCCGGAAGGAATCCCTCTCATTGGCCGTTCCGGGGCGGTTCCTCCGTCCCGGCCGGCGGTGGCGGAAGAAATCGCGGCGGAGGCATCCGCAGGCCCCTTTTCCTTATCAACAGCTACCCGCCGAGGATAGGCGGCGCCGAACGCCTTGTCGAGTCGCTCGCGCGTGAATTCGGCAAGGAAGGAATTCCCTGCACTATCGTCACCAGGATGTCCGGCAGGGCGCCTCTTGTCGATAAAGAGGGCCTTGCGACCGTGTTCCGCGTCCCGGTATCCGGCCCCGCGCCCGTTCGGAGCGCTATTTTCAGGGCGGCATCGTCCTTTCTGCTCTTCGCGCTGAAGAACCGGTACGACTGCATTCACGCGCATTCGCTGGATTCCCCCGCGGTGGTCGGGTCGGTCATGTCGCGTGTCGCGGGAAAGAAACTGTTCGTCACCATTCACAATGTCGGAAAGGTCGGGGCGCTGCGCAGGCGATTCAGGGGCGACAGGATCCTTCGACGGATCATCGAAAGCACCGATGCTTTCATATCGATAAACGGATCGATCGGCAGGGACCTGCTCCTTGCGGGCTGCCCTCCCGACAGGATCGTCCCGATACCGAACGGCGTCGACACCTCGACGTTCGTTCCGCTGGACGGCGGATCGAGGCTGAGAAATCTCAGCGGCATGGGTACGCTCGGCAGAACCATTTTCCTTTTTGTGGGCAATTTTCACGGCCAGAAAGGCATCGACACGCTGATCCGGGCGTGGAGAATACTCGAGACCGGGAACCCGGGCTCGGGAGCGATGTTACTGCTCGTCGGGGACGGGGTGTTGGTCGACGACATGAAAGACCTTGCAGCCGGGTTGGGACTCGGGGACTCGACACGTTTTCTCGGCAGGCGCCCCGATGTAAGATCGTATATGCAGCTCGCCGACGTCTTCGTCCAGCCCTCCCGCTGGGAAGGCCTTTCCATAGCCCTTCTGGAAGCGATGTCATGCGCTCTGCCGGTAATCGCCACCACGGTGGGGGGAACCGTCGAAGTGATCACCGACGGAGTCGACGGGATACTTGTTCCCCCGGACGACCCCGCCCGCCTCGCCGGATGCATGGAAAAACTTCTCAGGGACACGGTCGCCAGAAAAATCCTGGGCGAGAAAGCGCGCGCGACCGTCATGGAAAGATATTCGATAAAACGCTGCGCGCGGGCGCATTTAAACCTGTTCGGCGGAAACCTGCAGGAAAGGAATAATAACGATGAGATTCACGACGATCAGAAAAGCGGTCCAGCCGCCGACGAACGTGACAAACAGGCTGCAGGAGAGAAAGCTGAAGAACTTTCTCGGCAGCTTTCCTGACGGCAGCCTGATACTCGACATGGGGGCCGGAAGGAAAAAAACACGGGCGGACATGATATCGGTGGACATTTACAGGGCTCCGGGCGTCACCGTTCTGGGAGACATACACAAGCTGCCTTTCGGGGACGGCACCGTGGACGGAATCATCGCGAGGGGAGTGCTGGAACATGTCGCGGATCCGGAAGAAGTGGTGTCGGAGTTCTACCGGGTTCTTAAAACGCGTGGAAAAGTGTTCTCGTCCATTCCGTTCATCCAGGGGTACCACCCGAGTCCCGGGGACTACCGCCGATACACGATCGACGGAATAAGGCTGCTCTTTTCCAGGTTCGACAGCCTCGACTGCGGCGTCACACGCGGCAGCGCCTCTTCGTACGTCTGGATAACGAGGGAGTTCTTCGCGGAAGTCCTGTCGATGAACAACGAGATCCTCTATAAGATGTTCAAAATTATCTTCGGCTGGCTCCTTCAGCCCGTGAAATACCTGGATCCGATAACCGAAAGAAACAGTCACTGCCACGTGGTCGCCTCGGGATTCACCTTCATAGGGGAAAAATCCGGCCGGCGTGTCCGCGGTTCCTCCTGAAAGACCGGCCCGGCGTCCAGGGCCCGGGGCCGGCGGCGCGGGCAGGCTAGATCTTCGTCACAATGTATATTGTCGTCATGGCGCCCGCAAGGATCGAGATCGTGGACTGGAATACTTTCAGCCAGTCGCGTTCCTTGAGGATCTTTTCGGGAACAAGGATGGCGTCTCCGATTTCGATGGAGTGGGACGAGGCACCCTTTCTTATTACCTGCCCGTCGGCCTTCAGTATCCTCACCTCTCCACGGGACGCCCATTTCGTAAAACCGCCCGCCCTGTCGATATAGAATTTTGCCTTTTTCCCATGCATGTATTTGATCGTTCCGCTCGAGGCTACCGCTCCCAGCACATTTATTCCCGACGGAATGCCGGGTATGACGATCCGGTCGCCCGGCTTGAGAATGATGTCCTCGCCGTCGCCGGGGCCGCGAAGGAGGGCCGGCAGATCGATTATTATCCTGTTCATCTGAGACGGTTCAATGTCGAGGCGCTCCGACTGGCGGACAGGCACGCCGGACGAATCGACAGCCTGATCCTGCAACGCTTCTATGACATCGAAAACGTGCCTCTGGCGAAGCTCCTTTTCTATGCTGTTCCTTTCAAACAGCGCCCCCTCGAGAAAAGCGTCTCGCGTAACTCCACCCGCCCTTGCTATGACATCGCCCAGGGTCTCATTGTCGCTTTCCAGCACGTATATGCCCGGAAAGACGACCTCTCCCTCGACGGTTACCCTAGCGTGATCCTTGAATCTTGGAATATCGCGTATGAAGACGACGTCCCCCGGTTCCAGAAGCAAATCCGCCTCGCCGTGGGCGCCGCCCAGTATCTTTTCAAGATTGAAGGGCACTATCCGCGATACCCTGGTCCCGTCGCAAACCAGCCGGGCCAGTTCGGCATTCAGAAGGTACGCCTTCTTTTTTACGCCGCCTGAGAGATAGATGAGATCGCTCACTGTCATCATTCCGGTGTAATCGTAGGTTCCGGGCAGCCGGACCTGGCCTTCTATTGAGACATACTCCCTGTCTCGCATCCTGTCCAGTGGATAGACCTCCAGTATATCGCGGGGGCGGAGCACAATATTTTCAACGATGACCCTTTCCTGGATATCGCCGGAGACTTTATCCGCCGCCCCTTCCGCGGTCTCGCCGGGAGCGGATAAAAGCACCTTCCTCAGGTCCACCTGTATCGCGATCGTCACATCGTCATCGAGAGTCCTCCTGATGAAGACCCTGTCGATATAGGAATGGGGCAGAAGATCCTCCGCGTCGACAAGATCGGTGATCCTCATCCCGGGGAAATATTCGTACTCGCCGGGGTATTTCACCTCGCCGGCGAGATAAACGACATTCTCGCGCATCGACGGGATACTCCTGAGATTTATCCTGTCCCCGTCAAGAAGGGGTATATTGTCAGACGTGCTGAAGGTAGTGTCGGACATATTCAGATCGAACACGACGACCCTCGTATTATTTTCGAACC
Source organism: Candidatus Krumholzibacteriota bacterium (assembly GCA_041309605.1). Taxonomy (GTDB): domain Bacteria; phylum Krumholzibacteriota; class Krumholzibacteriia; order Krumholzibacteriales; family Krumholzibacteriaceae; genus JALOPX01. The sequence goes on from JBFYZH010000046.1 coordinate 15,797, forward strand.
TGGATAATTCCACCTTGCCGAGGAACGCGGACGACCTGGCGCCCCCCGCCAGGCTGACGACGTCGAGCAACCTTTCCTTTCCGGTGACCTCGTAGATACCCGGCCGCCTGACCTCTCCGGTAACGGTCACAAGGGGTCCCGTCACTGGAACGAAGACGATATCGTTCGATTCGAGCTTGATGTCGTCGTTTTGTCCTTCGATGAGAAGACGGTAGATGTCCACTTCCCTGATGACGCTGTTACCCCTGACGAGGCGAATGCACCTCAGCGATCCCCTTTCGGTCGGCCCGCCTGCCAGGTAAAGGGTGTTGAAAAGGGTGTACAGCGAACTCACCGTGTAAGCACCGGGCCTGGTGACCTCGCCGCTGACATATACGGTGATCGATCGAATCTTGCCCAGGATCAGGTTCATGCTGAAATCCGAATATATCCTGCCAAGGTGATCCCTTATCCTTTTCTCGGCCTGAGCGGCCGTAAGCCCCCAAAGTACGAGGTCCCCGGCTTTCGGTATGAAAACCTTGCCCTCCCTGTCTATCAACAGGTGGAAACTCTGGTCAACCCCTCCCCAGAGGTTGACTATAAGGTTGTCTCCCGGCCCGAGCGTATAGTCCGGCGGTACCGGAGTCTCGGTCGATACGACGAAATCGGCAGGAGCATGCGCGAAGATTTCCAGCCCGAATCTCTCGGGGCCGCTCGCGGATGATCGCCCGTTTTTTTCCGCCCCGGAAGCCGGAGGCAACAGGGGTGTTTTATCCTCGTACATATCCGCCGGCGTTTCGGCGGTCTCTTCCCCATTCCGCGATCCTTTGTACTCGAGATATCTCCTGTATGCTTCCTTCTGCTCCTCGGTCTGTGACACGGCCACTCCCGAAAAAACCGTCAGGACCGCCGCCGCAATGACAAGCCATGAAACCCTGAAAAACATCGCCGGATCCCTTCTATTGAAAATGAAAACATATCCCGAATCATCGGGAATACCGATGACGTGTCATAACAATTTCCGTTCCATGAAACGCAATCCCGGCCGGCCGGACCCATTTTACAACTCCTTGCGCCACAACACCCTGGCGGGCATGAAAACCCGCCTCCCCGCGCATCCGCCTGAATGCCGGGCGGCCGCTGAAGAATGTTCCGCTTTCCGGGGCGGGATCGGGCAGAATTTTCCGCATCGAAAAGGGGAGTCAAGTCCCGACGATGCCATCCGATATCAGGAAGGAATCGACGGCGCGCCCCGGCCGCAAAGGCGCCGCGAACAGCGTAAATCGCGCAGGCGATGACTGGAGAAAGTGACGTATGGAGATCGTTATCTATGGAGCCGGACTGCTCGGCAAGAAAACGCTGGGTATTCTCAGGGAGCAGGAAATCCTCGATGTCATCGGATTCGTCGACGACGATCCACTGATGATCGACATGGAAGTCTGCGGACTGAAGGTCATCGGGCATGGCAGGGATTTGAAAAAACTGCGCCGCTTCGGGGTCGAGGGAATATGCATAGCCCTCCCGGACGGCGACGCGAGGATCAAGATTTCCAGGTTGTGTCATCTCATAGGAATCGAAGTGACCGGCGCGGTTTCCCCGAGCGCGAAGATAGATCCTGATGCCAGCGTCGGCCGTGGAAACATCATATCCGAAAACGCAGTCGTAAAAGGCGGGGCCGTCCTGGGAGATTGCTGCTATGTCGCGCCCGGCGCGATCGTTGAATCGGGCGCCACCGTCGAAAGCGGCGGCGATGTTCACGCGATCGAAGGCGATTTCGGAGCGGGCAGGGCAGCGGGAAATATCCTGGAACCCGTCTGAAATGGAGGGACGATGGAAACGATAGACATGAATGCAACCGCACTATCCGGGAGAATGCCCGCGGCGCTGGGTGGAACGCCGGCTTTCGAAGAATCCGTTTCGCTGATCCGGCCCAACCTGCCTCCATGGGAAGGAGTCAGGGCCAGGTTCGAACGGATCTACCGAAGCAGGATGTTGACCAACGCCGCCACGGTCGAAGAGTTGGAGATCGAAACGGCGTCGCTGCTGGGAGTAAAAAACGCCGTCGCGCTGTCGTCCTGCACTTCCGGACTTATCCTGACCATGAAATCGCTCGGGATCACCGGCGAGGTGATCGTTCCGAGCTTTACATTCTCCGCCACCGGTCACGCCATTTACTGGGCCGGAGCCAAACCTGTTTTCGCCGACTGCAGTCGAAGGGACTGGAATATATCGATACAATCGATAACCGAGGCGATGTCGGATGACACGCAGGCCATACTGGCGGTCCATATCTTCGGAAATCCCGCTCCCGTTCACGCGCTCAGGGAATTCGCCGAGGAGAGGGGTATTCACCTGCTCTTCGACGCCGCCCACGCGTTCGGCGCTTCCGTGGCCGGCATCCCCGTGGGCGGATTCGGGACAGCCGAAATTTTCAGCCTGAGCCCGACGAAGCTTTTGACCGGGGGGGAAGGCGGGCTTCTCACGACCGGCGACGAGGCGCTCGCCCGGGAGATCAGGCACCTTCGCAACTACGGCAACAGGGGAGACTACAACTGCTTCGCTGCAGGCCTCAACGCGAGAATGCCCGAATTCAACGCCGCCCTGATACTGGAAGGACTGCCGCTTGTCGGCGCCGAAATCGACGAAAGAGGGAGGCTTGCCCGTATCTACCGCGAAGAACTCTCGGGGACCCCCGGGATAGCGTTCCAGGAGATACCGGGGCAGAACCGTCACAGCTGGAAGGATTTTACCGTAGTCATTGAACCGGGCGAATTCGGGATCGACCGTGACAGGTTGTGCACCCTGCTCGCCGCGGAGAACATTCAGACCAGGAAATATTTCTATCCCCCGCTTCACATGCAGGACGCCTACGCAGGTCTTCCACAGCGGTCCGCGAACCTTGCGGTCACCGACTGGTTGACACGAAGGGTCCTGACCCTTCCCCTCTATTCGCACCTCGGGGAGGAAGGCGTCAGGCGGATTGCCGGCGCGATAAGAAGAATCCACGAGCACTCTGCAGAATTCTGACATTCATGGACCAGGCTGATTGGAGGAAAAGATGGAATTCAGTCATTACGATATTTTCTCGACCCTCGAGGAACTTTCCGGCGCGGATCCCGATACCCGTCTTATACACGGGACCGGCGAGACCGGCAGACGAAACGTCCTGATCCTGGGAGGCGCCGGTTTTCTCGGCACAACCCTCTCGCGCCTGCTAATCGAATCGGGTCACAGGGTGACCGTGCTCGACAGGTTCTTTTACGGCGGAAACTCCCTCGAGTCGATGTCGGCGAGCGCCAGGCTTCGCATCCGCAGGGGAGACGTCCGGAACGCTTCGCTCGTCGGAGAAATGATGGCGGGCAAGGATACCGTCGTGAATCTGGCCGCCATTGTGGGCGATGAAGCGTGCAGGATAGATCCGCAAGCCACCTGGGAGATCAACGTCGAAGCGGCCGCGCAGGCCGCCGCTCTGGCGGAGGAAGGGGGGGTGAAACGCTTCATTCACACCTCGACATGCAGCACCTACGGGAAAAACGGGGGGGGACTTCTCGACGAGGATACGCGCCTTGTTCCCCTTTCCCTTTACGCCGAGAGCAAGGTGGAGAGCGAAAGGTCGCTGATGGATGCTCACGCGGCGGGTAAAGACACGGCGATCTGCATATTGCGGCTGTCCACCCTTTTCGGATTTTCGAGAAGACCTCGATTCGACCTGGTCGTGAACACGCTGACCGGCCATGCGTGGAAAAAGGGAAAGATCACCATATTCGGAGGCAGTCAGTGGCGGCCCATCCTGCATGTCGGAGACGCGGCGAGAGCCATCCTGAAAGCCGTCGAATCCGAACCCGGAAAGATAGCGGGCCGGGTCTACAATACGGGCGGCGAAGAGCTCAACCTGACAATAACGGACATAGGCGCGAGAATAAAGGAGATCATGCCTCGAATCGAGGTGGCGGTGGAATCGGGTTCCACCGATGAGCGGGACTACAGGATCGATTTTTCGAGGATCAGGAACGAACTGGGGTTTACGCCCCGTTACTCGATATCGAACGGCGTGCACGAACTGATACACGCGCTGGAAACTTCGGAAGGAATGGATCCCGAAAATCCGATATATTCGAATTACAGATGGCTCAGCGGAAACCGGGACCTCCTCGATTATGCGGTGGAGATGGTACGCTGAACCGCCCCTTGCAGTGACAGGAAAATGTCCCGGGAGAGAGGCGCCGTCATTCTGAACTGAAATGTACCAGCCCACTCTTCCAATCGGCTAGTATGGTGTTTCCTCCCGGGATATCCCCTTCCACCAGCTTTCTCGCGAGCGGATCGAGTATCATTCTCTGAATGACCCTCTTCAGCGGCCTCGCGCCGAATTGCGGATCGTACCCTTTTTCGGCAAGCACGTTCATGAGACCGCCGGAGATCTTCAACCTTACGTTCAGGTCGGCGAGCCTCCTGTTGATCAGCTCCACCTGAATCTCCACGATCCTCCCGATATCCTCCCTGGAGAGGAAATCGAACACTATCACCTCGTCTATTCTGTTGAGAAATTCGGGCCTGAAGAATTCCCTGAGAGTTTCCGTCATTTTTTGCCTGATCTCGTCTTTATCCGAAGAATCCTTCTCGGCGAGATGCCTGCTGCCCAGGTTCGAAGTCATTATCACGATCGTGTTGCGGAAATCGACCGTGTGTCCCTGTGAATCGGTCAGCCGCCCCTCGTCGAGGAGTTGGAGAAGGATATTGAATACGTCGGGGTGCGCCTTTTCGATCTCGTCGAAGAGCACGACCGAATAGGGATTTCTTCTGACCGCCTCGGTCAGGTATCCGCCTTCGTCGTATCCAACGTATCCCGGTGGCGCGCCGATGAGCCTTGAAACCGAGTGCTTTTCCATGAATTCGGACATGTCTATGCGCACGATCGCCTTTTCGTCGTCGAAAAGCTGCTCGGCGAGCGCCTTGGCAAGTTCCGTCTTCCCGACGCCGGTGGGACCGAGAAAGATGAACGAACCAAGCGGCTGGCCGGGGTCGTGCAGCCCGGCACGCGAGCGCCTGACGGCATTACTCACCGCCTCCACCGCCTCCGCCTGGCCCACGACGCGTTCGGAAAGCCTTTTCTCGAGATTGATTATCTTGTCCCTTTCCTCCTCGACCATCCTGCTTACCGGTATGCCGGTCCACCTGCTCACTATCCCGGCGATGTCGTTTTCCGTGACTTCCTCGCGCAGAAGCTGGCTTCCCGATTCCTGCAGTTTCCTGAATTCCTGTCTCGAGCCGTCGAGCCGTTTCTCGAGCCCCACTATGATCCCGTACCTCAGTTCGGCGACCCTTTCGAGCCTTCCGTCGCGCTGGGCCAGCTGTTCCTCTGTCCTCGCCTTCTCCAGCTTCTCCTGTAGTCCCCGGATCGAAGAGACGATCTCCTTTTCGTGTTCCCACCTCGTTCTTATGACTGCGGCGTCTTCCTCCAGCTCGGCAAGACGCGTCTTCACATGTTCGAGCCTTTCCTTCACTTCATCCTTCTTCTTTTCCTTCTCGAGAGCTCTTTTTTCTATCTCGAGCTGGGTTATCCTGTCCTGCATCTCGGCAAGGCCCGCGGGTACGCTGTCCATCTCCATCCTGAGTCTCGACGCCGCTTCATCCACAAGATCTATCGCCTTGTCAGGCAGGAAACGCGACGTGATATACCTGCCGGACAGTTTTGCCGCCGCTATAAGGGCTGAATCCTCGATCCTCACACCGTGATGGACCTCGTACTTTTCCTTCAGCCCCCTCAAAATCGCCACCGTCTCGTCGATCGTCGGTTCCTCGATGAGAACGGTCTGGAACCTGCGCTCGAGCGCCGCGTCCTTTTCGATATGTTTCCTGTATTCGTCGAGGGTCGTCGCCCCCACGCACCTCAGTTCCCCCCTGGCCAGCGCCGGTTTTATCATGTTAGACGCGTCGAGGGACCCCTCGGCCGCGCCCGCTCCGACGAGGGTGTGAAGTTCGTCGATAAACAGGATGATCCCGCCGTCCGAACCGGTCACTTCCTTCAGGACGGCCTTAAACCGTTCCTCGAACTCGCCCCTGTACTTCGCTCCGGCGACAAGGGCCCCCATATCCAGCCCTAAAAGCCTTTTATCTTTAATATTCTCGGGAACTTCGCCAGCCGCGATCCTTTGCGCCAGCCCCTCAACTATGGCGGTCTTTCCCACTCCGGGTTCGCCTATGAGAACGGGGTTGTTCTTTTTCCTCCTCGACAGGACCTGGATTACCCTTCTGATCTCCTCGTCCCTGCCTATCACCGGATCGAGTTTGCCGAGTCTCGCCAGCCGGACAAAATCGGTCGTGAAACGTTCGAGCGCCCTGTAGGTGCTTTCGGCGTTCTGATCCTTGACGTTCTGCGTCCCCCTTATCCCCTCAAGCGCTTTCATCAACCCATCCCGTCCAACCCCGGCTTCACGCAGTATCCTTCCCGTGGATGTCTTTTCCCCCGCCAGCGCAAGAAGCAGATGCTCGCTGCTGATATAATCGTCCTTCAACCTGTCGGCTTCGGACATCGCTTCCCTGAATATCTCCTGTAACTCAATCGAAGGATAAACGTCCGCGATTCCCTTCTCGATCCGGGGAAATGCCGCGAGCTCCTTTTCTATGCTTTCCGTCAAACCCCTTGCATCGGTACCCATCTTCTGGAAAATTGGGATGGCGACACCATCTTCCTGATTCAGCAGAGAGGCGAGAATATGCATGGGCATCATCTCCGTATGCCTCCTGCGGATGGCGTCCTCTCTTGCCGCCGCCATCGCTTCCTGAGCTTTAACAGTAAATCTGTCCTGACTTAACATCTCATCACCCCTTTTTACTGAGTGGAATATCGCAGTTACCGTACCATATTCCACGACACCTGCAACAGGAAAGTCATTTCTTTACCTGATAAGCAATTATGAAAGTCATGTCCGGATTGCCATAGGCATGCCGGTTGGATCAGAAAAAAGGCGCTGTCACGATGGCAGCGCCCGATATAGACTTGTGCCAGGATGGCAGGTTAATTTCTCATGATCCAGTCAGAATCCCAGATGGGGGGAAAGTTGCGGATGACGCTTATAAGACGCAGTTCATCCACGGACGGTTCGGTGACGTAGGGTGTAGTTCCGCCTATCATAAGGTGACCGGTATCATAACTGTGCATGACTCCGAGGATATGTCCCAACTCATGATTGTATATCAGGTGCCCCTTCTTCCAGACAGGCAGCGATGTATTGCCGAGATAGATCCACATCTCCTTCCAGCGAACCGTCCCGTCCGAATTATATTCGTACACGGATTTAGGCACAGTGTGATTTTCGTTGCCATCCCGATAGACTATCGCCCAGTCCGCCAGCGCGGGATCGGCGACCTCGACGAAAAGATCGAAGCCGGTCCCATCCTCCCATGCGGCCATCGATCCCCGGGCGGTATTCTGGAGATCGACTTCGTTCAAAACCATCGGGGGATTGTAGACCTTGAGGGGCCAGTGATTCCATCCCTTATATTGACTCGACGAATTAAGTTCCGCAGTCCCGGTCATTTCCTCGAAGAAATCCAGAAAATCGCTGTACCATTCTTCCCTGCAGGAAACCAGTCCGAAAACCGGTATCATCTGCAAATCGAGGGTAAAGTGCGCCGTGGGCTCCTCTATCGCGCGGGCAATGTCGTAATACCGGCCGTATTCGCCCTCTCCCGAGAGCCCCTCATCCCTCACCCTGACAAGTTCCGAATACTTCGGAAGATTTGACAGCAGATAAGCCCCCATCGCATCGGTGGTATCGACGATCAAATCGACGGAAACAACGATTCCCTCGACAGGCTGGCCGCTGCCGGCATCCGTGACGACCCCGATTGCGTCGTAACCTCGTACAAGCAGGCTGATGCAGTTACCAAGGGGGCCGAGATTGCCGAAATCGTCGACGGCTCTTGCCGTCACGAACAGGAAAGTGCCCGGATAACAGTTGATCACCGTCATATTCTCCACCGATCCGGCGATCCCTGGTTCGGGGGAATCGTATTTTATCGACGCCTCCTCCCAGTCGTCCTCGGTGAGTATCGGAAGGGTGGCGGTTTTAACCTTGTACGCAAGACTTCTTCCTTCATCTCCATCGTCGCCCGGAGCTGTCCACCTGAGTTCTACGCTGCCCGTTTGAATGCCGGTCCATCCCTCGAGATCGTAGATCCCGTCCGGCGGCACGGTGTCGGGAACTCCCGTCACATTGATATGCCATTCGATCGATATGTCGAATTCCCAGTCGGTCACCGTGCCAATTACATCATAGCGGCCGTTCTCCCCGAACCTGTGCGTGAAGATCGGCGAAGTTGCCAGTCTTTTGATCTGGACTCCGTTGACGCTGAATGTGTACCTGAGGATTTGCGGATTTTCGTCGAAGGCGCCGACTCTGAATTCGATCGTATTCCCGATGACGCACGACAAGCTGTCGAGATCGGGCGTTATCGACACGATCCTGGGAGGTTCGTTGCTCTCTTCGATTACCGTGATGTACCAGTTCCTCGAGACATAATCCTCTCCGTCATGCACCCTTCCCTGGACGCAGAAAAATCCTCCATGCCTCGCTTCAAATTCGACCGTATTTGAAATGCCGAGCATTGAATCCATCGAGGCGCTGCACGTGTCGGATATCATGAAAACGTACGAAAGTTCGTCCCTGTCCGCGTCGAAGGCTTCAAGACTGAAGATGATCGACTCCGAGGGAGCCTGCGTTACAAGGGAATTGACGGCGGGACTGTAGGAGGTGATCACTGGGGGTGTATTCGGTTTCAGCGGATCGTTTTGAAAGATACAGGCTCCGAAGGCCGTTGTCGCGGCCAGAATCCCTGACAACAAAACCATTTTTCCACTCATTCCCAAACCTTCTTGGGTTGCGGTGGGGGCCACGATTAGAAGATAATAAAAATGTAACCTTCACGAAAGCTAAATTCCTTAAATTGTCATGATTGAACTGAAAGAAAATGATTGAGGGCCAGATCGAGTGCGCGGAAATAACCTTCTTCCCCCGATACCCTTATATCGCAGGGCGAGCCGGTTCCAACGGAGACCATGAAAATATCCTGATACGGAGTCAGTATCACCAGCATGCCCCCGGGGCTCGTGAACCTCGTCTCGAACCTCGCGGCTTCGACCTGAACCTGGAGGGAAAAACGTACCAACTGTTCGCAGAATGAATTGTAAAGTCTTCTTACATGGGGTGGATTTATTCTGCCGCCGTTGCCGGCGGCGATCCCGATCCTGATATCACCTGACTGCATCGGCCAGCCCCTTTCGTCTCCTGGAACCGAGTATCTGCAGGACCCTCGACGCCAGCCCCTGGAAAAACCGGTCCTCGGGAGGGACCCTTCTGCACAGCCCGGAGGGACACACTGCGGGAGGTTCGAAATATTCGATCCCCGAATCGCCGCATCCATGCGCAAGCTCCGTACCGGCCTGTGCCGCGGCAGGAAGAAAAACCGTTCCGAGCGGGGCATACCTCCTGAAAGAACCGGTCAATTCCCTGGCCTTGCCGGAGGGTGTCGCGTCACAGAAAAGCACAAACGCGTGCAACCCCTCGGCGCCGGGCATGCCGTACAGGGAACCGGCGCGCCACGCATCGAGCACCCCCACCGACACCGCGCCGCCAGCGTTTATCGCCGCGGAGTCAAAGACATTCACTATGACGTGACCACCTGCGGCATCCGGGAATCGCGCGCCGGAGATTGCCAGATCGCCGGGTATTCCCGCGCAGCAAAACCGTATGGAATCGCCTTTAGCGCCGGCTATCGATTTGACCGGGCCGGATGAGAGGGCCAGGTACTCCCTTGGCTCCAGGGCGAAGTAATACCCCACGTTGGGAAGGGAAAGACCCGTTTCCAGGATCGTGACGCGTGTGCCGCCGCAGGCCAGAGCCGTCGCGGTTCCGGCGGCAAAAAAGGCTCTGCAGAAGGATGGATCTATTACGGCCAGATGCACGACCGCTTCGACCATGTCTTTTTCCGGTTCGGACTGCACCCTGGTTCCGGAAAGAAACAGGTGGGATATATCGCCGAGTTGACTTGGTGTTTTTCCCCGAGACATTTCCAGATATCTTTTAAGGCTTTATATTATCAGGAGCGAATTTTCCTGACCGAATTCATTGAGAACAGAGTCGACATTGTTCGGATCCTTGAGCCACATCCCGTCCACGATGAACCTGTACTCATAATCCCCGCGGTCCAGTGGAATCATGATCTTCCACAGGCCGTCCTTTTCATCCCTCAGCATCCTGATTCCATCATGCGACCAGTTGGTGAAATCGCCGGTCAGACAAACGCTTCGGGCGTTCGGAGCGTCGAGAGAAAAGACGACACCTTCGCCGGCAATCTGCGGCCCGTGAAGCCTGACCATCCAGTCGGCGATGTCCTCCATCTCGAGTACCGACTTCCTTTTCTCTTCGAATTCCCTCGCCAGGCACAAAAATTCCCACTGCAGCCTCTCCGCCCTTTCCATCTCGAATATGGATACGCCGCGAAGGGCCGCCTCCTTGAATTTCACCGAATGACTTATCGTGGAATCCATCAGGAGAGCCTCGTGATGCCTCTCCAATTCCATTACTATGTCCCTTGAAAAGGTGGTCCTTTTTTCGATGTTGTTTATCAGCACATGTACGGCGACCTTGTGCTTCGTCTCGTTCTCCAGCAGTTCCAGGGTCTCTCTGAGTCTTCCAAGTCCCTGAAGGGAAAAATAACTGGGTTCCACCGGTATGATGACTTCGCCCGAAGCCATCAGCGCGTTGAACGTAAGCAACCCCACATTGGGAGGAGAGTCGATAATGACATAGTCATACTCGTCGCCCAGCCTCGATATCTTGACCCCGAGCCTCGCCTCCCTCGCGGGTTTACCGGCCAGTTCCTGTTCTATGGCGCTGAGAACGGGGGAAGAGGGTATGATATCCAGGAGAGGGTTCAGCGTAAATCTGCAGTCGTCGATCCTTATCCTGGGGTTCCTTAACAGATCGTAGGTCGTATACTGCACGTCATGATAGGTCACATCCAATCCCAGGGAGGCGTGGGACTGGGGGTCCAGATCGATCAGCAACACCTTCTTTTCCAGCTCGACGAGGGCGGCGGCGAAATTTATCGCGATCGTCGTTTTTCCGCACCCGCCCTTCTGATTGATGATCGAAACCGTCCTCATGGTCGTATCCTCCTCTTCATTCGAGACTGGTATGCGTACGTTCGCAGGATAAAAAAAGGCCGAATCACTCCCAGGCGATCCGGCCTTCGGAAATATTCCGAAATGTATTATAAATAAAGGTTATTATCTGCTTCCGTCCTTTTGCTGATCCCGAATTTATCGCCTTTCTTCCCCGCACAACCAGTCACTGCCAGAACAGATCATCCGGAAAACGCCCTATAAACATACCGGTATTATCTTTGAACGATATCCGGCAAGGTGTCAAGGGTTTTCTGGGCTTGTTTTTGAACTTGACCCGGCCGGCGTGAAAACCGCCCCGGCCGGCGGTCAATACAGGATCAGGGCCACGAGAAGACCCAGGACGAACCCTCCCATGACCTCCGCCCACGTATGACCTATGAGTTCCTGGAGCTCTTCGGCTTTTATGTGATGAGTCTCCCTTGCCTTTTCGATGATCTCGTTCAGGACCCTCGCCTGGTTGCCGACCTCCTGTCTAAGGCCGGTCGCTTCAAAAACGAAATAAAGGCTGAAAATCAGCGAGATGCCGAAAAGCGGCGACGCAACTCCCTGATGGACGGCGACCCCTACCGTAAGCGTCGTGACCATGGAAGTGTGCGAACTGGGCATCCCGCCCGTATCGAGCATCCGGAAAATATTGAATTTTCTTCCTTGCAGGTGGTCGACGAAGGGCTTCAGAAGCTGCGCCGTCAAAGCGCTGATGAGGGCCGCAACGCCGATCTGATGTAACATCCGACACCTCTTCTCCACCGGCTCTAAGCGGCGGCAGCCGTGCCGGGAGTTCGGCCGGCCCTCTTTCGCTCCTACGGCCTGGATTCCTCCGTCCACCACTTATGTATGTTATGGATGCTGCTGATCGCGTCGGGCTCAGCCCCGTGGAATCTTTCGTGGAGCAGAAGCACGCCCGAAGGAACATACAGGAATGTGTACGGCTGCTCGTCATAAATTATCTTCTGCGCCCTGTGAAAAACCGGTTTGGCCCGCTCGAAATCGAGCATCGCGCAAGCCGCCGCGTTGAGGCTGTCGACCAGCGGATTGCAGTAATCGACCCTGTTGTAACCCTCTCCCCCCCTCGATTCACATGCCCATATGGGGGAAAGATCGGCCTTCGTGCTGGCCCTCCACGCGCCGATCACTGCGTCGAATTCGGAGGCTTTCTGCCGAGCCAGCATGACGGTCCACTCCAGCGTCACCGGCGTGACCTTGATCCCTATCTTCCTGAGTTCTTCCTGAACTATAATCTGGATGTCCGCCCTGATCTGGTTCCCCTGGTTGGCCAGCAGTTCGAACTCGAATCTTTTGCCGTCCCTGTCGAGATAGCCGTCTCCGTCGCTGTCGCTGAAACCCTCCCCGGCCAGTATCCGGCGGGCTTCGCCGGGGTCGAACGGTATCGGTTCCATTTCGGGGAAATACGCCCATATCACGGGCGGGAAGGGACCGACGCATTCCTTCGCCAACCCGTAAAAAAGGTTGTCTATGATCATCTTCCTGTCGATCGCCATGCTCAGCGCCCTTCTGACCTGCAGGTTTTCGAACGGGGACCTTGCCGCGTTCCAGCCGATGTAGACATACCCGCGCCCGTCATACTCCAGGACCTGAATCTCCGCATGGTTCGCCCTGATATTCTTGATATCCGACGGCATGAGCATTTCCATGCAGTCGATCTCACCCGATTGGAGCTGGGTACTGAGTGTCACGCAATCTGGGATTATCTTGAAAATGACCTTGTCGAGGTAGGGGACTCCCTTTTCGTAATAACGCGGGTTGGGGACCAGGGTCAAAGACTGTCCCCTCACCCATTCCCCGATGCTGAAAGGCCCGTCAGTGGGAAAATCCTCGATGGGAACGGATCCTATTTCGGAGGGGGCAAACTTCCCGAGGAAATGCGCGGGAAGGATCGGCCCGTCCACGGCATCCATCACCTGGTAAGGATAGACCTCGTTAAAATGATAGGTCACCGTATAATCGTCCCCCGCCGTGACGCTGTCTATGTGTTTCTTGAGATGCCTGCTGCTCCAGAGGACCTCCGGATCGACCTGGATCTTCACCGTCGCCAGAACGTCGCGGGCCGTCACCTTGACGCCATCGCTCCAATACACATCCTCTCGCAGGTGGAAGGTCAACTTCGAGCGGTCGGCCGAAAATTCCCACGACTCGGCGAGCCTGGGGGAAAAGGTCAGAAGGTCGGGGTTCTCGTCGAGCAGCAGAAGAAAGATCTGGTTGTATATGTCCCGAGCGTGAGCGTCGGTGGCCTGCATCGGGTTGAGAGACTCGTAATCGCTGGTCTCACCCACCACCAGCGTACCTCCCCTTTTCACGGCCCGGCCCCGCTGCGAGCAGGATACCAGGGCGGCGGCAAGCAGAAGCGAGGCCAAGATCGTCGCTCCACAGATCCGTCTTCCTGAAACCATTTTAGACCATCCTTGTCCATTGTCAGCCACGCCGGATTATTACATCTTCGCCCGATAATCAAAAGAAAAAACTGTCCCGAAACGGCCCGCGTGGATCAAAACCGGGGGCAACCGCAGGATCGGCGGGCGTCCCGGCTGAAGCCACGCGGACTTTTTCTCCGACAAACGGATGTGCGGGAGCCGGCACTTCACGTTCTCAATGACAAAAGAAACTTCGGCCGGTCCTATCCTTTTCTTGGCAGAAAGGAACGAACCGGTTATGATGGCCGGCGAGGATGAGTAGCATTCACTCGGGCCGGGATGTTACCGGATAGCCGGGCGGATCCACCCGCCGCAATATCGGTTCCGGACATTCCTGGACGGGGCCGTAGCCCCGGGCCCGGAAAAGCGGGCGGAGTACATTTGATAAGGACCGGTTGTGACATACTTGCCGCGGAAAATTGCGCGCGCCTGAGCGGCCTTCGTACCGGGCTGCTGTCAAACCCCGCTTCCGTCGACGGCCGCCTCCGGCATGTCATCGACATCGTCAGCGGGAGTTACACCAGGCTGACCTGCCTCTTCGGCCCGCAGCACGGGCTGAGGGGCGACACCCAGGCCAACATGATAGAGTGGCATGGGTATATACATCCGCGCCTTGGAATCCCGGTTCATTCCCTCTACGGCAGCGCCCGCGAACCGGCCCCGGATCTGCTCGAGAAACTCGACGCCATAGTCGTGGACCTTCCCGATATCGGAGCGCGACCATATACATACCTCTGGACGGCGACCCTCATGATGCGCTCCTGCGCGCGTACCGGCACAAGGGTGATCGTCCTTGACAGGCCATGCCCGATAGGGGGGCTTCGCGTCGAAGGACAGATTCTCGATATGGAGTACAGTTCCTTCGTCGGACTCCATCCGCTGCCCATGCGCCACGGCCTTACCATCGGGGAAGCCCTCCGGCTGATAAACGGCGGCGCTACGGGCAGGTGCGAACTCGATGTGGTCGAAATGGAGGGGTGGACAAGGGAGATGTATTTCACGGATACCGGCCTCCCATGGGTCCTTCCCTCGCCCAATATTCCCACACCTGACACAACCCTCGTCTATCCGGGAATGGTGCTCCTTGAAGCGACCAACATCTCCGAGGGGCGCGGCACCACCAGGCCCTTCGAGATCCTGGGTGCGCCGTGGATCGATCCCGACGCGCTTTCGGACCGCCTGGCGAAGAAATGTGGCGAAGGAGTGGTTTTCCGCCCGGTGAGCTTCAGGCCGGCCTTCGACAAGTACGCGGGAGAACTGTGCGGCGGGGTGCAGGTACACGTCACCTGCAGGGAATCGTTCAGTCCGGTCAGGTGCGCCGCCCGAATACTCGGCGAAATCTCCGGAATGTACCCGGGGCATTTCGAATGGCTTTCTCCGCCCTATGAATACGAGGAAAAACTGATGCCGATAGATATACTCGCGGGAGGAGCCTCCCTGAGGGAGACCATAGACGGCGGGGACGACGTGGAACGACTTTTCGCCGGGTGGCGCGATGATGAAAAATCGTTCGAAGAGGAAAGAGGCCCCTGGCTCCTTTATTGAAAGCCGGTCCGTATGAACAGGGATAATGCAGGAGCAGCCGGAATGATACTCGCCGCCGGTCGCGGAACGCGGATGGAACCGCTTTCGTCCTGTCTGCCCAAGGCTCTTTTTCCGGTTCTCGGGAAACCTCTTTTCGGGATAATCGCCGAAAAACTTCTACGCGAGGGCGCGGTCCATCTTCACGCCAACCTCTATCACCTCGGCGCGCAGATAGAGGAATACGCTCTCGGCGCCTCTTTTCCCGTGACCTTCCACCGCGAGGAGGAGCTTCTCGACACGGGCGGCGGGATCGGCAACATGGCCGCGGTCCTCCGGGACACCGGCATCGCGCTGATCCACAACTGCGATGTCATTTCCAGCGCCGGTTTCGGCCCGGCGATAGAAATGCACCGGCGCACCGGGGCCCTTTTTACGATGATGCTGGCAACGGGACCGGAGGGCACGCCTTCGGGGCGTATGCCTCCCCCGCACGTCGCCGTTTCGGACGATGGAAATATCACGGGGTTCGCGGGGCGGGGGACCTCCCTCGGCGCCGGTCTGAAGCCGGCGGATTCCGGACAGGCCCCGGGGATGTATGGATATACCGGGATGGCGGTCATGTCGATGGAAGCCGTCGACCATTTTCCGGTTGGCAAAAAAGCGGGGCTTGTGGATATACTCCTCTCCATGATCGATAAACGCCCCGGATCGGTGAAGGGGTATATCATCGACGGCGGCGCTCATCCCTTTACATGGGCCGAGACCGGTACGATCCCGGCCTATATCGATCTTCATAGAAGGATACTGAACGGCAGGGAGCTCTTCGACCCAACCCTGAAACCGCCCCGCCTGCCGCTTTATGCCGGCGACGGGAGCGTCATCGACCCTCGCGCGCGGTGGAAGGGGTTTCTATGCGTGGGGAGGGAATCTTCAATCGGCAAAAACGTATTTCTGGAGGACTGTGTCGTGCTCGACAAGGTGACGTTGGCACCCGGCGTATGCGGGAAATCGACCGTCTTTTACCCGGGAGGAGAGATCTCTGGAAACGATGGATGATAACGGCTTTGCGGGATTCGCGCGGGACGCCGTCGCGCTGACGGGATCGATGCCGGGGGGCCCCCTTTCCCCCTCTTCGCGTGTAACGGTCCTTGAAGGGGGCGGTTCGGACAGGTTCTTCCTGCGCATACAGGACGACGCGAGATCGGCCGTCGCTCTCGTTCAGCCGGGCGCTCCGGAGGAATTCGGGGCCTACATCCGGATTGGCAGATTCCTTCTTGCCGGAGGCATCGCCGTGCCTGAGTTCTACGCGGCCGACGACAGGGCCGGGATCCTCGTGATGGAAGACCTGGGCGATGTCGATCTCGATACCGCGCTTCGCGGCGCCGGCCCCGGGGAAGAACTTTCCTTTTACAGGGAGGGGATGCAGATCCTGTTCCGGCTGCAGACCGCGGTGACATCGGCGATGGAGACGATCGAGGCTCCGGCTCTGAAGGTCTTCGGTGAAGAGACGTTTCTCGGGGAAACCGGCTATTTCGCCGGGGAATTCGTCGCGAGGTTCTGCCCCGGCGGAATACCGGAAGGATGGGAAAGGGAAAGACGCCTGCTCGCGCGACGGCTCGCGACCCAGACCGCTGTATTCATGCACAGGGATTTCCAGAGCAGGAACATCTTCGTCAAGGACGGAAGGCTCAGGGTCATCGATTTCCAGTCGGCGCACAGGGGGCCGGGGCTTTACGATACCGCCTCCTTCCTGAAGGACCCGTACCATCCCCTGTCTCCCGGCACGAGAAGAACCCTTCTTATGGAGCTTTTCTACAGGCTCAAGGAGGCGGGAAAGGCTACTGAGCCGGGGTTCGAGGAATACTACGGAACCTTTCTCACGGCTGGGATACAGAGAAACATGCAGGCGCTCGCGGCCTACGCGCGTCTCGGGATCGGCAAGGGAAAAACGCGATTTCTCGAATCGATACCGCCGGGACTGGATCTTCTCGAGGAAGGCGTCGATGAGTCCGGCCCGTTCCCGGCGATCAAGACGATCATCAGGGAAGCGAGGAAATCACTCGGGGGATGACCCTATCGTCCCACAAATAACCGTACCAGCTTGACGCCGTATATCGCGGCACCTCTCAAAAGGAAAAGAAAAATCACCAGGGAGACCGCGGCGAAATATTTATCCCCAACTGAAATTTCCATGCAGATACCGGGGGTCTCTTTCGGCCAAAAGACCGGACTGTATGAATGCGACCGCCCATAACAGAAGGGCGAAGTGGTCGCGCAGTAATCTTATCCTGATTGAATCCCGATTCCCGCCGCAGGCTCATTCCGATTGACTCATTTAAATCTATTCGGCCGCAGGCTTTTTATCGGCGAAGAAGACGGCGTATATCGTCTCGGCGGTCATCGCGAACGCGAGCACGAATAAGACCAGGGCCACGTACGGCACGGGATCGGATGTAAAGACAAACGAGCCTGTTTTAAACCAGCCGCCTCGCATCAGAATGAGCAATGCCCAACTGGACATGACGAACATCCAGATTGCCGGCACGAAAGTAAAAACCCAGGCATATACATACTTCGAAGTGCGGTGGAGCCAGACCGTGATTCCGGTCAGCGCGAGCGCCGCCAGAAGCTGGTTCGAGGCCCCGAAGATGCTCCAGAATATCTTCCACGCCGGAACGGGATTCCCGTTTGCGTCATTCATCGTCGCGGTAACGAAAAAAACGGGCGCTCCGACCGTCAGGGCGGTCGCGAAAACGCGGCCGATCAGGTTTTTCCAGCCCGTTATTTCCTGAACGATATACCTGCCGAGCCGCGTGGAAACATCGAGCGTATCGTAAACAAAGGTGGTGAATGCCATGAGTCCGAAGGAGATTCCGAAGGCGGCCGGAATTCCGATCAGCTCGAGGAAACGGCCGATGCCGGAGGCGTAAATGAAATTCGGCGACGATTTCACAAGAGGATTATCGGCGGCAAGAATCATTACGCACGCAAGGGATATCACCGCGACCATTCCTTCGAGCAGCATCATTCCGTATCCCACGACTTTCGCGTCGGTTTCGCGCGCGAGTTGTTTGGACGTCGTTCCCGATCCTACGAGCGAATGAAATCCCGAACACGCTCCGCACGCGACCGTGATGAACAGAATCGGCATCATCGGGAACCAGAAGTTGCCGGGATTTTCCCCCCATTTCGTAAACGCAGGATACTGAACTTCGAATCCTCCGAAAACAAGACCGATGGCGCAGGTGACAAGCGCCGCATATAAAAAATATCCGCCAAGATGGCCGCGCGGCTGAAGAAGCATCCAGACCGGTATTATCGAAGCGGCGAAACAATAGGCGAGGATGAATATATTCCAGACCTTCTGGGCCGACTGGACCGACAATCCCAGAATCGATGAAAGATCGAAGGGAAGATAGGGACCGAGCCAGATCGCCACGCCAACCAGCGGAAGAAATATTATCGTCGCCCATGTCAGGTTGAGTTTTGTCCTCTTCAGCGCGAGGCCCATGATGACCGGCAGGGCGAGGTAGAGCAGGGAGGATGTGGCTATCGCCCCCCCGCCTACCTTTTGCCCGTTCTCGAGCGTGACCGTTCCGACAAACGAGCTCGAAGTGATATCGGTGAAGGCGACTATTATGTAAACAAGGGTTATCCAGATGAAGATCATGAACAGCATCCACGCGCGCCTAGACACATTTTCCTTTACGACCTCGGTTATGGATCTCGCCTTATGCCTCACCGACGCGACGATCGAACCCATATCGTGAACGCCTCCGATGAATATCGATCCGATAATGATCCAGACCAGGGCCGGAACCCAGCCGAACATTATTCCGGCGATTATCGGCCCGGTTATCGGCCCGGCCGCGGCGATCGCGGAAAAATGCTGCCCCATGAGGAATTTGTAATCGGTCGGGACATAGTCCAATCCATCCCTGATCCGCTCGGCCGGAGTAGTTCTCGAATTGTCCAGTTTGTAGATTGTCCGGGATAGAAAACTGCCGTAGGTTTTGTAACCGACGATATAGAGAACCGCCGCGCCGGCGACTATCGGGAGAATGTTCATGTCAATGCCTCCCTGTTTCCGGCTCGGCCGGGAGACCGCCGGCACAGTATGCGATCATCGATCCTTCATTCTCTGCTCCCGACTTTTCCGGCGCCGATTATCGCGATCATTCCTTCCCTCCCGCGACGGGGGGGACGGCCTTTCCCCGGCGCTCGCGCTTTTCCCTCGCGACAACCGTGCCGGCTATCCTGTCGTGAATCGTCTGCCTGTTCGTATGCCAGAACGCCTCGAGGAACCCGACGAATCCCGTCGCCGCCGAGGCGGCGTACCCGCCGGCTCGCCCGAAGGAATCCCACAGGTTGAATCTTCGCCCGTCGAGCCTTGTCACCCTGATGCCGAAAAGCGCCTTGCCCGGCGTTCGTCCCCTCATCGCCCACGTCAGGATCGTGAAATATGCGATAAAAAGCGGTACGCCGGTCGCGACCCCCCCGAACCCGGTGACCACGTCGCTCCCGAGACGGAACTGCCCGGTCTTATCGTCGAACGTCGATTCCTTCGCGTCGAGTTCCAGGGCGATATTTATCCCGTACGACGAAACAAGGGCCGTCAGGGCGCTGTCGTCGCGCGCTTCGAGCGCCGCGCGCATGTCGGCGGGAAGAAGCTCCGGGTTTCTTTCATTTATTATGCCGAAGAACCGGGCGTTGAGCTTCCTGTATGCGGCATCCCTGCCCGCCCCCGGCTGGTCGCCGAGGTATTCGAAGCACGACCGGAACAAGGAAGGGTGCCTGAGAATATTTACGGCCGCTATGGACAGAAACACAAAGATCAGGATGAAGACAAGATCGGCAAGGTATGCCGCGGCGCGCCTTTGGGGCGAGGCGAGCGGTTTTCCGAGAAGGCCCGGCTCGACGAACATCGGCTCGTCGGTTATCACGCGCCTGCGGTCGATTTTCTTTTTCCTCCCCCTCATCGGGGCCCGGCTCCTTCCGCCGGCTTCTTCGCCGGCCTTGCCGTCGCGTCATTCCTTCGCGGGCGGCACTGTCTTTTCATCCCCCGCCCCGGGACTATCCTCCGGAAGCCGCTTTTCCCCGCCGCGGGATGCGGGATGTCGTTCGGCCTGCCCGGGGATCCCGGCTTTCCCGCCGCCCGAACCGGTTTCCGGTTCAGGTTCGGGCGCCTTCGATCCGAGAAGAACGGCGATCCATCCCGTCTCCTCCGAGCTTTCCAGCACGATCTTCACCGTCACGGTCAGCACAACGGAAAGTATCATCCCTATCGGCCCGAGCACCCACCCCCAGAAGACCAGCGACAGGAAGACCACGAGGGGCGAAAGCCCCAGCTCCCTTCCCATGAACCTCGGCTCGACGAAACTCCCCATCGCTATCTCGATCACGGCGTAACCCGCCGCGGTCCCGATCGCCATTCCGGGCCCGAACTGTATGAGGGCCTGAAGGGTCGCAGCGGCGGCGGCGATGAACGCTCCGATGTTGGGTACGAAGTTCAGAAGAAAGGAGAGGAACCCCCAGAGAAGCGGATAATCGACCCCCATCGCCGTGAGGAAAATCGCGACAAGGACGCCGGACGCAAGGCTCATCACCGTCTTTATCGCGAGGTAATGCTTAACGTTTTCCGTGATCATCTTCATCCGCCCGAGCGAGGCGCCCGGATCGCCGAACGCCGCCCTTATCTTCAGCGGAAAACTCGAAGCCTCCAGAAGGATGAAGATCACCGTCAGCACGATGAGAGCGCCGCTTCCCAGCATCGCCCCGAGACCGTTGAAAAGGGACGCCACGAGGCGCATCGCCTTTTCGGCGTTGACAAGATCCACCGGCCTGAGCTTTACGACGTCGAATCCCCTGCCGTCTAGCCAGTTCAGCATGTCGTTGTACTGCCGGTTGAGCTTGAGCCCGTAGGCGGGAAGGTTCCGCGAGAAATCGTCGATCGACGACCCGAGAAGCGCCCCTATCATGTATCCGCCGAGCAGGATGCCTGTGATCACGAGCAGGATCGAAAACCAGGTTGGGAGCCCTCTTCTCTTCAGCCAGAACATCGGCGCCGAACAGACGATCGAAAGGAAGACGGCGAAAAGAAATGGGACGACTATTTCGGCCGCGGCCTTCAGCCCCGCGACGACGATCACGAACGAGGCTATCGTCAGCAGGGTCCGCGAAATTCTCGTGCTTCCATCGTGAGATTCCATGCCGGTATTTTCCACATATCGGGCGAGGATGTCAATACAAGGAAACCTCATCCCCGGCGTCGAGCGCGGGATTCTGCAACCGCCGCGTGAAGGAAATTTCCTACATTTCGTCGAGGGCGGCCGGAAGTGTCATCACGAAATCCCTTATCTCGTCGCGGACCCTCCTGTAGTGCGCCATCCTCTTCTCATGGTCGTTCTCGCCCTCGGCGAGCCGCGGAGGATCGTCGAAGCCCCTGTGGACGACGCGCGTCTTCGCCGGGAAAAACGGGCAGTTCGCATCGGCGTCGGAACAGAGCGTCACGACATAATCGAATCCGCCCGCCGGAAGATCGGCCACGGTCTTGCTCTTATGGCCGGATATGTCGATCCCCGCCTCGGCCATCGCCTCGACCGCCAGCGGATCTATCCTCTTCGCCGCCGTACCGGCCGAAAAGGGCTCGATCAGGTCCCCTTTAAGGCACCGCGCCCACGCTTCGGCCATCTGCGAGCGGCACGAATTGCCGGTGCAGAGGAAGAGCATCCTGATTACATTCATTTTCACCATCGCTCTCACGTTTTATCATCCCGTGCCGGAGCATGACGCAACGAGTGACAAACCGATCGACAACGGGTTCGATACCTTCAGGTTCAATCCTTCCCTCGATGCAAGGTCAGCGGACCAGCAGCCGGTGCGCCAGCGCCCCGACGAACCATACAAAAAAGCTCGCCGCGACCACGATGGCGAACGGCATCTGTTTCCTGAATAGAAGCAGGGCGGTAACGAAGAAGAGGGCGCTCGGGACGAGGCCCCAGAGAACCCCCCTCGTGTAGTCGTACATGAGCCGGTTGTTCCCAGGATCGTCGGTAAAGAGCCAGACCATGACGATCAGAGTCGTAAGGGGCATGGTCGCGATAAGACCGGCCAGGGCGGGGGATCTTTTCCCCGCCTGGACGGCCAGAAGAATGATCACGACACTTATAAGAAGTTTTATCGCGTTCTGCATATCGTCAACCGCTCTTTTTGCGGCGCGTCCGGAAATCTCAGGCCAGGAAATCGTCGGGTACCTGCCCTATCCTCGCTATGTCGCCGATCCTGTTCCTTACGTCGAAACCCATCGTGCACCTGACGCTGCAGGCGCCGCAGTTTTCGCACGGGATCCCGCCGGCGAGGACCGGGCGCATCGTATCCTTCGCCTGGGCAAAGTTGCGATACCCGTAAGCGTACATGAAGCTTCTCATGATGCTCGGGATATCGATATGGTTTTTGCACTGGTCGACGCACTTGCGGCATTGCGAGCAGTAGAGCCCTTCGAGCCCCTTCAGCATCCCGAGCTGAAGGTCCTTCTTTTCTTCCGCCGTCAGGGAAAGATCCTCCATCACCGATATGTCCTCGTTCATCTGCTCGAACGTGGTGAACCCTGGAATCGCCGTGTGGATGTTCTCGTTCGAAAGAGCCCACTTCAGCGCGGCTTTCATGTTGATCTGATTCTTGCGTTCTCTGTCCCAGTAGACGCCGGCCTGGGTCTTCATCGCGACGATCCCGATCCCCGCCTTCGCGGCCCTGTCGATCGACGCCTGTACCTGGGCGAGATGGGGCTGGCGGAAGTTGTACGATGTGAGAACGACATCGAGTATTTTGCTTTCGACAACGGCGTCTATTACCTCCGGTTCGTTTGTATGAACCGACGCCCCTATGAACCTTGTCTTCCCCTCCTTTTTCAATCTTACCAGCGCGTTGAGGAACGGCTCGAACAGCACCGCCTCCCTCTTCGAGACAGCGTGCATCTCGAGGACGTCGACATAATCCACACCGAGCCGCTGAAGACTCCCTTCGACGACGGCGACGATCCCTTCCGCCGTCACGCTGCTCCTGAACAGGCCGGTCTTCTGGTCCATCGGCTGGTAGACCTTGGTCGTTATCACGAAGGAATCCCTCGGCCTTCCCTTGACGACCTCGCCGATCATCGTTTCGTGCTGCCCGCCCCCGTAATTTTCGGCTGTGTCGAAGTGGGTCAGCCCGGCGTCCAGGGCCGCCTTGAATATCCCCGCATCCTGCGCCTGGGCTCCGATGCTGACGATCGGCATCTTCATACCCGTTTTGCCGAGAGTGCGGTAAATGAATTTTCTTTCAGGAGCCTTCGTCGCCGCCTCGCCCTCCTGCTCCGCCGTCTTCTCCCGGGCCGACAGAATCGACGGCGCGAGCGCCGCGCCGGCAAGCCCCGCTATTCCCATGCGAAGGAATTCGCGCCTTCCGGTCTTTATATCCCTGTCACTCATTCCAGCCCTCCATCGTTGTTGATAATCAATTGCCATGGAGCCGCCGGGGCGGCCTTAATTTCCCACGTTGATGAATTCCTTCTTCCTGTACCCCTGCGGTATCGTGAAGATGCCGGCAGGCGCGTCCTTCTCGGCGACCTCCACCACCTGCGAGGACGATTTGACGGCATTCCCCTCGGAATATGTGACGCTCTCCGTCAACATCTCCCATCCACCCATCCCCTTGAGCGCGGCGACGAAACCGTCGTTGAAATTGTTCAACTTCCAGACCACGTCATAGTAGGTCTCGAGATCCCTGCCGCTTATCGGCAGATCCTTCGCGATCCATGTGGTGCGCTCGGTCTCGTTGTACTTGACTTCCTGGTAATCGATCCAGGAATGCACGATCCATCCCTCGCACCGCCTGCCGCCTATCTCCCTGGTCCCTTCGAGCTTCGTCACCTCTCCGGTGGTCTGGAACATCGCGGCACGCGGCCTGACCTGCTCGGGCAGTATCACGCTCAGGGCGAAGGGCAACGCCGTCTCGACATAGGCGGTATCCGCCTGTTCGACGATTATGACCTTGCCCGCCGTCATGTCTATGATATAGTGCCTGTCCTTGTCGATCGAGGCGATCCTGCCCTCGCCTATCCAGATCTCGCTCTCCGAATCGACCGCCGGGTCCTCGGTTCCATGGTGATAATTAGCGTCGGTATGTTCCCTGACCTTCATCCACGTGTCGGCCCTCGACGCGGCCGGCACAAACGCCAGGCAGAAAAGAAATAGAGTCAGCCGTCTCATAACCCTCCTGTTTGCCGGGCTCGCCGGCTGGATGCCGACCATCCCTGACCGTCCAAGACTCTGTTTGAATGTGACCACGATGCCAGTATCTTCCATAAAGGCCACGCGGGTCAACCGCAATCCGGGTAAACCATGAAAGGCCGCGCCGATAAAGATTCCGTTTCATGTCGATATTCCACATGGATTGTATTTGCAGGATGGCGGATCGTTCCTTCAAACGGCATTTTTTCATGCGCGATGAAGAAAAAACTGTTTGCCGCCATTGCCGGCTGGTGTATACTTTTTTCACACAAGAAGGAGCGATTCCGAAGGGGCGGAATTATCTAACCATGCATATTTATAATGATTGCAAGATGTTACTGCTGGCACACATGAAACGTTTTATGGCATGGCAATTGCCATTTGCGGCGGTATGAAGATATATAAAACTTATATGGATAAATTAATGTTCGCCGTCGCAGCGCTGCTGTGCCTGGCGTCGCCTCTTCACCCCTTCAGCGCCCCCTCCCGCGCCTCTGTACCGGCAGCGGCGGCGGACACCCTTTACGTGGAGGAAAAGGCCGTCTCTGACGGGAGGTGCCTTATCCTTGAAAGGCTGGAGATAACAGGCAACCTTCGCCTGGACGCCGCAAAAATAGCCGCGTCGCTCGCGATCGCCCCTGGAGACACAATCGACGCCGGGATTCTCGAGCGCGAGAGGAGAAGACTGATCGCTTCCAACCGGATGGTCCTCGCGGCGGATTTTTCCGCGGTACCCGGCAGCCGAAGGGGCCTCGTCGTCCTGAGGATCGATGTCGAGGAGGACGAGCCGATAAATTTCGAGACCGGGTACGGGTACCACGACAGGTACGGCTGGTTCATGACGCTGGTGGGATTGCGGGTCGAACGGCCATTCAACACCGATTCCCGGGTCAGGCTGGGTCTCAGGGCCGGCTTCCACGTTGCCGGGCTGGAGGCCGAATGGAAGAAACACAACCCTCCCGATGGAGGCCTCGGATACGGGGCAAGGCTCTATCTCTATAACGAAGATCACATCTTTTTCGGAAACCAGGATCCCGGGAGCCACCCTGAAGGGGAACCGGTCTTTACGTGGGAAGGGGCCGAATGGCGCAATTACAGTCAGGAGATAACGCGTTCAGGATTCGAAGCGGCGATCGATTACACCGCGGCGGGCGGCAGCTTCTCCTTCGGCGTGGGCATGGAGACCGTGAAACCCGACACATCGTTCGAGGATGTCGAGTCGGATCTGGAGGGCGGCCTTTCGGACTTCCCCGAAGCGATGAGGCCCGACATCGAAACGACCCTTCTGACGGGTCTTTTCTTCAGGCTGATCCGCGACACGCGCGACAGTTTCATATACCCGGTCCGCGGCTCCTATACCTATTTGAAGACCCAGGCGACAAGCACGATCCTCGGCGGTGACAGGGTCTTTTCGAAGACGCGGTTCGATCACACCCGCCATGTCGACCTTGGCGAGGACCGCGCGCTGGCCCTCAGGATCGCCGCCGGATGGGCTTCCGGAGGGGCGCCGTATTACGAGAGGTTCTCTCTCGGCGGGATCTATTCGATACGCGGATACAGGGAACTGAGCCTGTCGCCGACTACCGGCAGCGACGGATTCTGGATCTTCGGCGGCGAAATCAGGGTCCCGCTGATAGATTCTCCGGACGAATCCCCCCGCCTTTCGGGCCTTCTTTTCCTCGACGCGGGTCAGGGCTGGCAACGTGGCGATTCCCCTTCGATCGACGAGATATTTTCTTCGGCCGGTTACGGGATCAGGCTGAGACTTCCGTGGCTCGGCACGCTGGGAATCGACGCGGGGATTCCGCTTTCGGCGAACGGGAACGGGGACAATTACCGTATTCACGGCTCTCTGGGTTTTTCCTTCTGAGAGCCGTTCGGGTCAGGACGATGACGAAGACCGGAAAGACAGTCGTATTTCTCGCGGCGGCCCTGGCGGCGCAGGCGCCGAATCCGGCCGCGCGGGCGGCTGGGGCCGCGCCTGACGCCCTCGCAGCCCTTTCCGCGCCCTGCGCTCACGCCGAAGAGGCGCGCCCTTCGATCGTCGACGCCCGGATATACTCGGAAAACGGCGAGATCGTCTGCGATCTTAAGAGCAGGGGGCTGTTTTCGGAAAAGATAACTGGAACGATCCGGAGCGGTCTGCCCGCCGTAGTGGAACTCTTTTTCCACCTGCTCGAAACGGGTGGAGGATCGGTCGCCGGCGGGGTCGTTTCGTGGTCGCTGGAATACGACGTCTGGGACGACCGGTACGCGGTCACATCGGGCGATTCGACCGCGCTTTTTACGGGGCTGGAATCGATGCGCGCCATGATCGAAAATCTCAACGGGATCCCGCTGGTCCCGCTCGGACGGACCGAACCTGGAGGTTCCTACCGGCTACGAATGAGCATCTCCGTCAATCCGCTCAAGGGAACCGGCGCGAAGGAGATCGAAGGGTGGGTCGACCGGAATGTGCGCGGAGGCACGGAGGATTCCAGGCGCGAACAGGTTCTGAGCGTCAACGACCTTATCTCGTATTTCTTCAGCAGGGGAAAGGACCGGCCGAACAGGAGCGAATGGTTCATCTCGCAACCTTTCACCCCTTCAACGCTCGCTCCGAAAACGGGGACGGGAACAAACGGCCATGAAATTAAAACCGGCCGCCCGCCGGGCGACGCCGCGAACCCCGTCCTGCCGCCGGGGGACGCGGTGCCCTCCGGAGCGCCCCGGCCGGGAAGGAGTAAAAACTGATGTCGATGAGGCTTCGTCTTGCGATCATGTGTCTTGTCGTCGGGCTTCTTCCCGCCATACCGCTGTCCCTCCTCGTCAACGCCCTGCTCGAAAAGAGTTTCAACGTGGGCCTTAGCGGCACCGTATCGGACGCCCTTGAAAGCGGCGTGTCGGTGTCAAGGCTGCACCTTTCCGAACTGCAGGCACGGTTCGAGCGCGACGCCGCGGGATTCGTGCGGAGTCTGAAAGGTACTGAGGACACTGCGGGAAGCGGGAGCGGTTCCCTTCCCGATTCCTCCTTCCTGGCCGCGGCGGCCGCCCGGTTCGGCGATATTGGATTCCACCGGCCCGGCCCAGACAGCGCAGGGGGAGCCGATACCGGAGCTGCCTCGGCCCTGCCGCGCATCCTGTCCTTCCTTTCGGGCGATCCGGTTTTCGCCTCCCTCACCGGAGGCGGCAGGGTGATCCCCAGAAACGGCGACACGGACACGCTGCCGGCCTGCGATACGTCGGGAGGCGCCACGAGCCTCGACTTCTTCGATACGGAAGACAGGGCCGCGCAGATCGCCCTGTGGGCCGGACCCGGCGGTGAAAATCTCATCCTTTTCAGAAAGACGCCCCCGTTGTTTCTTTCCGACGCCGAACGGATCCTCGACGGACGCAGGACGTTCGCTCAGCTTCATCTATCGAGAACCAGGCTCGGCCGCAGTTTCTTCTATCCGTTCATCTTCATCTATATCGCGATGGTGGCCCTTTCGCTCGGCATCGCGTTCTTCCTCGCCGAACGGCTCGCCGCTCCGATACGGCGGCTCGAGAGGGCGACCACGTCGGTGGCCTCGGGAGACTGGAGCGTGCGCCTCGAGGAAAGGACGGGCGGGGAGACCGGGCGCCTCGAGGCCGGTTTCAACAGGATGGTGGCAAGGCTCGATCAACAGCAGAGACGCCTTGTCGACATGGAAAAGATGGCCTCATGGCGGGAGATGGCCCGCCACCTGGCGCACGAGATAAAGAACCCCCTCCTTCCGATCCGTCTCGCGGTGCAGGAGATGAGGGACCAGTACAGGGGCGGCGACGCCGGGTACTCGAACTTTCTCGCCGATTCGGCGAGGCTTGTCGAGGACGAACTCAGCTCGCTGCAGAGCCTGGTGAAGGAGTTCTCCTCCTTCGCGAGGATGCCCGGCCTTTCGATCGCGCGCGGATCGCTCACCGGTCTCGTTTCAGATGTGGCACGGCTCTACGCGGGAACCGAAATACGGATCGATGCCGAATCGCCGCCCCCCGAATCGTTCTTCGACCAGGAGGCGATGAGAC
>JBFYZH010000047.1:0-12925 GCA_041309605.1 Candidatus Krumholzibacteriota bacterium
ATTGGCTGTCGATCTTCCTATAGACCACCAGGCACAGGCAGTTGAATGGTGGAGCCTCATTACCTCCGGCGTCTTTCAGCCCGGACATTACGATGGCTGCTTCTTCGATGCCGATCCCGGCCGTGACAACGCGTATGTGAAGCGGGGTGATCGTCATGCGCGTGCCCTTGAGCGGCCCGGAAAGCTGTTCCCTCAGGCCGTTCGCGATCTCAGTCCGGCCGCGATGCGTCACGCCGAACGCGTAGGTATGCGTGCCGTCGATCGCGTAAATGGCGGCCAGAGCGTCGACGTCGCCGGCGTTGTAGGCCGCTTCAAACTGGGCGATACGGTTCCTGATCTCCATCTCGGACGAATCCTGGCAGAAAACAGGACTCGAGATAATCAGCATCAGCCCTAGAAACAACCCGAATGTCTTCCGCATAGATCTCTCCTTTCGATCGTTTCACTTCTTCAGCCTGCTCAATATGAATATGGCAACGATTCCATAAATCGTTATCACGATTCTCAGCCCGATGTCAACGGCCCCGCGCTAACGCCGAGTTTTTCGTACACGGACAAATCCCTCGCGGAAAAACAGCAGAAGATCACCTCGATCGAGGCTTTCTTCTCCTTGAGGAAGTCGCGCACCGTGGTCACGGCGATCCGCGAGGCTTCCTCGATGGGGTAACCGTAGACGCCAGTGCTTATCGCCGGGAAGGCGATCGTTTTTACGCCGTTCTCGAGCGCAAGCTCCATGGAACGGCGATAGCAGCCGGCCAGCAGTTCGTTTTCACGCGCTGTCCCCCCGCGCCAGACGGGGCCGACGGTATGTATGACGAATTTCGCGGGAAGCCTGAATCCAGGGGTGATTTTTGCGTCGCCGGCGTTGCAACCGCCGAGGGGCCGGCATGCCTCGAGCAGTTCGGGCCCCGCCGCGCGATGGATGGCCCCGTCCACCCCGCCCCCGCCGAGAAGCCTGGTATTGGCGGCGTTGACGACGGCGTCTACCCGCAGGGTCGTTATATCAGCCAGTATCGCTCTCATATCTTTTCCACCGCCGGCTACCGGCATCAGCGGCGAACGGTGCGCACCGGTGAAGAAGCGATCCGCCATCGCGGGCCAAGCAGGCGTTTACCTGAGCAATACCATTTTCCTGGTTTCCTTGAAATCCCCCGTGCTCACGCGATAGAAATAAATGCCTGAGGAAACAGTCCTTCCCTTGCCGTCTTTCCCGTTCCACTCGACTCTCTTGTGCCCGGGACCCTGATACTCCGATACAAGCGTACTGACCTTGCGCCCGGTCACGTCATAGATCTCGAGTGTGATAAATGCCGAGTGTGGTACGTCAAATTCTATTACCGTGAACGGGTTGAAGGGGTTGGGATAGTTCTGGGACAATGAGAAGCATCCGGGGACCGCAGTCTCACCTGCGTCCGCGGGAGCAGAACAAACATTGATAAGGATCGAAGTGTTGTCGGAAGAGTAGTTCGCTGTTGCCAGATCAGGGTTCCCGTCCCCGTTAAAGTCTGCGGAGCAAATAGACTCGGCACCACTTCCCACCCCATAATTGACGGCGGCCGCAAAGGTCCCGTCTCCATTGTTCTGCAGGATCGAAACATTGTTGGAATAGTCGTTCGCTATTGCCAGATCAGGTTTTCCGTCTCCGTCAAAGTCGGCGGCACATACAGAATAGGACCAATTTCCCGCCTCGTAATTGACGGCAGCTGCAAAGGTCCCATCTCCATTGTTCTTCAGGATCGAAGTATTGTCGGAAGAGTAGTTCGCTGTTGCCAGATCGAGTTTTCCGTCCCCGTCAAAGTCGGCGGCGCATACGGACTGGGGATCCGTGCCCACCCCGTAATTGACGGCAGCAGCAAAGGTCCCATCTCCATTGTTCTTCAGAATCGAGACGTTGTCGGAAATATAATTCGTCACCGCCAGATCAGGATTCCCACCTCCGTCAAAGTCGGCGGCGCAAACATACCCGGGACCATCTCCCACCCCGTAATTGAGGGCAGCCGCAAATGTCCCATCTCCACTGTTTTTCAGGATCGAGACATTGTCGGAAGGATAATTCGCCACGGCCAGATCAGGGTTCCCGTCCCCGTCAAAATCGGCGGCGCAAACAGACTGGGGACCCGTGCCCACACCGTAATCGACGGCAGCAGCAAACGTCCCATCTCCATTGTTCGTGAGGATCGAAACATTGGCGGAAGCATAATTCGCCACGGCCAGATCAGGGTTCCCATCCCCGTCAAAATCGGCGAAACATACGGAATAAGGACGTACTCCCGCACTGTAATTGACTGCGGCCGCAAACGTCCCATCTCCATTATTCGTCAGAATCGAAACATTATCGGAATAATAATTCACCGCCGCCAGATCAGGGTTCCCGTCCCCGTCAAAATCAGCGGTACAAACAGATTGAGGACAACTTTCCAAGCCGTAATTGACGGCTACCACAAAAGTCCCATCTTCATCGTTTTTCAGGGTTGAAACACTGCCGGAAATATAATTCGTCACTGCCAGATCAGGGTTCCCGTCCCCGTCAAAATCGGCGGCGCATACGGAATAGGGCCAGCATCCCGCTCCGTAATCGACGGCGGCAGCAAACGTCCCGTCTCCATTGTTCGTGAGGATCGAGACGTTGTCGGAATATTTATTCGCGGTTGCCAGATCGAGTTTTGCATCCCCGTTAAAATCGGCGAAACATACGGAATAAGGACAAACTCCCACACTGTAATTGACTGCGGCCGCAAACGTCCCATCTCCATTGTTCTTCAGCAGGATCAAGACATTGTCGAGACTCTCGTCCACCACTGCAAGATCAGGTTTTCCGTCCCCGTCAAAGTCGGCGGCGCATACGGAATGGGGCTGACTTCCCGCACTGTAATTGACGGCGGCTGCAAACGTCCCATCTCCATTGTTCTTCAGGGTTGAAACACTGCCGGAAATGCTATTCGCAACGGCAAGGTCAGGGCTCCCATCCCCATCAAAGTCAGCAGAGCAAACAGATGTAGGACGCCCCCCCACGCCGTATGTGACAGGAGCCGCAAACGTCCCATCTCCATTGTTCGTGAGGATCGAGAGCTGGTTGGAATAGAAATTCACCACGGCCAGATCAGAGTTCCCATCCCCGTCAAAATCGGCGGCACATACGGAATAGGGATAATTTCCCGCTCCGTAATTAACGGCAGCCGCAAAAGTCCCATCTCCATTGTTCGTGAGGATCGAGACATCGGCGGAAATAAAATTCGCCACTGCTAGATCAGGATTACCGTCCCCGTTAAAATCGGCGGCGCAAATAGATTGTGGATTACTTCCCGCCCCATAATTAATGGTAGCCGCGAACATCCCATCTCCATTGTTCGTAAGAATCGATACATTTGCGGAATCATAATTCGCCACTGCCAGATCAAGGTTGCCGTCTCCGTCAAAATCGGCGGCGCAAACAGACACCAAAAAACCACCCACCTCGTAGTCGATTCTGGCGTCGAACAGCAAATCAAACGCGAATACATCGCTTGCGAGCAAGCAGATCACAACCGCCGCAAAAACTGCTCTATACAGATTCATACTAATCCCCCACTGAAAGAGATTGGATCTTTCTGAACTGAATTTAATGAAATAGATAAACGCCGAGTGGACTTTAACACAAGCGGCATCCGGAAGTCAATCCCAATTGCCGGCGCAATTTCCAATAAATAAGGGCGCGCCTACTTGCCGGCGAATCAAGATCGCAGCGGTCATCTCACCGCTGTTCACGTACCGAATGAATGGCAGGAGTCGGTGCGCAGGCTGGTCAGGCTGCGCGACGCATACCAGTGGCAATGTAAAGCGACAAAGAATCGTATCTACGGCATCCTGAAGGCTCATGGATACATCTATCGGGCGGGCAAGTCACTTTGGACCAAGAAGCACAAGGAGTGGCTTGCGAAGTTGCGCAGGGATCTCGAGGGACCTCTGCAGACTGTTCTGGCCATCGAGCTGGAGCATCTGGAGTATATCGAGATGCAGCGGGGCGCCCTCGACGCCGACATCGATCGCTATGCCCGGCAACCGCCCTACCATGACATGGTCGAGGCGCTCTGTTGCCTGAGAGGAATCAAGACGCTTACCGCCATGGTTCTGCTGAGCGAAATCGGCGATATCGATCGTTTCCCCTCTCCGCGGGCGCTCATGGCCTACTTCGGTCTGGTGCCCACGGAGCGATCGAGCGGCGAGAGGGAGAGAAAGGGTCCTATCACCAAGGCCGGCAACTCGCATGCCCGAAGGATACTTGTAGAAGCCGCCTGGAACAACCGTCACAGGGCCGGAGCGGATCTTATCCTCAACAGGCGCAGACAGGGGCAACCGCCAGAGGTGGTGGCCATTGCGATCAAGACGCAGCACCGCCTGTCACGCAAGTTCTATCGCCTCGATCAACGAAAACACAAGCATATTGCCATCATCAGTGTGAGGCAGCTCCGGACGAACAAAGTGAAATGCGGTATCCAACCCGCGAATATCAGCTTGATGATCGTCGGTAACCGCCCTACTCTCGCTTTAAATACCGGTTGACACCAGCCGGATCCATATCATCGAAGAAGCAGCATCTTCTTCGACAGCGAGACCTTGCCTGCGCCGAGACGACAGAAATAAATACCCGAGGAGACGGGGGCTCCGCTGTCGTTCCTTCCATCCCATGTCACTTCACGGACGCCGGCCGGCTCCGTCCTGTTTACAAGCGTTCGGACCAGCTCGCCGGAAAGCGAATAAATTCGGATTGTGACGATGGATTCGAGTGGAATCGTGTAGCGAATCGATGTTGCCGGATTGAATGGATTGGGAATATTCTGAAACAGCTTCGCCACAAACGGCGTCCGCTCACCCTCCACCGAAAACGACCGGACTTCCTTTCCGCCCTCGAGGTGCACGACGAGTACATATTTATAGCGTTCTCCTGGAACGGCGGTCCCATCCGTATACGTTCTCTTCTCCGCTCCAATAAGACGCTCGTTGAGGGCAGTCTCAACCGGATCCTCGCCGCGGGACCGGTAGATCCGATACCCTTCGATCCGCTCGTCGGCGTACAACACCCAGGAAAGCTCGACGCCGCATTCCACCGGTTGCGCATCGAACCCCGCGATCATTACCGCCGTCTGATCGGGCTTTTGCCACAGCGCGAAGGAGGCGGAAATCCTGCCTCCCGCGGTCGTGAAACCGCCACCCGCCGCCAGCTTTCCAAAGTCGGCCAACGCGTGCACGCTTCCGTTCGTCCCGGAACCGAAATAAGACAATTCGGAGCCGTCCAAAGCGAAAATATTTATCTCCTCTGAATCATTGTCGACATAGTATCCACCCACAACGAGCTTGTCATCGTAGACGGCTATACAATATGTTGAAGACATCGAGTAATCGAAAATATCCGGGCCGATGTCCGTCCACGTGGCGCCGTCCCAGGATTGGAGCGCGGCGTACCAATGTCCGCCGGAGATCAATTTATTGTTATAAACGGCAAGCGCTTCGACCGATCCAAAGTTGCCCGATCTGACGACCGTCCATTCAACGCCGTCCCATGCGATCAGTTCGTAATACATGGACCAGTCGTAGTTGACACCCACCATCAAGCGATTGTCGTAGGCCGTCATGGCTCCGATATGCAAATATGCCACATTCGATTCGCACAGGGAATATATACGGCTCCATGCCATACCGTTCCAACTACAGACTTCGGCACAATAGGAAACCGCCCCGCCGGCCACCAGGCTCCCGGCATACGTAGTCAGTTCATACACGGGGTATGCCGGTTTATGTACTTCTCCAGCCCCTAATGACGACCAGGATACGCCGTTCCATGACGCGATGTAATTCGCGGGTGCGCCGCCTGCGGCAAGAAACAATCCCCCAGCAATCAGCTTATCATCGTAAACGGTCAGCGACTGGACGGTGCCATCCACGCCCGATCCAAGAGGAGTCCACATTCCGCCGTCCCAGGCCGCAATATTATCCGCGCGCACTCCGTCGATGCTTCTAAAGTCCCCGCCCGCGACAAGAAGGCCATTATATAAGGTCATGGCCAGGATGACTCCATCCGTTCCCGATCCGAGGGATGCCCAGGATACGCCGTCCCAGGCTGCGATGGAATTCGCCATGGAGCCGTCGGCTGTTTGGAATGTGCCGCCGCCGACCAGCATGCCGCCGTACGATACAATCGCACTGACAGCTTCCGTCGAACCCTGTCCGAAAGAGACCCATGAATCCCCGTCCCAGGCAGCGACGCGATTCGCCGAAACACCGCCGGCGGTCGTAAAATTACCCGCGGCGATCAGGGTGTTGTCGTGTATTGTCAGCGCGTTGACTGCGCCGCCGGTTCCCGGTCCGAGCGGAGCCCAGGATACGCCGTCCCAGGCGGCTATATAGTCGGCCGCGATACCGCCGGCTGTGGTGAAATATCCACCGGCAAAGAGGTTGTCGTCGTAAACGGCGAGCGCATTAACAAGTCCGTTCATTCCCGTCCCGATGGAGTCCCATGCGGCGCCGTCCCAGGCGGCTATATTGTTCGCTGTAACACCTCCGGCGTCGGTGAAAAATCCGGCGGCGACCAGATCGCCGTCGTACCCGGTCAATGCCAAAACCGTGCCGTTCATCCCCGTTCCGAGGGAGTCCCATGCGGCGCCGTCCCAGGCGGCTATATAGTCGGCCGCGATACCGCCGGCTGTGGTGAAATATCCACCGGCGACAAGATCGCCGTCGCACACAGCCAGTGCCCGAACCGTGCTGTTCATCCCCGTTCCGAGGGAGGTCCATGTGGCGCCGTCCCAGGCGGCTATATTGTTCGCCGTTATACCTCCGGCGCCGGCGAAAAATCCGGCGGCGATGAGTTTGCCGTCATAGACGGTCAATGCATAGACATTACACCTGTTTATCTCATATGTAATTCCTGAACCCAGCGGCGCCCAGGAACTGCCGTCCCACGCCGCTATGCTGCAGGCAATCGTATCGCAGGCAACCGAAAAGTTCCCCCCCACAATCAGGGTTCCGTTGTATACGGCGAGGGCATTGACGGTTCCATCGATTCCCTGGTAATTCGGACCCCGCCCCCAGTACTTATCGTCCGGGTTGTCCGCCGGAGCCATGGAATGCGTTCCGCGAATAGCCGGCTCCCCCGACGATGGATCGAAACCAACGTCGTATCCGCCAAGGTCGAGCGCCCCTTCATAACCCGCCATCCGAACCGCGTCGAGATCGACATGACCATCGGCGGTAATGAACTCTCGCACGCTTCTTGTGGCGGGGATTTCGCCGATGGCGGAGATCTCGCCTGTTGCCACGAATCCGTTTCCAGTCGACATGACAAGGATCGACGCGAAAAGGATGATGAAGACCGGAACAAGACTCTTCTTCATGTCCATTCCCTCCCCGTACGGCAAGAAAAAACCCCCGCCGCATCATATAAGCGAAATAACTGTCTTTACAGCATTAAATAAAACCCCATGCCAACTTATCCGGGGGCAGTCTATCATATATCTAATTATATTTCAATACTTTTTCATGGAAGAACATGGGCGGGCAATCGTCACGACAGCCTCGATCCGAATTCGTCGTCCGCTTTCCGGCCCGGCGCCGACAGTAGTTTGTCCCAAAGCTCGTTGATGCGCGCCATGTAGTCGGCGGCGTAATCAGGCCCTGGAAGGAGCGGTTGTTCGAGTTTCCCGCGCACCATTTCGGACAGGCTCCCCCGTTCGCCCACATCCTTGCCGGCCTGCCGCAGCAGGTTCCTGTAATTGATAATTATCGGCTCCAGCGCGGGGATGCGGGTCGTGAGCAAACCCCCGCCACCCCTGTAAATCTCCGCGATCAGTTCCGCGCCGAGGTTCCTTGCGATCCTGCGGAACAGAAGGCGCAGGACCTGGAAATGGCTCTGCTCGGGATACCCGCAGTTGGCGATCGCCATGATCTTCGACGGCTTCGGATGGCGCCGGGCATGCCGGCATTCGCCGTTCTCGTCCAGTTCCCAATGAGGGTCGCCGATGACGATAAGCCGGTCCATGAAATTCTTCATCATGCCGGTCACGTTGTCGACGTAGAGCGGGGTCGCGAAACAGAGGATGTCGGAATCCAGGATCTTCGGCACCAGCGCCTTCATGTCGTCGTTCTGGACGCATTCCCCCGGCGTCCTGACCCAGCACGTCCCGCAAGCCGTGCATGGATTTATCTTCAGGTCGGCAAGAAAGACTTGTTCGCCCTCAACACCCGCTTCGCGAACGCCCTCCAGGAACGCCTCCACCATCACGTACGTATTACCCCGCCGCCCTTTCGGGCTTCCGTTGAACACCGTAAGCTTCATCATCGTTCTCCGTTTAAAAGCCGAGCTATCAGGTCGGCCGCTTTCCGCGCGCCGTCGACCGATATCCCGGGACACGGCGTCTTTGAATCGAGCATCCTGGACATTTCCGCGGCGAGCGAGGCCGGTGTCGTCTTCGAAAGCTTCATTTCGACGCCGGCGCCGTGGCGCCTTAACATCCTTGCGACATTGGCCTGCTCGCTATGTCCCTCCAGCGGAAAGTATATGAAGGGGATTTTCAGCGCGGCAAGCTCCAGCGAGGATGTCGCGCCGCCCTGCACGATCGAGAGGTCGCAGGCTGCGAAGTGCTCGTACAATTTCGGGACGAACTGCCTGACCTGCACTCCCTCCGGCACCTTGACCGAATCGGCCTCCAGACGGGGACCTGTCACGAGAACCATCTGCAATGAAGGATATTTATCGCGCAATAACGGATACGCGTTCCCGCACATCTCGAGAAGTTCCCTGCCGATCGATGTCCCGCCGATCGATGCGATTACCAGCGGCTCCGCGCCGTATCCGAGCCTTTTTCGAATTTCCGTTTTGTCTGCAAGATCCGCCGGATCGAAAGGCAGGATATAGCCGACAAATTTATACATCGCTTCCGCAAATTTCCGGCGGCTCGGCAGCATGAAACCGAACGGCTCGTCGCTGACATCCTCCGGCTCGCCGACAAACAATCCAAGATCATATGAAGGCTTTCCGCGACACCATTTGCGGTTATAAATGTATACGCCGAGTTTCTCAAGCGGATTGCCTGACATCGAGTCCAGTCCGACGAAATCGAAGATCATGACGAAGGGAAATTTCTTCAGCCCGCGGCGCTTTCGCAAAGCCAGGCTGATCTCATACGTCTCATCGCCTATCACAAGGTCGAAATGTCTCGAGCCGACAACGCGCGCAAACACACCGACGTTGTGATCCCAAGCTTTCCTCGACCTTAAAAGAAAATTCAACAGGTTCAGCCCTGACCCGCGGGCGCTCTGTTCGGCAAAATCGTTCTCGTTCGCATATTCGGACGCTTCAGGAACAAGCTTTTCTCCGGCTTCTTCCAGCATCAGGCTGGCCGGATGAACGGCGAGCCATTGAATGTCGATACCGGGAATCCGCCGCCGCAGCTCCCGGGCGATCGCAAGATCCCTGGTCACGTGACCGAGGCCGATGGAGCCGCTGATATATAGAACCTTCAAGCTGTGCCTCCGTCAACCCGGTCCATATCCGGCACGCCCTTTTCCTTAAAGTTAGACATCGCGATGCCGTCAAAGGGCTGCAAGCTTCTAAACATGGGTCGTAAATCTGAAAATCGTACCTTCTTCCCCGGATGTCGTAAAACCGACCTGTCCGCCAAGAATGTCTTCTCCAAACAGTTTTATGGAATAAGTACCGACACCTCTTCCGGCCTGTTCCTTCGTGCTGAAATTGCGCTGAAATATTCTCTCGCACACATCCCGTGGTATTTCCCCGAGGTTCCACACACAGAAGGAAACGGATTCGTTTTCGTGCTCGACCCATATTTTCACCACGCCGTCCTTCTCGCTCGCTTCCAGGGCGTTCGTGATCATGTTGCAGAGCACGCGCAATATCAGGGAAATATCCGTTTTAAACGAAACCGTGGGACCTTTTTTTTCGAATTCCAGTCTTTTATCCTGAGCGACCGGGTGGCTGGCGAAGAAAGCCCGGAGCTCTTCCAGGATCTCTTCCGTGGTGATCTCTTGCCACATCGGCAGATAAATCCCGGATTCGTTTTGCGACAGGCATCGCTGAATGGCCACCTCGTTGTAAAGGCGCAATGACGCCTTGTGAACGGTGCCGGCAAGTTCCGAGGGGCTGGTTTCGACAAGCAACTCGCTCGCTCCGACGAGCATGTTCAACATGTTGTTGACGTCGTGAAAAAAAACCCGCTCGAGGGCGGCCATCTGCTGCTGTTGCGTTATATCCTGGAGAAACAGCAAAAGAAATCTCCTGTTCTCCAGCCGAATCGGTTGAGTCCTGACGAGAAGGGTAATATCCACCGTCCTGTCCCCTCTTTTTGACGTCAGGGCGCAGATCCTTTTGGCGGGCTTATCCTCTCCGAGGCTCGTCACTATCGCTATGGCGGCGCCGCACGTTGAACAGAATTTTGTAGTGCCGCATCCGGCGGGTTCGTCGTGCGCGTGAATGCATTGCACGACCTCCCCCGGCCGCAATCCCAGCATCCGCGACGGATCGTCGACGCCCAGCATCCGCAGAAAAGCGTCGTTGATGGAGATGACCTGCCTTTGCACGTTCAGAATGGCTATCAGGCCGCTGATCGAATGAAGCAGGCCCGTCATCACGGGATTTCTGCTCACAAAACTGATCTCGGCGGCAAGTTCCTCTTCGCTTGCCCTTTCCGGCGGAGCAAAATAGGTATCCATGCCTGTACCTCCGGCCGGGCCCGCACCAAAGTGCGGCCTCCCGGGATGCAATGCAGTTTCCTTCCGAGTTGACACTTTCCTGAGAATCCCGATAGTACCGGGATTGTAAACGCGAATGGGATTGCCGGTCAATCGATTATAGGGAGGTCCAGAGTTAGATGCTCGATGTGCCGCTTGCCTTCATGCGGGACCGTCGTCGGGATCCCCATGTGATGGTACTTCCAGCCGCGCCGCGAAATCGCCTCGGGCGGTTCGTGATCCTTCCTCTTATACTTCAAACCGGCCTCCGTATCGTCGCCCGATCCCTGCGCAACCATGCGTCCCGGGCCGGAGCTGATTATCTACCGGGCCTGTACACATCGCGCCTGTGAGCGATCTGTACGATGATTACATCCCGGACATCATCATGGATTTCGCCGCATAGCGTCATGATGTCAAGGCGTCATCTCATCATTCCATTTCAATCCGATCAGGCGGTCAGGACATCCCCCGTGTCCTTCTCGAATCTCGACATCGCCCCGCGGCGCACCGTCCATCCCATTTCGATCGCTTCCCTGATGCTCGCATCGTCCGCTCCGGCCTCACGGGCCTTCTGAACATGATGCCTCAGTCAGGACGCGCAGTTGGCGCCGATCGTCGCTCCGATCGCGATCAATTCCTTCTGAATCGCATCCATGGCCGCCTCCGTTTCGTTCCCGAAATCACCCTCTGAGTCTTTCGAGCGCCGCTCCCGCCTCCGGGGCCATCTTAATGAAATTCGAGTTGGATTGTTTTCAATCATGGATATTTCCCATGAGCACGGAGCGATTTCGTTGTCCGCCGTCGACAAGCCGCCTAAACGCGTTCATGCCGTCGACAAGCGCGGGCCATATGTCGATAAAACCCCTGCAAATCGACACGTTTGGCAATTGTGTCGATCATATCGACTCATCATGTCGTCAGAACCTTCAGTAATCCGGGGTGCTTGTACACGACTTCCCGGCCCTTCTTTTCGCCGGCGAGGATCCCAATCCGCTCCAGCTCCTGCAAATAAACCGAAGCCGTCTGCCGCCTGGCGATTCCCGCCTCGACGATGAAAGAAATCCTGCAATACGGCTGCCGAAAGATCATCTCGATCAGCTCTTTGGAATAAACTCGCGGCACTTCCTCCCGGCACCGGGCTACGGTGACATCGAACAAGTCGCGAATCGCCTGGATCCGGCCCGTCGTCCACAGCGATGTCTCTTCCACTCCGCGAAGCATGTACAGCATCCACGGTTCCCAAGCTCCCTCCTCGGTTACCGCCCGCAGTTTCTTGTAGTAATCTCCCTTGTTCTGGATGATAAACCGGCTGAGATACAGGACCGGAATCTCCAGCAAGCGTGCGTGGAGCAAATACAGTATGTTGAGTATCCGCCCTGACCGGCCGTTGCCGTCCGTAAAAGGGTGGATCGCCTCGAATTGGTAATGCGCCACGGCCATACGGATCAACGGGTCCGGGCCGTCCGGGGCCAGTAAATACGTTTCCAGATTCAGCAGTTTCTCCAGCAGTACCCGGCCACCCCGTGGCGGGGTGTAGGTCACACTCCCGGTTGTCCAATTGCCGATGGCCACCTGCTCGCCGTCGCCGCGAAAGTCCACCGCCTCGTCGCGCAACGTGCGGCAGACCTCACGGATCATCTCCAGCGACAGCGCCTGCAGACGCAGCTTTTCGTATCCCTGCCGCAAGGCCGTGCGATACCGCAGCACCTCTTTGGTTTGCGGGTCGGTCACGGCGGCCTCATCGCCTGCGGCTCTGAACAACTCATCCTGGGTAGTGACAATATTCTCGATCTCGGAACTGAGCCGGGCTTCCTGGAGGGGGATCGCATTGATGAGAATTGACTGGTCGGGGATCAACCCACCCGCCCCCTTAAGTTCTGCCAGAGCCCGCGTGGCACGCAGCGCCTGTTTGAGTACAGCCTTGGTCTCCACTTCCTTCGTCGGCGGCAAGACCGGCAAATCGTCGTAGGGCATGGCTGAATCAAACGGCATGATAACCTCCCGCAACGGAACCATTCCCCAATGAACCGTCGGTATTTTACTTTATATCAATACGTTACTGCAAGAAAAAA
Source organism: Candidatus Krumholzibacteriota bacterium (assembly GCA_041309605.1). Taxonomy (GTDB): domain Bacteria; phylum Krumholzibacteriota; class Krumholzibacteriia; order Krumholzibacteriales; family Krumholzibacteriaceae; genus JALOPX01. The sequence continues at coordinate 12,795 of JBFYZH010000047.1, forward strand.
CATGCTGAACCGGGATGAACCGGGCCTTCTGAACATGATGCCTCAGTCAGGACGCGCAGTTGGCGCCGATCGTCGCTCCGATCGCGATCAATTCCTTCTGAATCGCATCCATGGCCGCCTCCGTTTCGTTC